>JAATGQ010000193.1 GCA_015654595.1 Chitinophagales bacterium | reverse complement strand
CCAACGCGAACCAGATCTATCGTATCACCGCTGACGCATCCGGATTTAAAGCCGCAGTCAACCCCGCTGGTATGCCCTCCGGCCTGCAGGCAGTCATGCCCGAGATAAAAAATACCGTCCGCCTGAGTCATATTGCGCGGGCCCTCTTCGACGCCGGCGGCGACCGCAAATTCGAGGAAAAAAGGATCTTCTACGCTGACTCCACTTTTCTCGAGGTTTTCTCCTTCCCTTTACTACAGGGCGATCGCAAAACAGCTCTCCTTCATCATGACGGCGTCCTGCTCACCGCCTCTATGGCAAAAAAATATTTCGGCGACCACAACGCTCTCGGCCAGACCCTCAAAAAAGACAACGATCACTATGTCACCGTTACCGGTGTCCTGGCCGATATTCCGACCAACTCCCATTTGCAGTTCGACTTCATCCTACCCATTGCCAGCGGTGGAACCGACCGGGATGACATCGCGAACAACGTCTACAGCAGCTTTAACTTTTACAGTTATGTCCTGCTGGACAAAAACTTTGTACCCACCCCCTCCGCGATGACCCGGATCAACCAGCAGATGGACCAGGTATTCAGGGAGCATGTAAAAGAAAGTATTCTCAAAGCCACATTCCAGCTGCAGCCCCTTACCTCTATTCACCTTGACCCCGCATTACAGGTCGATCTGCCCGGCCATGGCAACAAACAATACGTAAACATCTTTTTCATCGTAGCCATCTTCATCCTCATCGTCGCCTGCATCAACTTCATGAACCTGGCGACAGCCCGCTCGGCAAGAAGGGCGAAGGAGGTAGGGCTACGCAAAGTAGTAGGCGCTCTGAGAGGACAGATCATCAGGCAATTCCTGGGAGAAGCCATGCTCATCTCTTTCTTTGCCTTACTGCTGGCCATCGCGCTGGTAGAGCTGACCCTCCCCCTCTTCAACCATCTCGCCAACAAGGACCTCAGCCTCAGTCTCTGGGATGGAAAACTATTGCTTACCCTGCTGGGCATATCCCTCCTCACAGGCCTCCTGGCCGGCAGCTATCCCGCCCTCTTCCTCTCGGGATTTCAACCCGTAAAAGTGCTGAAGGGCAGCCTCCGGACCCTCGGCGGTAATCTCTCCTTCCGCAATGGACTCGTCATAACCCAATTCGTCGTATCAATCGTACTGCTCGCAGGCACCATCGTCGTCTACCGACAGCTCGAATTCATCCGCAGCCGTAATATGGGCTTCGAAAAAGAAAATCTACTCTATATGCCGATGAAAGGAGAAATTTGGAGCAAACAAAAAACCCTGCGCACCCAGCTGGAACAAAATCCGCTCACCAGCGGCTACACCATCGTATCCGAACTGCCCGTCGACATCATGGCCGGTGATGCCGATATCAAATGGGAAGGCAAAGACCCGAGGTCCCAGGTCATCATCCCATCACTGGCCGTCAGCGAAAGTTTTATCAACATATTCCACATGAAGATCCTGCAGGGCCGGGACTTCTCCCCTGCTTTTAAAACCGATTCCAATAGTTATATTATCAATGAGACCGCCGTACGCGTAATGGGCTTCACTATGAGCAATGCTGTGGGCAAACAGCTCGGATGGGGGGACCGGAAAGGTACCATCATCGGCGTAGTAAAAGACTTTAATTTCAAACCCATTCACCAGGTCATCGAACCCCTGGTACTGCACGTTAATAGCTGGGGAGGTACTGTTGTGGTTCGCGCCCGGCCCGGCACCACCGAAGCGACCATCCATGCGATGGAAAAGATCACAAAAGACCTCAATCCAGCCTATCCCTTCAGCTACAACTTCCTGGACCAGGACCTCGCCAATCTGTACAAGGGTGAAGAACAAATGGGAAACATCTTTAAATTATTCGCCTTTCTGGCCATCTTCATCTCCGGCCTCGGCCTCTACGGTCTCTCCGCCTTCATGGCCCAGCAACGCACCAAAGAGATCGGCGTCCGAAAAGTGCTGGGAGCCTCCGTCTTCAATATCGTCTATCTTTTGTCGACAGGCTTCACCCGTCTGATCGGGATAGCTGTCCTTATATCGGTTCCTCTTTCCTTCTTTGCCATCCATCGCTGGCTGGAAAGTTTTGCCTATCACATCGAAGTAGGCTGGACCGTCTTCTTCTTTGCCTCGATGGCCGCCCTGTTCCTGGCCTG
Source organism: Chitinophagales bacterium (assembly GCA_015654595.1). Lineage (GTDB taxonomy): Bacteria > Bacteroidota > Bacteroidia > Chitinophagales > Chitinophagaceae > Puia. The sequence continues at coordinate 710 of JAATGQ010000193.1, read as the reverse complement.
GCTTACCGTAAGCTTTGAAACGATAAAAGCCGCCATCATCAACCCCGCCAGCAGCCTGCGCTCCGCCGAATAACAATGCTGCAAGCCTATGCCACGCCACCGCGCCCCAAACCCGGGCGTCCACCCCTACCCGGGGTTTATCGCGCGCACCACCCGCTCCACCGGCTGCTGCTCCATACACTTGAAATGCCCCTTCGGACATTTCTTATACCCTATCTTGGAACAAGGCCGGCAGGACAACCCCTCCACCTCCATCATCTCATAAGGCAGCTTCCCAACCGCCTCCCCTCTATAATTGGAAAGATAATTCTCCCCATAATAAGGATACATCCCAAACTCCGGCACCGTATTCCCCCAGATAGATACCACCGGCCTCTTGAACGCCGCCGCTATATGCATCAACCCCGTATCATGCGTAACAATAAGCTTCGCCTGCCGGACAAGCGCAGCCGACTCATTCAAATTAAACTTCCCGCAGGAATTATAGATCCGTATCGGATCGATAGCCGCCAGTTCCATCCCCACAGCCGCATCCTCCGGCCCACCCAACAGAATCAGCGGAAAACGAGCCTGCTCACAAATTTCCTTCAGCTTATGCAAAGGCAGCTTCTTCGTCGCCAGCGCCGCACCTATCACTAAAGCAACATAACCCGCCTGGTGCGAAGTAGGGATATCCCCCAAACCCAGCTCATCCTCAGCCGGAATAAAAT
>JAATGQ010000171.1 GCA_015654595.1 Chitinophagales bacterium | reverse complement strand
TGCCCCCGCACCTGGACCTACTTCCAGAAGCCTGGTGAAGGGACGTTCCTGGAGCGCGGCCACAATCTTCCGGGAGATGTTTTCATCCCGGAGAAAGTGCTGGCCAAGGGATTTTTTCTGCGTATACATGGAAGGGCAAATGTAAGACTTTGCCCGTTAGTGGCCGGGTTTGCGGGACGCATAATTAGTCTTACCTTTATCTAATGAGCAACCAACAACAAAAACCTGTGATCGGTATTTCTATCGGAGATCTTAATGGCATTGGCGCAGAGATCATCATAAAAACCTTTTCCGATCACCGGCTGCTGGAACTGTGTACGCCTTTGATCTTTGCTTCCAACAAACTGATCAACTTCTATCGCAAGTCGACGCCTGAGATGAACTTCAACTATCAAACGACCAAGGAATTCACCCGTATAGCGCACAAACAGATCAATATCTTCAACTGCTGGGAAGAGGAGATCGCCATCACACCGGGTCAGCTGACCGATATCGGCGGCTCTTATGCGGTAAAGTCGCTGACAGCCGCCGTAGAAGCGCTGAGAGATAAAAAGATACAGGGTCTCGTAACGGCGCCTATTCATAAAAAGAATACGCAGTCCCCGTCTTTCGACTTCACCGGACACACGCCTTACCTGCAGTCTGCCTTTGGCGTCAATGACGTCGTCATGCTGATGGTGTCGGACAACTTCCGGGTAGGCCTTGTCACTGAACACGTGCCCGTCAAGGATATCGCAAAACACATCACCCGGGAAGCGATCCTGTCCAAGCTTAACATCATGAAAGAGAGCCTGATCCGGGATTTCGGCATCGACAAGCCCCGGATTGCGGTCCTGGGTTTGAACCCCCACGCCGGAGACGAAGGGCTGATCGGCAAAGAAGAAGAAGAGATCATCAAACCCGCCATCAAGGACGCCAAACACAATATGCTGGTCTTTGGTCCTTATAGCGCAGACGCCTTTTTTGCCCGGGGCTATCATAATAAATTCGACGCAGTACTGGCGATGTACCACGATCAGGGGCTAATCCCCTTTAAATCCCTGGCCAGCGGAGAAGGCGTCAACTATACGGCAGGACTGCCGATGGTCAGGACCTCTCCAGACCACGGAACGGCGTTCGACATCGCCGGGAAGAACAAGGCCGATCACAGTTCATTTCTTTCTGCTATATATACTTGCATCGATATCATACACAACCGACAGGAATACGAGGAAAATCGGAAGAATCCGATGCGGAAAATGGGGGCGGTCGTTCTGGCGAACGCTGTCGACGAAAAGATCGAAGAAAATTAGTAAAAGAAGGCCGCCGGACACGGGCCTTGCCCCGGCAAAGACCCTTGCCGGGCATAAGACGAAAAAAGCAGCCGCCTACTTTCCTGAAAGGCGGCCGTTTTTTTGGGCAGGAGGCTTGCAAAAGCCGATTCTTGATCTTATCTTTGGTCTATCTCCGCCTGGAGATCTTACGTTCAAGCCTATCAGAAGACCAATTCTCCCTTAGATCACAATAACCTACTTCGCCGAATCTAATTTCCTTTTTGTTCCTTTTTTCCTTTGAATCACCGACGTGTTTCTCAACCATTCATTCACCTTCTGAAAATTACAAGATGAAAAGGAATTTATTGTCGGTTATACTCACTCCCGCGCTCGCACTTTCTCTTCAACCCGTGTTTGCCGGTACAGCCGATAATTTCAACTCCCGTCCAGGGATCACACTCACCGAAGTAAAAGGTTATCTCCAGGGAAATTGCTGGTTCTTCTCCGATTTTGATATCAACCGCAGCGGCTGGTCACCCAACCTCGAAGGCGATGGCGCCATGGTTTCCGGAACAGGCGCAAGCGCAAGCGAAAAAACAGGTATCTACAGCCCCCTGCTGGATATGTCTTCCACAGTAGTGGTCTCCTTTATATATACTTTCAACCAGCCGGTGCAGGATCGCCGCTGGATAAAGATCTGCGCCGCAGACGGCAGCGATAATATCGTCACGCAGCTGGACAGCCTCGAGCTGACAGGCGCACAGAAGGATCAGGTCTTTCATTATTCTAAGACGCTCAGCCTTGCCGCTGCCGGCAGCTATAAGCTCTATATCAATTACCAGGGTATCGGCGGCAGCGAACGCATCGCGATCGACCAGCTGTCGATTGGCGCCCCCGCTCATTATTCTTCTACCTGCAACACAGCACCCGTAGCCCTCCGCGACAAGTTTACGGGTACCGCTTCGCATACTGCCAGCGGAAACGTACTCAGCAACGACTACGATCCAAATCACGAGACAATGACCGCCTATCTGCTGACGGAATCGCCCGACGGCCTGGTCCAGCTTCAAAAGGACGGGACATTCAGCTTTACTCCAAAGGAAGGCTTCACGGGAAACCAGACTCAATTCTCCTATAAGGTTTGTGACAACGGCTCTCCTTCTCTCTGCTCTGTTACAACAACGGCGACGATCAAATTTCCTTCTCGCAGCACGTTGACGAGCTTTCAGGCCCTGTACAGCCGGAAAGAAGTAGCCATCAACTGGAATACGGCTCCGGACAACCACAGCAAGACCTTCGAGATCGAGCGCAGCCTGGATGGGGAATATTATAAGAAGGTGGGAGAAGTAACGGCCAACAACAACGGTCAGGAATATGTTTTCTCCGACAAGATGCACGAACAGGAAAGAAAGAATGATCTTTATTACCGTATCCGCCAGATCGACAACGCGGGCCGGGTTACGTATTCAAAGGTATTGATCCTCCGCTCTTATGGCAGCAAAAGCGTAGAAGCGGTAAGCGTTACGCCCGATCCGAACGTCAACGACATCCAGGTTAACGTACAGCTGAAAGAAAAGGCATTTGTGATGGTGCGCGTGATGGATGAGAAAGGCGGCGAAGTGATCAAACAATCTGCAATGGGCGATAACGGCTCGAACATGTACAATATCGAAGGGACTTCGGGTTTGCAGCCCGGCATGTATCAGCTGGAAGTGATCATCAACAGCAACGAAAGGCTGACGATGAGATTAGCAAAGAGTTAATGTTGAATTGGTTTCGAATACACAGCGGGTCGTCTATGACGGCCCGTTATTTTTTATTGATGTTCAGATAGGTTTGCAGGTTCTTCACATATTCTTCAAAAGCCTCGACGCCTTGCGGGGTGATCTTGCAGATCGTCTGGGGATAGTTATCCTTAAAGGATTTGATGACGTCGATATAACCGGCCTCTTTCAGCTTGTTGATCTGTACACTGAGATTGCCGGCCGTTGCTTGTGTCTTCTCCCGGAGATAGGTAAACTCGGCCTCCTTGACAGAGATCAGGATCGAAACGACGGCCAGCCGAAGTTGAGAGTGCAATATCGGGTTAAGCTCTTTAAACATTTTTCTGTTTTGCTTTCAGGTAGCGGGATCTCAGGATAAGACCGGGAATAAACCAGGCAACCAGCGCGGAAGCCGCCAGGTACAACATCGTAAACGGAAAAAGACAGTGTGTGCTA
>JAATGQ010000139.1 GCA_015654595.1 Chitinophagales bacterium | reverse complement strand
GGGGTTTGTTGTATGACCTGGGGTCGCACCTGATCGATCAGGCGCTTCAGCTGTTGGGCGACCCTGTCGCCGTCTTTGCCGATCTGTTCATCATCCGTGATAACTCCCAGGTGGAGGACTATATGGAAGTACTTTTATATTATCCGGGAATACGTGTCCGTTTAAAGTCGAGCTACCTGGTAAGGGAGCCCATTCCGGCGTATAGTGTATTTGGACACGCGGGGACGTTTTTGAAGACGAGGGCCGATGTCCAGGAAAAGCATTTACTTGCCGGGGAGCTGCCCGAAGGACCAGGTTGGGGAATAGAGCCGGAAAGCGAGCAGGGACTGCTGCATACGGTAATCGATGGAAAAGAGATCCGCGAACGGGTTCCCACCGAAAAGGGAAATGCGATGGATTACTTCAACGGGATCTATGAAGCGATCCGGAACGGCAAGCCTTTGCCCGTTACGGCAGAGGAGGGGATAAAGATCATCCGGGTTATTGAAAAAGCTTATGAAAGTTTAGACGCCAAAAAAATAGTTGCATTTTGATGGATAATGACTTTGTTGTTTTGATTTGATCATAATATTGGTTGCCTATGCGAAATGTTCTATTGCTTGTCCTCCTTCTGTCTGGTTACTGTGTGTGTGCCCAGGACACAGCTGTGCGTGTCGATACGACGGCTGCCGATACGACGGATGCCCCGATCATCATCGATGCTTCGGCGTATAAGTCGCATGGCAGGAAGCCGCTGAGGACAGCTGCATGGACGATCATCGTCGACGCCTCGGGAAATGGGGACTACCGCACGATACAGGATGCCATCAACAGCCTCCCCGCCGAAGCCTCTGAACCACGGCATATTTTTATCCGGAAAGGTGTTTATACGGAGAAGATCTTTCTCGACAAGAACAACGTCGTTTTGGAAGGCGAGGACAGGGACAGTACGATCCTCACCATTTCGGAAGCCCGGGATATCTGGCGTTGTTCGCACCCGGATGACTGGGGAGTGGCTACGCTGAATCTGCGCGGCAGCGACATTACCCTGCAGAACCTGACGATCCAGAATAGTTATGGGTTTGATCATACCGAAGCGTCAGCTAAGGTAGCTTGCGCTTTGGATTCCGCCAGTCACACAAGATCGGTGGTCCGGACGGGACATCAGATGGCGTTGCGTTCTTTTCAGACGACAAGACTGCGGGTGATCAACTGCCATCTCCGCGCTTTTGGCGGCGATACGGTCAGCCCATGGAATGTATCCGCGGGTATGTTTTATTTCAAGGATTGTACAATGGAAGGAGGAGTGGATTTTTATTGTCCGCGGGGCTGGGCCTATGCGGAGAATTGCTCCTTTGTCGCGGACAACGGCCCCGCCAGCATCTGGCATGACGGTTCGGGGGATGCGGATGAAAAGACGGTGCTGAAGGATTGTACTTTTTCTGGTTATGACGGATTCAGGCTGGGCCGGTTTCACCGGGATGCGCAGTTCTATCTGATCCATTGCTCTTTCGCAGCCAATATGGCTGACCAGGATATCTACCAGGTGCCGGTAAAGGACAGGCCTATCCAGTGGGGACGTCGTGTCTATTATTTCGACTGTCACAAGAAGGGCAAAAAATACAGCTGGTATGCCGATAATCTATCTCTGGCGCCTGGGGCGCCGTCGGCCGGTTCGATCAATCCCGATTGGGCTTTTCACGGAAAATGGAATCCCTTAAAATAAGCTTATGAAGATTATTGCTTTGCTTTTGGCCGGGTCATGTCTTTTGTCAACGGGGTATGCGCAACAGGATGCTGTCGCTGCTGCACCCGGGGCCAGAATGGCGGCTACGGCGATGAATGTATGGAAGGATAACGGAGATACGGCCGCTGCACGTTGGACCTATGATGAAGCTGTCGTATGGAAGGGACTGGAAGGACTGTGGTACAATACCGGAGACGCGGGTTACTTCAAATACGTGCAGCACCAGATGGATAGGCTGGTCGATAAAGATGGAAGGATCCGAACCTATAAGCTGGAAGATTATAATCTTGACAACCTGCTTTGCGGCCGCATCCTGCTAAGTTTATACCGGGTGACAGGACAGGAGAAATACTATAAGGCGGCTGGCACGCTGCGACAGCAATTGCGGGAGCAGCCCCGTACTTCGGAAGGCAGTTTCTGGCATAAGAAGAAATACAACCAACAGGTATGGCTCGATGGGCTGTATATGGCTCAGCCCTTCTTTGCAGAATACGCAGCCCTCTTTCATGAGGACAGCGTATTTGACGACGTGGTCCGCCAGTTCGAGGCGATCGAGAAACATACCCGCGATGGAGCGACAGGACTATTGTACCACGGGTGGGATGAATCAAAGACAGAACAGTGGGCCGACAAATCCACGGGCCATTCTCCCAATTTCTGGGCAAGGGCGATGGGCTGGTATGGGATGGCGCTGGTAGACGTATTAGAACAATTGCCCGCCGATCATCCCGGAAAAAAGACGATGGAAGCGATATTGAGCCGTTATGCGAAAGCCATCCAAAAGGCGCAGGACCCTGCCAGCGGCTGTTGGTGGGATGTGCTGGACAAGCCGCATGAAAAGGGCAACTACCTGGAAGCTTCTGCAAGCTCGATGTTTGTCTATACGCTGGCTAAAGGTGTGCGGCTGGGCTATTTGCCGGCTTCTTATCTGGCTGCGGCGGAGAAGGGCTATAAGGGCATTCTGCAGCAGTTCTTAAAGACTGGCGCAGATGGACAGACCAACCTGGAAGGTACGGTAGGCGTAAGTGGTCTGGGCGGAAAACCCTATCGCGACGGAAGCTATGGGTACTATATCGGCGAAAAGGTGGCAGAGAACGATCCCAAGGGAGTCGGCGCTTTCCTGCTGGCGGCCGGCGAGATGGATGGTCTTGCGGATCGTTCTTTGGGAAAAGGCAAAACAGTGTTACTGGACTATTACTTTGACAACGAGCATCACAAAGATATAACTGGCACGACAGTACGGTTCCACTACATCTGGGATGAACTGGATAACAATGGTTACTCATTATGGGGACAGCTTTTCCGTCAATATGGTATGCGGACAGATTCGCTGACGACGGCGCCCTCTGTCGCAGGCGGCGGTGTCGCAGAAAAACTGAAAAAGGCATCGGTTTATATCATCGTCGATCCCGATGATGAACGCGAAGTGCCCATGCCCAACTATCCTTCTGCGGCGGACCAAAAGGCCGTGCTGGACTGGGTAAAGGCAGGCGGCGTGCTGGTTCTGTTGGGGAACGACTCCGCGAATATGGAATTTACTCATTTCAATCAGCTGGCAGGACAGTTCGGTATTCAATTCAACTTCGACGACTATCATAAAGTGACCGGCAGTCAGTTTGAGATGGGAGCTTTTACCATAAAAGCCCAGGATGATATATTCCGGACAACACATAAAATTTACATCAAAGAACTGAGCACGCTTTCGTTGAGCGAACCGGCCAAAGCGCAGTATACCGATAACGGGAAAGTGATCATGGCGGTAAGCAAAGTCGGCAAGGGGACTGTGTTTGCGGTGGGAGACCCCTGGTTCTACAACGAATATACCGATGGCCGGAAGCTGCCGGCAGACTTCGAGAATTACAATGCGGCAAGGGATCTGACAAAATGGTTGATAGCGCAAATAAAAAAATGAGTATGAAAAAATTTCTGGACGAGAATTTTCTTTTGAACAGTGAAGCGGCAGTGCGGCTGTATCATGAGTATGCCAAGGATATGCCGATCATCGACTATCACTGTCATTTACAACCTCAACAGATTGCAGAGGATCAGAGCTTTGCTAATCTGACACAGGCCTGGTTATATGGAGATCACTATAAGTGGCGCGCGATGCGGACCAATGGGGTGGACGAAAGCTACTGCACAGGAGATCGCCCCGACTTTGAGAAGTTTCAAAAGTGGGCGGAGACGGTCCCCTATACCCTGCGTAATCCGCTGTATCATTGGACGCACCTGGAATTGAAACGCTATTTTAATTGCAGCGAGATACTCAGCGGAAAGACCGCCAGGAAGGTGTACGATCATTGCAGCAGCTTGTTGCAGACAAAGGAATATTCCGTTCGCGGTTTGCTGCGCAAGATGAATGTGCGCACTATCTGTACGACAGACGACCCCGTAGACACACTGGAATTTCATTCACAGCTGAGAAAGGATGGGTTTGAAATCCCTATTCTCCCGGCTTTCCGTCCCGATAACGCAATGAACGCCGATAGTCCCGAAAAGTTCAACGCCTATATCGAGAAACTGGAGGCGGCATCGAATGTGGCCATTTCGAATTTCAACGATTACTTATTTGCGCTGGAGAACCGGCCTGATTTCTTTGCTTCGATGGGATGTACCGTCTCCGATCATGGGCTGGAAGAGATCTATGTGGAAGAGTTTTCCGGCGCCGAAGTGGAAGCTATCTTTAACAAAGTTCGGACAGGGAAAGAATTGAACGATACGGAGCGCCGCAAATTCAAGTCTGCGATGCTGGTGCATTTTGCAGAATGGGACTGGGCAAAGGGATGGGTGCAGCAGTACCATCTCGGTGCGCTGCGGAATAACAATAGCCGGATGATGCAGAAGCTCGGGCCCGATACGGGCTGGGACTCTATCGGGGATTTCTCCCAGGGGAGGAATCTGGCCAAATTCCTCGATCGCCTCGATCGGGAAGACAAGCTGGCGCGCACCATCCTGTATAATCTGAATCCTGCCGATAACGAATTGATGGCGACGATGATCGGTAATTTCAACGATGGTTCCATTGCGGGTAAGATCCAGTTTGGTTCGGCCTGGTGGTTCCTGGATCAGAAGGATGGAATGCTAAGACAAATGAATGCCCTGTCTAATATGGGGCTGTTGAGCAAGTTTGTAGGGATGCTGACCGATTCGAGAAGCTTTCTTTCTTATCCGAGACACGAATACTTCCGTCGTCTTCTTTGTAACCTTTTTGGCGAAGAGATCACGAATGGGGAACTGCCGGATGATTACGACTGGATCGGAAAGGTCGTCAAGGATATCTGTTATTATAATGCCCGGCAGTATTTTAATTTTCAGCCGGCAGGGTCGATGGTTTATTCCGATTAACTACGGCTGTCCGGCCTTGTAAATATGTACGCCGCATTCGGTTTCCGGGTGCGGCTTTTTTTATGCTTTTGGAAGAGGGCTTGTCAAAAAAAGAAAACCCGGTATGAACATACCGGGTAATGAGTCGACTCGAATTTAGACCTTATCCTACTGCTAAGATATAATAGTTCTAAATATAATGTATAATGATTATGGGGAAATGGTTGATTTTTATATGTTTTTCTTATGTATTTTAAAAAAGTGAACTACTATAGGGTAGTTTTTCTTCATTTGTTATTGTTAAACCGTTTTAGCTTGAATTTTATTTATTTTTTCGGAAACTGGGAGAAATGGGGAAGTGGGTAAAACTCAGGGAATACGTTTAAGCCGTTTGGTGAGGTGGGTATGCGGGTTGGTCAGCTTATTGTGGGTGTTGATGTTTTTGTCGAAAATGCAAGCGCGAGTCCCTAACGCACCGGGGGCATTGAAATTGCACTTTTTCTCAAAACGAACAGGATGGAAAACAACAATGAAAAGAGGCTCAGCTTTCCCCAACGCTATTGGCTTTTGTTATGTATACTGGTTGCAATTTTAAGCCCTGTGTTGGTCCACTATCTGAATGTTGGCGCGCGTCAGTACAATTATAAGGAGGCAACGGAGCGCCGCCCGCCCAACGGAAATGATTCGGGTACCGGTGAACGCAATGTAAATGCGGGCGCCCAGAATGTCAATGGCAATGACACGTCGAGGATTGCTGCTCCGGCGCAGAATGGCCAGGGTGGTGCGAAGCCGGGGTCGGGCGGACATTAGGCTTCCGCGGCTTTGCCGCGGGGATGGATGCCATAATACTTTCGCAGGACGGCGCCGTAAAAAAGACAAAAGAATCGATAATAGGTATGAAAAAGACCTCTAACGGGGCTGGTAATTTGGGTAACTTTAATCAAACTTAAACAAACTATCTATGGCAAAGAATAAAAATACAATCGACCTGCCTGAAGTAAAGGATATTCCTGGTCAGGAAAATGTACGTCCGCCCAAGCTGGGGGAATTATCGGATACTACTGCGTCCTCTGCGGATGAAGAGGGGGATGATGTGTTGGAGCCGGGTGATGACGATGATTTTACAACAGGCAATGAGTCGGATGTAACGGCTGATGAGCGCCGCACCCTTGCTCGTGTAGACGTGGATCGTGCGGATAGCGAAGATGAAGTGTTGAAGGAAGGAGCCTTGGATGATACCGATGACGATGGTGAT
>JAATGQ010000197.1 GCA_015654595.1 Chitinophagales bacterium | reverse complement strand
GATTCTATCAGATCCTCCAACAAATGCAATAAACCTGCTATGCCATCGCCTACCCATCGCGGCCCCTGGTTCTCCCGTCACCTCACCCTGCTGGTATTCATTGCGCTGCTGGCAGCCATCATTCTCGGCCAGTTCGCCCCTTCCATCGCCGTCAAAACCGAATGGATGGGCAAAGACTTCGTCGCCCTGATCAAACTCTTTATTCCCCCCATCATCTTCCTGACCATCGTATCCGGTATCAGCGGCATGAGCGACCTCAAAAAAGTAGGCCGCATCGGCGTCAAATCCCTGCTCTACTTCGAAATCGTCACCACTCTTTCCCTGGCCATCGGCATCGGCACCGCCCTTCTTGTCCAACCCGGTCATATCGACCGGACAGGACTCGCCATCCAGGACGCGTCCAAATATGCCAGCCAGGGCACCAAAGGATTCAACTGGCTCGAGTTCTTCGAAACCAATCTCACCCTCCAGGTCCTCGTCCTGGCCGTCATAACCGGCATCGTTGTCAGCCTGCTGCCCACCCGGGAGAAAATTCTCGGATGGCTGAAACCCGCCACCAACTTTGTATTTCGGTTACTCAAATACGTCATGTACCTGGCGCCGCTCGGCGCATTCGGCGGCATGGCCTTCACCATCGGCAAATACGGCATACGCACGCTCAAGCCGCTGGCCATGCTCATGGTCACCCTGTACGGCGCCATGCTGTTGTTTATCCTTATTGTATTGGGGCTGATCCTGCGGTATTTCGGGTTCAATATATTCCGCTATCTGAAAAATATCCGCGAAGAAATTCTCATCGTGCTGGGAACTTCGTCCTCGGAGGCTGCCCTGCCCTCCCTGATGGCGCGGCTCGAGCAAATGGGCTGCAGCCAGCCTGTCGTGGGGCTCGTGGTCCCGACCGGCTACTCGTTCAACCTCGACGGGACCTCCATTTATCTGTCCATGTCCGTCTTGTTTCTTGCACAGTTATACAATGTGTCGCTAAGCCCCGGTGAACTGCTCACCATACTCGGGATCCTGATGATCACCTCCAAAGGCGCAGCAGGCGTTACTGGCAGCGGGTTCATCGTATTGGCTTCCACCCTTACAGCCATCAAAAAGATCCCGGTCGAAGGACTGGCCTTTTTGCTGGCCATCGACAAATTCATGAGCGAAGCCCGCGCCATCACCAACATTATCGGCAATGGCGTTGCTACCCTTGTCATATCAAAAAGTGAAAAAGAATTTAGAGATACCCCTTCATCTCCTGGTGTTAATCCCTAGCCGCCTTACCAGCTGCTTCCGCGAAATCCTCGCCCGACGAAGCAAAGATCACAGCCCGGCTTGCATTGACAAGCAGCCCTACGTCTCCATTCATCGCCTTCGACGAAATATCCTTCAGGCTTCCCCCCTGGGCGCCCACCCCCGGGACCAGGTAAAAATGGTCCGGCGTCAGCTTACGGACCCGCTCAAACGATTCCGCCTGCGTAGCGCCGATAACAAACATCAGGTTATCCGGCGTTCCCCAGCCCGCAACCGTCGTCAGCACTTTCTCATACAGCAATCCATCCCCGGCCTGCTGCAGCTCGAAATCCTTTGACCCGGAATTCGACGTCAAGCCCAGCACGATCGTCCATTTGTCTTTGTATTCGAGAAAGGGACGCACACTGTCCTCGCCCATATAAGGCGCAACCGTGATCGCATCAAAAGACAGCGTCTCGAAAAAAGCCTTCGCATACTGGGAAGAAGTGTTGCCGATATCGCCCCGTTTGGCGTCAGCAATCTTAAAATGTGTATCGGGAATGTAATTGACCGTCTTCTCCATCGTCTCCCAGCCCTTCACCCCCCCGGCCTCATAAAAAGCGGTATTGATCTTATAAGCAACGCAATGATCCTTCGTGGCGTCGATTATTTGCCGGTTGAATTCAAAAACAGGATCATCATAAGAGTGCAAATGAGCAGGTATTTTGGAGATCTCAGAATCCAAACCTACACAAAGGTAGGCGCCCGTGCTGCGTATCCGGGCGCTAAGCTGGTGACGTGTCATGCGCCAAAAATAGCTATTATTTTTTATCCATCCGTCGCCTTACAAGCCGTCCCCGGCCCTCTTCTTCATCTCTTCCGCAACCCCACGCGCCTGTTCATCTCCCTTTTCCAATTCTACAGCCACTTGCGCATAGCTCTGCGGATCTCTGTTCTGGCTCAGCTTATACGCCGCCTGCCACTCTTCGACCAATAAGGCAAACCCGACAATGCCCCGCAAGTCGTCGCTGACCGACTTCTCCGGCAATTCGCTCATCGTGACAGGGTGCGGCATCCCATGTTCATAGGTATCCATCAATCGCGACAACGCGGCCCTTAGCTCTTCTCCTTCCACGATCCTTATCGTACCATAAACATGCACAGCAATATAATTCCAGGTAGGCACTCTCAGTTCCGTATACCAACGCGGGGAGATATAAGCATGCGGCCCGGGGAAAACAGCAAGAACCCTGACTCCGTCCGCCAGGGTAAACTTTTGCTCGTTTCCTCTCGATATGTGCCCCATCAGCACGTCCCTTCCCTGCTCGTCTTTTTCAAGCACCAAAGGAATATGCGAGCCGATTGGCAGCCCATCCTTTACCGTAACTAAAATGGCGAATGAATTTTCCCGGACAAATTCCCGGATCTTTTCCGTGTCTTTTTCCTCGAAGCGACGTGGTATGTACATACATTAAATATACATCTAAGCCACAACTTCAGCGACCTTTTCCATACGCATGTTGGCATTGACCATCGCCACGCTGCGCGCAGCATTTCCGGCAAAGTCCAGGAAAGCCTTCTTTGTGATCGCATCGTCGCTGACCATGATGGGAACACCCGTATCACCGCCTTCGCGTATACTCTGGACGAGGGGGATCTGTCCAAGGAATGGCAGATCATATTCTTCAGCCAGTCTTTTCCCGCCATCGCGGCCAAAAATGTAGTATTTATTATCCGGCAGCTCAGCCGGAGTGAAGTAACTCATATTCTCAACCAACCCGATGATCGGAACCTTCAACTGTGCCTGACCAAACATCGCAATTCCTTTCTTGGCATCCGCCAGCGCCACATCCTGCGGAGTGGTCACAACGATCACTCCCGTGACAGGCACCAGCTGCATCAAGGTCAGATGAATATCACCTGTTCCGGGCGGCATATCGATCACCAGGTAATCCAGCTCATCCCAGAAAACATCCGTAACGAACTGACGAATCGCACTGCTGGCCATCGGACCACGCCAGACCACCGCATTCTTTTCGTCTACTAAAAGTCCGATGCTCATAAACTTTATACCATACTTTTCCATCGGAACGATCAGCCCTTTGCCATTCTCGCCGCCCGACATCATCTTCGGGCGGTCACCCCGTACCCCAAACATGATCGGCACACTGGGTCCATAGATATCGGCGTCCATCAACCCTACACTCGCGCCGCCGCGAGCCAGCGCCAACGCAAAATTGGCAGCAACCGTACTCTTACCGACTCCTCCCTTTCCACTCACCACAGCGATGATGTTCTTCACCTTGGGAAGCACCTCTCGCGTATCCTTACGGTGAGTCGTCGTCTGAGAGCTAAACCGGACATTTACCGTCGCTTCCTTATTTACCAGCAATTTTATTGCATTGATACAGGCATTCTTGATATGATCCTTCATTGGACATGCAGGGGTCGTCAACACGACAGTGAACGACACATAATTCCCCTCCACAACCAGGTCCTTCACCATGTTTAGCGTTACGAGATCCTGCCCTAAATCGGGTTCCTGAACATTACTCAGGGCCGCTAAAACTTTTTCCGGGGTCATGCGAAAGATTTTGTTAAAAACTCTAATTTGAGACAAAATTAACCATTGACCACCTTACTTTGTTTACTAATTACGGTTTAAAGTTTAATTTTGAGACCGAATGAAAAAACTTGTACTATACATTCTGCTTCTGTCCGCTCCGTTTGCCGTTCATGCCCAGTTTGATAAGCTAAAAGATTCCGTCGTTCAACTGTACGGTGTCATTATGACAGCTGACAGTCTAAAAGGAATTCCAGCGGTGAGTGTCGTAGTCAAGGGTCGCAACCAGGGTACCTACTCCAACGATCAGGGCGTCTTCTCCATCGTCGTGATGAAAGGCGATATCATCGAATTTTCCAGTATCGGTTACAAACCCATCACACTGGCGGTCCCCGATACTTTCAGAGGCAACCAGTACAGCATGATCCAGCTGATGGTAGCCGACGCGCAATACCTTCCTTATACCATTATACGGCCGCGTCCAACGCGGGAACAGTTCGAGCGTGACTTTGTCAATACCAAAGTACCTGACGACGACATAGAAATAGCCCGACAGAACACCAATGCGGCCACCCGAAGAGCCTTGGCCCGAAGTCTGCCTCCCAGTGCAACAGAAGCGGCCTCGTCTTATCTGAAGCAAAGCGCTACCAAATACTACTACCAGGGACAGGCGCCGCCACAGAATATCTTCAACCCTCTCGCCTGGGCTGACTTTATACAGGCCTGGAAACGAGGTGACTTCCGAAATAACAATTAACTTTCCGCCCATAAGCCGGCAGTACGTCTGTCCGTCCTCGGGAAAATCCAGACCCGCAGCCGGTTAAAAAAACTATTATCGCCATATGCAAAACATCTCCGTCATCGGCGCCGGCACTATGGGCAATGGTATCGCGCACGTCTTTGCTCAAAAAGGATTTACCGTTCAATTAATTGATACCCAGTCTCACCAACTGGAAAAAGCGCTCAAAACCATCGAGCTCAACCTCGACCGTCAAATCAACAAAGGCGTGCTGACCGCGGAAGATAAAAAGGCGACGCTTGAAGCCATTACCACCACCACCGATCTCGCTGCCGGCGTAGAAGACGCCCACCTGGTCGTAGAAGCGGCAACCGAAAACACCGAGATCAAACTTTCGATCTTCCGCCAACTGGACCAGCTGGCGCCTGCCTCGGCGATCCTGGCCTCCAATACCTCCTCTATTTCGATCACCCGCATAGGTTCCGTCACCAAAAGGCCGCAGTCGGTCGTCGGTCTGCATTTCATGAATCCCGTTCCGGTGATGAAGCTAGTAGAGATCATCAACGGTTACGCCACCGACAAATCCGTCACGACCCAAATGGTCGGGCTGACCGAAAAGCTTGGCAAAACGCCCTGCGTCGTCAACGACTATCCCGGCTTTATTGCCAACCGTATCCTGATGCCGATGATCAACGAAGCTATCTATAGCCTCTACGAAGGCGTAGCCGGTGTCCGCGACATCGACACCGTGATGAAATTGGGCATGGCGCATCCCATGGGACCGCTCCAGCTCGCCGATTTTATCGGTCTGGACGTCTGCCTTTCGATCCTGCGCGTGCTGCAGGATGGCTTTGGCCAACCCAAATACGCTCCCTGCCCCCTGCTGGTCAATATGGTCACCGCAGGCGCGCTTGGTATCAAATCCGGCGAAGGTTTCTACGAATACAAAACCGGGAGTAAGGACGGCAACAAAGAGTTACGCGTCAGCCCCCGGTTCAGTTAATTTTTTTGTACCGCTTATCGTTGCGACAATTGTAAAGGTCTGTCCCTGATAACGCTCAGCCTCACCCTAAATTATACCCTTGCGATAGTAACTTCCACATCCCTCATTTCCTTCAACTTATACGTGACTTCCATCACCCTGTTCTTTGGAATGGCAATGGTCATATTACAAAAAAGCTGCATTTCCTGGGTCACGACCCGGCAATTGTATTGTTTGACAATGGTCATGATCTCATTGACCTGGGTATAATCGAATTGTATCACATATTCCTTCTCCACCTGCTTCTGCGCGATAGGCGCCAGTTGTAAGGCAAGGGCAGCCGCCGATTTATACGCATTGATAAGACCCGGCACACCCAGAAGTGTACCGCCAAAATAACGGACCACGATGACCAGGACATTGACAAGCGTCTTGCTGTCGATCTGGCCCAGGATTGGCCGGCCGGCAGACCCCGAAGGCTCTCCGTCATCACTGACCCGGAAGGTATTGCCGTCAAGCCCCAGCCGGTATGCAAAGCAATGATGCGTCGCCTTTGGATGTTCTTTCTTCACATCGTTGAGACGATCCTTGAATTCCTCCACGGTCTTTACCGGGTACGCATACGCGATAAACTTACTTCCCCGATCCTTAAACTCGGCTATAGCTGGCTTGTCGATAGTATAATAAAAGTCTTGTTCGGCCATGATCTTTGTCAGCAAGGTTTATGCGCGGGTTTACCGCCTGCCCGCACAGGCCGGTTTTCAAGATAGGATATTGGCTGGCATTTACCCGGTTGCGCAGCAGCAGCTTTCCAGGGCCGAAGCAAAGCCCCCGCCGGCCGCAGCCTAGGCCAGCGACAACGGATTCCTGTAATATCGGATCGTATCGGAAAAATAGGTTTCGCTCTGTACCAACCTGTGCCCGGAAAGGATCGGAGCGGGCAGCCCTACCGGGATCTCGAGATCATTGTTTGTGATCACCCGCGTCTCATCCCAGTACCCTTCGTCGATAAAAGACTGAAGCAGTCTCGCCCCGCCTTCTACCAGCACGCTCGTCAACTTCAATTGCCCGAGGGCCAGCGCGAGCTGATGTACCAGGCTGCTGTCCTGCGCCAGTTGATAATAAGTAAGATTCTCCAACTCTTCATGCCGGTGGAGATTGAATACGATCGTCCGTACAGAACGATCAAAAAGCCGCAAAGAAGACGGCAGTTCCAGCTCTTTGTCAATAACCAGCCGCACCGGGTCTGGTCCCGACCACAGTCTTACCGTCAGGGATGGGTCATCGGCCAGGGCCGTCTGTTTCCCCACCAGGATCGCAGCCTCTTCGCTCCTCCATCGATGAACCAGCCGGTTGCTATAATCATTCGAGATCAGCGTCCGCGAAGCGGGATCAATGCCAGCCCCCGCAATCCGCCCATTACTGCTCTGCGCCCACTTCAATACGATATAAGGCCTGTTCTGCATATGCGCCGTAAAAAAGCGCTTGTTCAATGCGATACATTCTTTTTCCAGCACACCCGTTGTCACCTCCACACCTGCCGCCAGCAGCTTATCGATTCCCTTCCCGTTCACCTGTGGAAAAGGATCGCGGCATCCCACCACCACCCGCGGGATCTTTTTGTCGATGATCAGGTTGGCGCAAGGCGGCGTCTTCCCAAAATGTGCACAGGGCTCCAGCGAAACATAGATGGTAGACCGCGGGATCAAGTCCCTGTCGGCCTCCTTTACGGACGCCAGACAATTCACCTCCGCGTGCCCCTGCCCGTACAACTGATGATACCCTTCCCCGATGATCCGGTCCTCAAAAACCAGCACAGCGCCTACCATCGGGTTGGGGGAAGCATATCCGCCAGCCAGCTGAGCCAGCTCCAGACATCGACGCATATATGTTTCGGGGGAAGTCAAGGCCGCAAATTTACGTAATTGGCCTAACTTTACGAATGGATTGGCAACAGGCACAACAGGAATTAACACAGGAATTGACTCCCCTGCATGGCGAAAGAGAAGCCGCCGTCATTGCCGACTGGGTAATGGAACACCTGACCGGTAAAAAAAGACCGGACCGGCTCATTAATAAAAACCAGCCGCTCACCTCAGCCCAAAACCTCTCGTATAAGCAATATCTGGATCAATTACTCCGCTGCCAACCCGTACAATACGTACTAAACGAAAGCTGGTTCTACGGCATGCGGCTCTATGTCGACCCTGCCGTTCTGATCCCCCGCCCCGAAACGGAAGAATTGGTGGAATGGGTGTTGGAAACGATCCGCACCTTCCGCCCTCAACTCGCTACCCCCCTTCACCCAACCTCATCCCCCGTCGCGGCTGCCCTGTCAGGCCCCCCTGCCTTCGGCGACCCGGTCTCCCTTCTGGACGTCGGAACAGGCAGCGGCTGTATCGCGATCGCGATTGCCAAACACCTCCCCAATCTACAAGTCCATGCCTGTGACGTCAGCACGGACGCGCTGGCCGTCGCCAAACGCAACGCGACCGACCAACAGGTCGATATCCGCTTTCACCACCTCGACTTCCTCGACCCGCAGCAAAGGGATTCCCTTCCCCTACTGTCCTGGCTGGTAAGCAACCCGCCCTATATTCCCGTGAGCGAGCGCACCGAAATGGCCGCCCACGTCACCGAAGCCGAACCCTCCCTCGCCCTCTTCGTCCCAGATAGTGATCCACTCCTTTTTTATCGGACCCTGGCCGACTTCGCCCTGGAACACCTGGCCAAAGAAGGTCTTCTCTTTGCCGAGATCCATGAAGCCATGGGCAACCCGGTAAAACAACTCCTTCAGGATAAAGGGTTTAAAGACATCGTATTAAGACAGGACCTCAATGGGCGGGACCGTATGATAAAAGCAACAAGGTAACAGTAAAATATTTTTTACCTACTAATCACTGCTCTAAGTTTGCGCTACCTAAAACTACAGATGAAACGCACTACCAGATTACTGATGTTATTGGCCCTCGCTCTACCGGCAGGCCGAACAATAGCCCAGAACAACGATGCACTGATCAATGACCACCTGCTGAAAGATTCGGGATGGAGCTTCCATTTCCAGTTTACCGGCATTGTGCAAGCCTATCCAACCTTCTCTGCCCCGTACACCGGGCAAAACAGTTTGCAGCCGAACGGCCAACACGCCTTTTCTGTTACGTCCACCGCCTACCTCGGCCGCAGGCTCTGGAAAGGAGCAGCCATCTACTTCAATCCCGAGATGGCAGGCGGGAAAGGCGTCAGCAGCACACTCGGCGTCGCAGCCTTCCCGAACGGAGAAACCTTCCGCATCGGTAATCCCGAACCAACCGTCTATACCGGCCGCCTCTTTCTTCGCCAGCATATCAACCTCGATAAAAATCACTTCGAAAAGCTCACCGACGACCAGAACCAGGTTAACGAAACGGTGTCGACCTCCCGCATCACGCTCACGGCCGGCAAGTTCTCGATAGGAGACTTTTTCGATGGCAACAATGTCAGCCACGATCCCCGCAGCGACTTCATGAACTGGGCCTTTATGAACAATGGCGCCTATGACTACGCCGCTAACACCCGCGGCTATACCTGCGGCTTTATCGCCGAACTGGTCAAACCCGGCTGGACCCTGCGCCTGGGAACCTCGCTGGAGCCAAGAGAAGCCAATGGTCCAGACCTGAACTGGGCCTGGCATAAAGCCAGCAGCGAAAACATCGAATTCGAAAAACGCTACGCCATCCATGGCCATAAAGGCGCCTTCCGGGTCCTGGGCTTCTATAACATCAATAACGCACCCACCTACCGCGACGTCATCAACAAATACCTCAACGGAACGGATACGACCCTCAATGTGCTGACCGGCACTACTAAATACAACGGCAAAAAACCTGGCCTCGGACTCAATGCCGACCAGGATCTTGGACACAACCTAAGCGCTTTTGCCAGGGTGGGATGGAATGATGGAAAGTATGCCACCTGGGCCTTTACCGAAATCGATAATATCGTCAGCGGGGGGCTCCGTCTCTATGGAAACGCATGGAAGAGATCAGCAGACAATATCGGCCTTGCGCTATTGAGCAGCGGTATCTCCAAAGATCATCGCGCCTTCTTCGCCACGGGCGGATATGGCTTCATCATCGGAGATGGTCAACTTCCCCACTATGGCCGGGAAGACGCCCTCGAATTCTTTTATCAGTGTAAGATCTTCGCCAATCTCTACGGCACGCTGGACTACCAGTTTGTAGAGCACCCTGGTTACAACAAAGACCGCGGCCCGGTCAGCTTCTTCGCAGCCAGGGTCCATATCGAAATATAAAAGAGAAAGGCGCCTTACGACGCCTTTCTCTTTTTAAGTATTCTTTACTGCGGCGCCCCGTTCTTATCAACCGCAAGGACCGTTTTTGCACCCAATTGCCGGGCAACCCGCATAACAGCAACCACATCATCGATCGGCACCGACTTATCGGCGTTGATAACGATCGAGGGCTGATCGGTCTCCTTTGCCAGGATCGGCTGCAGCTGCGTTCGCAATTCGTCAATCGTCACCTTATTGGTTCCCACATAGAACTGCTTGTTGGCATCGATCGAAACGACCACCGTCTGCTTCGCCTTCGTATCACTCTGCGACTTAGGCTGAGCCAGCTTCACCACATTGGGATTGGCCAGCGTCGAAACGATCAGGAAGAACATCAGCAGGATGAACAGGATATCATTCAACGGCCCTGTGTGTACTTCCCCTTCATCTTTATGTCGGCTTCTTAAATTCATGCTTGTTTAAATTAAAACTACCACCCAAATACCCTTCCGGGTCCTCATTCCCATCCAGGAGGGCCTCGACTACCTGGCTTCCTCCTGCAGGATATCGACAAAATCAGCCGCAGCTGCTTCCATCTTATGCGTCGCCTTATCAATCTGAGAATTCAGGAACCGGTATCCCACATAAGAAATGATCCCGATGATCAGACCCGAAGCAGAAGAGATCATCTTCACATTAATGCCCCCGGCGATATTCGAAATGCTGTACTCTCCCGTCGAAGCGATACTGTAGAACAACTGCAGCATACCCGCGATCGTACCCAGGAACCCAAACAGCGGAGCGATATACCCCACGACCGACAGGATCGAAACATTCTTTTCCATTTTGTACAGCTCGAGCTTGCCGACACTTTCCATACTCCGCTCGATTGCTTCAAGCTTCTTTCCTACCCGCTGGATACCCTTGTCGATCATCCTGCCCACCGCAGTCGGCGTATTCTTGGCCAGGCTGCGTGCCGCCGAAAGATTGCCGGTCAGGATATGATCCCGGATGATGCTCATAAAATTATCATCCATCTTAGACGCCTTCCTGATCGCCAGATAGCGCTCGAAGAACACAAAAATGGTAATGACCAGCAAAACACCAAGCGTGATCATCAAGGGGCCTCCCTTGAGCAGAATATCCCACAACGTTTCCTTTTGCGCAGCCATTATCTGGGCCGCTCTGGCAAGACTATCCTTAATCTTTGCGGAATCGACTATGACCTGCAGAAAAAATAAATTCATCCAAATACTGATTTAAAAATGATAGGGTTGTCCGCGCCGGCAAAACGACGCCCCCTGCTTGTAAATTTAAAATGGAATTACCGCTATAACGTCCCGTCTCCGCTTGTATTTATTAACAAAATGCTAAAAATCAGGGGATAAATGCAAATTCTGTGGCTGCTGCAGCACTAGTGTCCAATTTCATGCCGGATCAGCAGGGACTGGATCTGTTTCATCGTCTTATCCATTCCTTCACTGCTCCCATCCAGGAAGATCACGTTTCCCTTGCCAGCCTCGGCAAAGTTCTTGATGGCTTCCGTCCACATGCTAAAAAGGATAACATTCGTATCGAGGTTGGCCTTTTTCATCTGTTCGGCAGCTTCGCTCATCCCACGCGCCACTTCTTCCCGGAAAAGCGCTACACCCTGACCACGAAGACGCGCCGCCTCTTTTTCCGCTTCCGCAGAGATCTTGATCGCATTCCCTTCCGCCTCTGCAGCCTTTGTCTTGGTGATCAGCAAAGCCTGCCCTTCGTTCTCCGCGGCCGCCTTGAGGTTGTTGCTGGCTACCACCCTGCTCATCGACTCGATGATCGCCTTGTCAAATGTAATATCATTGATCTGGAGATCCATCAGGTGATATCCCCACTCTTCCAGCGAATGGTCGATCTGCGCCTTTACAAACTCGACGATCTCCTTCCTCAGCCCCAGGATCTCCGCCTGCTTCTTTGTAGCGACGAAACTGCGGATGCTGCCTTCGATGGTACGCGTCAACGCCTGCATCAGGTCCCGGTCAGCGATAAACTTGAACGCCACCTTCTTGATGGTTTCTTCTTCCGCATTCTGCACCGCGTACAGCAGCATGCTCTTAAAATACACGTTGGCCTGGTCCATCGTCACCGCCTGGAATTCGAGCTCAACGCTGCGGTTCTGGATAGAGATCTTTTTGTAGACCTGTTCCAGGAAAGGCAGCTTTATATTAAGCCCCGGACGCAAAATGCGTTTATACTTACCAAACTGGGTGATCACGTATATATAGCCCTGGTTAACCGTAACCAGGCTGCTAAATACGATAGCAACCACTATGAGGACTAAAAAATAGAACAACAGATTTGAGGGAGCCATAGAAAAAATGGTTTAGGAAGTGAATGTACACATTCTGCAATATATGGTAAATTTGCACCGGAAGACAAAAACATGAATACAAATACACCATACGACCTCATCATAGTGGGTGGCGGCCCCATCGGAATCGCCTGCGCCCTCGAAGCCAAAAAAGCAGGCCTTTCCTACCTCATTCTCGAAAAAGGCTGTCTCGTCAACTCGCTGTACAATTATCCGGCAAACATGACCTTCTTCTCGACGTCTGAGCGGATAGAGATCGGCGGGATACCTTTTGTCAGCAACAACGTCAAACCCGTCAGGAACGAGGCGCTCGAGTACTACCGCCGGGTTGCAGTCTCCAATGACGTCAACATCCGTCTGCAGGAAGCCGTGCTGCGCATCCAGCCCCTTGACGCAGCAGCAACCTCTTCTTTCTTACCCGGCAGCACAGCGGCCCGCTTCGAGGTCGTCAGCAGCCGGCATACCTACACTGCCGCCAACATCATCATCGCCACCGGCTTCTATGACCTCCCTGTCCTGCTGAACGTCCCTGGGGAAGATCTCCCCAAGGTCACGCACTACTACAAAGAACCACATTTTTACGCCATGCAAAAGGTCATCGTCGTAGGCGCCAGCAACTCCTCCGTCGACGCAGCCCTCGAAACCTGGCGCAAAGGCGCCGAAGTCACCATGGTCATCCGCGGCGAAGCTATCGGCTCCAGAGTAAAATATTGGGTAAAACCGGACATCGAAAACCGGATCAAAGAAGGAAGTATAAAAGCGCTTTTCCACTCACAGATCACCGCGATCCGCCAGCAGGAGGTCGACATCGAAACGCCCGACGGCATCGTCACCCTTCCCAACGACTACGTCATCGCCCTCACCGGCTATCAGCCCAACTTCGACTTTTTGCGCAGCAGTGGTATCCGGCTTTCCGACGACAGCCGGCTCCAGCCTTTCTATAACCCCGAAACAATGGAGACCAACGTCCCGCATCTTTACCTCGCCGGCGTCGTCTGCGGCGGCATGAATACCCATATCTGGTTTATCGAGAACTCACGCATCCATGCCGAAATGATTATCAAAAACATCATGCAGCGCCGCTAACTAAGGCAACGCACCGACGGTCGCAAATTCGCCCGCGCCTCTTCACCGAGTCCGCCGCCGGCTCAAACTTTAGCCAGCAGGCCTGCGGTGACGCCCGCCCGCGCCATTCCTGTCTGTCCGCCGGCTAAGCGCCGTGCTCCTCCCAGATCTGCGCGAGATGCACGATCGTTTCCACGGCCTTCTGCATATCCTGTATGCTCACATACTCATGTTTCCCATGAAAGGCCATTTCTCCCGTAAAAATATTCGGACAGGGCAGGCCCATAAATGACAAACGTGATCCATCCGTCCCGCCGCGCGCGCTGCTCCTGATCGGCTTTACCCCAGCCCGGCTTATCGCCTCCAGCGCATATTCGGAAACCTGTGGATGCAAGTCGAGCACCTCCTTCATATTCCGGTACTGCCCGGTCACCTTTACCTCCGTCCTCACGCCGGGGAACATAGCCGCAGCATCTTCCATCCGGCTGCGCAGCGCCTCTTCATAAGCGGCAAGCTTGCGGGTCATAAAATCCCGGATGATAAACTCAACCACCGCCTTCTCAGCAGTACCCGCCATCCGAACCGGATGCACAAAACCATAACGGCCATCCGTCGTTTCCGGCGACCACTCATCTTTTGGCAGCATATCTATAAAAGCCGAAGCCACCTTGATCGCATTCACCAGCTTATCTTTTCCATATCCCGGATGCGCGCTCACCCCATGAAAAGTAACGGTCATCGCATCCGCTGAAAACGTCTCATCTTCAAAAGCGCCGCGCTCGCCCGCATCCAGCGTATAGCCAAAGTCAGCGCCCAGACGCTGCATGTCCAGCTTATCGACACCATGCCCCACCTCCTCGTCCGGCGTGAATAAAATTCGGATGGGACCATGCTTTACCTCCGGATGACTCGTCAGGAACTGCACCAGGTCCATGATCACCGCCACACCGGCCTTGTCGTCCGCCCCCAGCAAGGTCGTTCCCGAAGCGGTAATGATATCATCCCCCACCCGATGCGCCAGATAAGGATGGTCTTTTGGCGAGATCACCTGGCTTGGGTCATCCGGCAGAACAATATCACCGCCGTCATACCGGTGATGCACCACGGGCTTTACGCCTGCACCGGTACAATCGGGCGCCGTGTCCACATGTGAACAAAAGCAGATCACCGGAACCTGCTTATCCGTATTGGAAGGGAGGGTTGCATAAACATAGCCAAACTCGTCAAGGAAGGCGTCCGTCACTCCCAACTGCTGTAATTCGCTGACTAACAGGCGTCCCAGGTCTTTTTGCTTTTCTGTAGAGGGAAAAGAGGCAGAATGAGGGTCACTTTGCGTATCGATCGTGACGTAACGGAGAAATCTTTCCGCAACGCTAAAGGAATAATTTTCAAACATGTTCGTAAATTACCTGGCGAATATAATGACTATGGCTGATCAGGTATCAAAAAATCCGTTAATCAAACAAGCCTGGCTGCGCGTGCTGCTCTTTGGCTGCTGTTTTATTCTCGTCACGCTGGCTGTCGCGATCCCTGCTCTGCAGCTGATCGCCGGTATAAAACCCGCCGACCTGGCCGCTCATCCGCTGACGACCGTAGCTGCCTTTTCCCCCCAGTATCTTTGGCTGTTCATCCTGATAGAGCTGGTCGTTTCCCTCATCAGCGTAGGAGGATTTGTATTGCTGGTCGACCGCCGGCCCTTTGTCAGCCTGGGCTGGACATGGAGCAACTTTCAGCAGGAAGCGCTTACCGGCCTCTTCTTCGGACCCGCGCTGCTTGGACTGTCGGCCGTCATTATGCTGCTGAGCGGCCACCTCGAATGGACCGATATTACCTGGGACCCTTCCGCGTTGTTTGTCTCACTTGGTCTTATGCTCATGATCGCTTTTAGCGAGGAGATCGTATTTCGCGGCTATGTGCTCGGATCGCTGCTGGACACCTTTCCCAACAAGTGGATCGCGTTGATCATATCATCGCTGCTCTTTGCCGTGTTCCATATTTCGCATCCCGGCATGCAGACCCTGGCCTTTATCAATCTCTTCCTTGCAGGACTGCTGCTTGGCGTAAACTATATGTATTCCCGGAATCTCTGGTTTTCGGTGATGCTCCACTTTAGCTGGAATTTTATGCAGGGCCCCATCCTGGGCTTCCGCGTAAGCGGCTTTGCCCTGCCATCCGTACTCGTTGCAGAACCCAAAGGCGATCTCTTTATCACCGGCGGCGATTTTGGTCTGGAAGCCTCGATCATGAACACGGCCCTCTGCTTTATCGCCATCTTCGTGCTGGCCTGGGCCTTTGAAAAGAAATACCAGGGCCGGCCTTTACCAACCCTGGACAACGTGGACAACGCAAGTCCCGTCGCCGCCTGATCCACATAAAAAAAGTGGTTTGTTATATCATCGATATAACAAACCACCTCAACCGGCAGCCATCAGGCGCCAGCATATCCATCTGCCTGAAAAGGGCCATACTGGGCTCCCTTGACGTCTTAAGGCATTATTATTCTCGAAGGGCTCTTGATATCCACCAGCTCCAGATCAAAGATCAGATCCTGACCAGCCAGCTGATGATTCGCGTCCAGCACAACCACGTCGGGTCTTACTTCAGCGATAACAACAGGAAATTGCTGACCATTCCCATCATTCATCGCCAGCTGCATACCTACTTCAGGCTTCATTTCCGGAGGGAATCTGTCGATGGGAAACTCAAAAATGGCATTAGGATCTTTCGGGCCATAAGCATCCGCAACAGGAATTTCAATCGTCTTCTTCTGTCCAATCGTCATCCCCAGAACTCCGTTGTCGAACCCTTTGATCACCATACCGCCACCTACTTCAAATTCCAGCGGGGAACGTCCCTCTGAAGAATCGAATGTCGATCCATCGGTGAGTCGGCCATGATAATGAACCTTCACAGTATCTCCTGCTTTTACTTCTTGTGCCATGTCAGCTTATTTATTGATTTACATGCGTCCATTAGCGGACGCACCCCTGCAAGGTAGTATTAAATAATTAAATTGCAGCCTATTCCAAACGAAGGCCAGATCTAAAAATCAAACCTAAAAAATCAAACCATGATGCGTCTTTCCGCTCTTATCTTGTGTTTGTTACTCCTTACGGCCGCCGCCTCCCGAGCGCAGCGTCAGATAATACCCGGCGCAGATCAAATGGAACGTTACCTTCCCCTCTTAAAAGGAAAGGCGGTGGCTGTCTTCGCCAACCCCACATCCGTTGTCGGAAATACCCATCTCGTCGATACGTTGTTGCGTCGCGGCATCACCATCCGGAAAATATTCTCGCCGGAACACGGCTTCCGGGGCGACGCGGACGCAGGCGCAACTATTGCCAGCCAGAAAGACCCCGCTACCGGTCTGCCCGTCGTTTCTCTCTATGGTGCAAAAACCAAACCTACCCCGGCCGACCTGAAGGATGTGGACCTATTGCTGTTTGATATCCAGGATGTCGGCGTCCGATTCTATACCTATATCTCTTCCCTGCAGAAATACATGGAAGCAGCCATCGAAAACCATAAACCCCTCGTCATCCTCGACCGCCCCAATCCCAATGGTTTCTATGTCGATGGGCCGGTTCTCGGCACCCAATTCAGATCCTTTGTCGGCATGCAGCCCATCCCTATCGTATATGGCATGACCATCGGGGAATACGCCCGTATGCTGCTCGGCGAACACTGGATCGCCGGCGACGCCGCCCAACTGACCATTATCCCCTGTCTGCACTATACGCACCAAAGCCGATACATCCTGCCCGTCAAACCCTCCCCCAATCTACCCGATATACAATCCATCTATCTCTACCCCGATCTGTGCCTTTTCGAAGGCACACCTATCAGCGTGGGAAGAGGGACGGCAAAACCATTCCAGCAGTGGGGGCATCCTTCATTGCCCGACAACGGCTATCACTTTACGCCGGAAAGCACACCCGGTGCACTTCACCCCCCTCTGCAGGGATTGATCTGCAACGGCTATGACCTGAGCGGCATCGACACCCGAAAAGAACCAGGCGGACGCTGGACATTGAAATGGATACTACAGGCGTGGGCAGCGTATCCGGATAAAGAACATTTCTTTACCGGAAATGGCAGTACCTTCGACCGGCTCGCCGGAAGCGATGTGCTGCGGCAGCAAATTCAAAAGGGAATGACGGAAGAACAGATCCGTGCCAGCTGGGAACCTGCACTCAGCAACTTTAAAAAGATCAGAAAAAAATACTTGTTATATGCCGACTAATCCTCGCATCGTATTTATGGGAACACCGGAATTTGCCGTCGCCAGCCTCGACGCCATCCTGAATGCCGGCTATAACGTCGTCGG
>JAATGQ010000097.1 GCA_015654595.1 Chitinophagales bacterium | reverse complement strand
GCAGAAGGCAGGAAAGCGATTGCCATCCCCGGCGATATCAGGGAAGAAGCTTTTTGTGTCAAATTGATCGACGAAGCGGTCAAAGGTCTCGGCGGGCTGGATATCCTGGTCAGCAATGCAGGACGCCAGCAAACCCGGAAATCGATCCTCGATATCTCGACAGAAGACTTCGATGCGACGATGAAAACAAATATCTATGCGCCCTTCTGGATCATCAAAGCGGCGCTGCCGCATCTGCAGCCCGGATCGGCTATCATTGGTACGACATCCGAACAGGCGTATGATCCCTCCCCGGACCTTTACGATTATGCCCAGACAAAGGCTGCGACGATGAACTTCGTCAAGTCCCTGGCCAAACAGCTTGGCCCAAAAGGCATCCGCGTCAACGGTGTAGCCCCCGGCCCGATCTGGACACCCCTTCAGGTCAGCGGCGGGGCCACACAGGAAAAGCTAAAGAACTTTGGCGGCATGACGCCGTTGGGCAGACCCGGGCAGCCCGCAGAGCTGGCCGGCATCTATGTCCAGCTGGCCTCCAATTCCGGCAGCTACGCCACAGGGCAGGTCTATGGCTCTTCCGGCGGCTCGGGTCAACCATAAACAGCCGCCTGCCACACGCGCAAAGGCTTCCCGCGGAACAGGTCTACTGTCCCTGCAGCTTGTAGTCTTCCGTAACGACGTAGTGCTTGAGCGTGGTGATCTTCAATTCACCGCCCTTTTCCGTTACATACACCTTTTTCAGCGGACGGAAGGTATTCTGATTGTCCATCAGACCAATAATACAGGAATACTTTTCGGGCCCCTTCTGCAGTACGGGCTGCGGCGGTATACCCACATCAGGAAGCCGGATGGTATCGTCGCCGCCAATGCCTTCATAATCTACCTTGGCCAAATACTTCATCGTCTCATGCGTCTCGTAAAGTCTGACCGAAAAGTATTGCTCGTTGAGCTTATCGTCCGTCCGCAGCCTGTATTCGCCGACAGGCTCTTTTTTTACATGATCCCGGAATTCCGGATTCCGCCTGAAACGCGACAACGCGGGAGAATTGGTCCGGGCTGTATCCGAAGATCCCGGAGCCGCGGACCCGGAATGGCAAGCCGTCGCCAGCGGAGACAATACAACGACAAAAAACATATTTCTTAAAAAGGGGGAAACGTCCTGGCTTCCGGTCTTGAATAAAGAATAAATCGATCGCATAAACGAAGATTATCAGGCTTTTCTTTAGACTCGCTTAACGGTCGGGTTCCCCTTTTGTTGCGACGACATCGACCGATCATCCGATTAAACATCACTTTAACAATACGTTCGTCGGGTAAATCTTCCTTTCGTCGGGCAGAACCGATCCTTTGTCGAATAGATTTCTCCATCGAAACTATTTTTAACATCTTTGTATCAGAAACGATAGATATCCAATACGAAAAACCCAAATGATCCAAAATTCCGAAAACCAAGTTTCCAAGTCCTTGAAAACCAAGGAATAGTCCAATCCTAGAAAAGATCGAAAACATCCTGAATCCGAAAAACCAAAAAAGCAGAATCCAATACCCGAAAAATCGAAAACATCCAATCCTGTAGTAAAACCTTTTGTAGTAAGACCCTGAAAAAAAGTAATTTTCGCCCTGGCAAAAGCCAGGGCTTTTTTTATTGACTTACTTAGCCGACTAACCCTACCTTTGCCGGATGACAATACCTGCTGATTCTATAAAGGAGATGATTTCCCGTCTGGGGATAAAGCAAATGAATGAAATGCAGACGGCAGCCTTCGAAGCGGGAATGTCCCCCCACGATCTGGTGCTTTTGTCCGATACGGGATCAGGAAAGACCCTCGCCTATCTTCTGCCTCTGCTGGCTCTCATGGATCGGCAAACCGCGGGAACACAGGCGTTGATCATCGCTCCCAGCCGCGAGCTGGCCCTGCAGATCGAAAAGGTGTTCAAGACGATGAGCACGGGCTTCAGCGTCACCTGCTGTTATGGAGGTCATCTGAGAGAGACCGAAGAGAATAATCTTATCGAAAGGCCGTCGCTTATTATCGGCACTCCCGGGAGGCTGGCCGATCACCTTCGCCGGGAAAACATCCAGCCGCAAGGAATAAAAACGCTCATTCTCGACGAGTTTGACAAATCCCTGGAACTCGGCTTCCAGGACGAAATGTCCTTTGTTATCGGCAGCCTCCGTTCACTCAACAAAAGGATACTGACCTCTGCGACGCCAGCAACGGCAGTCCCGGATTTCGTCGGTCTGCAGGCACCTGAAACGCTGGACTTCCTTAGCGGCAAACCGGGCGAGCGGCTGGCGCTTCAACAAGTCAACAGCCCGGAAAAAGACAAGCTGCAAACACTTTTTCAGCTGATCTGCCGCATCGGCAGCCGATCAGCAGTCATCTTTTGCAACCATCGCGAATCCGTCGAACGCACCGGCGAATTCCTGAAGGATAAAGGTATCGTCAACGTCTGTTATCACGGAGCGCTGGAACAATCCGAACGCGACAGCGCGCTGGCCAAATTCCGGAACGGCACTTCCGACATCCTCGTCACCACCGATCTGGCAGCCCGGGGGCTGGATGTGCCCAATATCCGCTATATCATCCACTATCATCTTCCGACAACCGAAGAGGCTTTTATCCATCGCAATGGCAGAACGGCCCGGATGGAAGCCAGCGGGACGGCGATCCTCATCCTGGGGCCGGGAGAAACGCTTCCTTCCTGGCTTACAGAAACCCCGGAAATTCTCGAGCTGCCCGAAGACCTCCCCGTCCCGGATAAGCCCAAATGGACGACCCTTTTTGTCGCAGCCGGAAAAAAGGACAAGGTCAACAAAGTCGATATCGTCGGTTTTCTGACGGGCAAGGGTCAGCTAAAAAAAGAAGACGTCGGTCTTATCGAAACAAAGGACTTCCACTCCTTTGTCGCTATACGTAAATCCAAGGCCAGCCATACGCTTCAGCTGATCAAAACAGAAAAACTGAAAGGCAGGAAGATAAAGATCGAAGTCGCCAAATAAGCAGCTTCATTCCAAAGATGCCGCTGCAATCCCCTGGCAAAGAAAAGATCGCACAACGGGCAACTTCCCGGTAAAAATTGCGTATCCTTTAGGTTGATGAAGAGCCCCTGGATTCTTATTGTCTTCTCGCTGTTCCTTTGCCTGTCGGGCTTTACGCGCCAACGCGCACATCAGGTGACGATCCGCTTCGATCACTATGTCGGCCAGGCGCCCTTACAGCTTTCGGATACGGCTTATCACAATTCGTTTGGCGAACCCTTTACTGTCGAACAATTCAAATACTATGTTTCGGGCATCGTCCTCATCGCAAAAGACGGCGCAGTGCAAGCCGTCGATGCAGGGCCTTTTTTGATCGACCAGGCCGATCCCGCCAGTCGCTTGTTGCCTCTGTCCACCAGCCTGTCTTCTCTCCAATCCATTCGTTTTATCATTGGAGTAGACAGCATCACCAATACGGGCGGAGTAAAGACAGGTGACCTCGATCCGATGCTGGGTATGTTCTGGACCTGGAACACCGGCTATATCTATACCCGCCTGGAAGGACAAAGCGATTCGGCCCATGCGCCGGCGCATCGTTATACCTGGGATATCGGGGGCTACAAACCTGGGATCAACGCGGCCAGAACGGTGGTTATGCCATTGAACGGTATAAAAGAAAACCTTGTCATCAAGGTCGATCTGCTCCGGCTCTTTGACGGCGTCCATCCTGTCCGCATCAGCCAAAACCCTGTCTGTCACGAGCCGGGAGAATTGGCCATGCGGCTGGCGGATAATTATGCGACACTTTTTTCATCCCTGCCTTGAGAGTCCTGTTCACGATAGTATGTTTTGGAATGGTGATGGTCCTGGCAATAGCCGGTGTAGACAATACCCAAAAGCCAACACCCCTCTCCTTTCCTATCCCGCCAGGATGGCCGGCGCCTTCCTATGACTTCAAAAAGAATCCGCCAACGCTGCAAGGATTTGTGCTGGGCAGAAGACTCTTCTATGACGAAAGGCTAAGCCGGGACTCTACGATATCCTGTGCCAGTTGTCATCAGCAGTTCGGCGCCTTCGCCACCTATGAGCACAGCCTCAGCCATGGCGTTGGCAATACGCTGACCAGCCGCAATGCACCTGCGTTGCAAAACCTGGCCTGGCAGAAAGAATACATGTGGGACGGCGGGATCTCGCATCTCGATCTGCAGCCTCTGGCGCCGATGACCGCAGTCAATGAAATGGGTGAGACAGTCGGCAATGTGCTGCACAAGCTGCGGAGAGACACCGGTTATCAACGGATGTTCAAAGAGGCATTTGGGGACACGACGATCAATACACAGCGGATGACAAAAGCGCTCAGCCAGTTCGTGCTCATGCTGGTAAGCGCCCAAAGCAAGTACGACAGGGTCACCCGGGGCAAAGACAGCTTTCTGCTCCCCGAACGGCTGGGCTATGCGATCTTTCAGAAAAAATGCAGCAGCTGCCACAAAGAACCTTTGTTTACCGATGGGTCCTACCGGAATATTGGACTTACTTTAGACAATACGCTGAACGACTACGGCAGGATGAAGATCACCGGCAGCCGGCAGGATTCGCTGAAGTTTAAAGTGCCTTCGCTTCGAAATGTGGCCATTACGCATCCCTATGGGCACGATGGCCGGTTCTTCAGCCTGCTCAATGTATTCGACCACTATCGGAAGAATATGCAGCTCACTCTGCTGACAGATACTATCCTGCAGCACAGACTTCCTTTATCAAATTTTGAGATAGGACAGTCGACCGCCTTTCTCAATACGCTGACGGATACGGCCTTTTTGAAAAACCCTTTCTTTGCCCCGCCCGGCTATAACATCACTCCGATGTTTATCCACCGGCACTGACCGACCGAGTCACCCTGTCTATCGAACCACGATGAAGGTTCCTTTTTTAGTATGCACCTTCCCGGTATAATCCTTCCCCTGCACCATATACACAAAGGTCCCGGGTTCCACCAGCCTGCCGGACAATGTTCCATCCCAACCCTTTCCGTTCACAGTCGTAGCATACACCAGCTGTCCCCATCGGTTGAAGATCCTGAAATAATCCAGGTTGCTGATCCCTACTAATATTGGCCTGAACACATCGTTTCTGCCGTCCCCGTTTGGGGTAAACGCATTGGGCATAAATATATCCGGCATCGTTTTATAGACCAGTACCCTGAAATGGCCGCTGCCGGTACAACCCTGCGGTGTCGTAGCCGTAAGCGTATAGATGACGGAGTCGACCGAGGCAGAAGTGATGACAGCTACCGGATTGGCAATATCAATCGCGCTTAGCCAGTCTGCAGGACTCCAGAGATAAGCAACCAGCGCGCTGTCTGTGCTGGCCGCGTTCAGTTGCAAGGGCTCGCTCACCACCACCGTGGTATCATTCCCCGCATGTACGATCACTTCGGGAATGACCGATACCACCACGCTGTCGGTGACGGGTTTGGGACAGCCAACCGTGTCTGTCACCGTCAGGGTATAGACAGTGGTGCTCAGCGGATGCGCTTCGGGAAATAAGGTTTGCGCATTCGTCAGACTGCTGTCCGGCGCCCAGACAAAATAAGCGCCTGTCATCGATCCCTGAAGACTGGCCGCAGAAGCGTAACAAATGGTCGTATCGTTGCCTGCGCCGGCCACCGGGTAAGGCACGACGATAACCGTGGTCGATCCGGACGCCTGACACTTGCCCAGGTTGGCCGTAACCGTATAGGTCGTACTGACCAGAGGTGCAGCATTGGGATATCTGATCGTCGAATCGCTGAGCGTTGCGCCCGGCGACCAGCTATAGCGAAGCGCGTAGCTGACCGGGCTGAGTCGGATACTGTCCGTCTTACAAATGGTCGTATCGGCAGGCAGGGAGACGGTGATATAATCCAGTACATTGACCGTAACGGTGTCTGATCCAACACAGCCGTTCTGTGTAGCAGTGACGATATACATCGTCGTGTCTTTTGGATAAACCGTAGGAGTATCCGTTGCCGCATAGAGGATATTGTATGCCGGCAGCCAGCTATAGGTTATGCCGCTGCTATTGCTGATGGCCTTCAACTGAAGACTATCTATACTGCAGATCAAGGTGTCGGAAAAAGCCAGCGAAAAATCCGGCTTGCCGCTTGCCGTCACCGTCTTGCTGACGTCCCCGCTGCAGCCTTTTGTCGTGCCAACCGTCAGCGCTACGGTATAGGTTCCGGGTGCGGCATAGGGATGAGAAGGGTTTTGTAAGGCCGACGTATTGGAAGCAGAACCTGTTTCCCCAAAGGTCCAGGCCCAGCTATTGACCGATCCATATTTTGCCGTCGTTGCGTCGGTAAATTGAAAAGGCGTTTGATAACAACTGCCCGTAAAGGTAAAGCCGGGAGTGAATCCCGGATATACGCGAACGGCAGAAGTGGCTGAATCCGTGCAGCCCGCCGAATTGGAAACTTTTAATTTCAACGTATAGGTCCCCGTGTCGGCATAGGTATAGGTAGGCATAGCGGAATAAGAAGTGTCCGTCGTCGAGCCCGGCACGCCGAAGTTCCAGAAATAGCTGGTGATCGTCGATGCTGTCGATTCGTTTTCAAAAGTAAACGTGTAATTATCACAATTGGTATAGCTGGTATTCAGGGTCGCCGCAGCAAGACTACAACTGTACACATAGACCTGCAGCTCTTTTTTGATCGAATCGATCAGCACGCCATTGCGCCATTCCTTTACATAGACGGCCACTACATACTCGCCCGTCGTCGTCGGCGCAGTACCCGAGATAAGCCCCGTCACCGGGTTGATCGTAACGCCGCTGCCCAGCGGAGAAGTCCCGCTGTATCCCGAGACATAGGTCAAGGAGGGATACGGCGGATTGCCCGGGGCGCTGCCGGATGTATTTCCGCTGGCATTGGCCACGTTCAGGCCGTTGCCAAACGAATAGGAAAGGCTGTCTCCATCGACATTGTCCACTGCGCTGAAAGGATAAGAAAAACTGCCCTTATAACAAATGATCGCAGTATCGTTAAAAACAAAGGTAGGGCTGCTGTTCGCATGATAGTCGGTCCCATTGATCGTGCCGGGGATCATCGCATTGATGGTTATGCCATCGCTGCCGGAACCGGAGATATTGACGATCCCGTCGGTCCGGTAAGCATCCTGAACGGCAAGAATATAGCCGGCGCTGATATTGGGCAGGTCCAGCGTATATACATAGGTATAGATCTCATAGCAGATGCTGGGCGGATCACTCATACAGGGGCTGAAATAAGATTTGGTAACCGTCTTTGCCGTTGTCGTAGAAATGCTTTTGCTCGCGACAAGCGCATCGGTGGATGCATTGAAGACCCCCAGATACACCGCGTCTCTCGGCCCCTGGACGGTACAGCTGAAAAACACCGTGATCGTGATCGTGTAATTAGAGGTATTGGAGGAAGATCCGGCCCCGTTGTATTTGTATTGTATATACCCCCCTTTTACATGCGCCCCCCAGACGACAGCCGGCAGCAGCAAAAACATCGGCAGCAGGACAGATCCCACAAGCCGGGCGCAACATTGAAAAAACCTTGAATAACAGTTGTCGGGAAAAGCAGTCATGTACGCGGGGGATTTCTAAATCCAATACCGCCAAAATGGACGAAGCGTTGCGTCTGTCCTATCCGGTTTACCGCTGAAAAGCAGTTGTTCACCTCAACATCGGTTTTCCTGTCGGCCTCCCCTATTTAATCTGGTTTTAATCGCCTTTTTATTACAGTAACAATAAATATCAGCACTTTTTGTTAACTTCAGCGCTTTCTGGTAAGACTAACTACTACACACACTGCTATGAGCGCAACAACCAAAGCATTGACCGTCCTGCTGTTGGCCTGTTTCGGATACTATCCGGCCATCAGGGCACAGTCGATACAAGGGTCAAATTCTCCCACTGATTCTTCCTATGCCATCGCGCTAAAGACATATCATAATTTTTTAGCGCCCGAAGCCGGCTTAAACCGGGGAAGCGAATACATCGACATTACTTATAAAATAAAGAAAGGCAATCCCTATTTTGGAGACGATTCCATGCGTGAGGGCTCCGTTTGCTACGACCATGTTGTTTATGAAAACATAAACCTGTTGTTCAATGAGGTCTTTGAACAGATCATCATGGATATAAAAGATACAGTTTTCCGGATGACGCTGAACAACGAACAGGTCGACTCTTTTTCGATCGGAAACCACCGGTTTATCCATCTGCGGGACAGCCTCAATCCGAGCGCGCCCAGAAATGGCTATTACGAACAATTGTATCGCGGCAAAGTCCTTTTGCTGAAAAAAGAGAAGAAGACACTTCAGGAAGGAGAACCCTCCCCCGATGGAGTTGATAAATATGTCGTGACCTCTGTCACTTATTACCTGGTACAAAACGGCGTCTATCATATTGTCGATTCAAAAAATGAACTCTTCGATCTGCTAAAGGCCAACAAATCCGAACTCAAAAAATTCGTCCGAAGCAATCAGCTCAATATCAGAAAGGACAAAGAGAATGCTTTGATAAAAATTGCCAGTTGGTATGATAA
This sequence comes from Chitinophagales bacterium, assembly GCA_015654595.1. Lineage (GTDB taxonomy): Bacteria > Bacteroidota > Bacteroidia > Chitinophagales > Chitinophagaceae > Puia. The sequence goes on along the minus strand of JAATGQ010000097.1, from coordinate 17,586 downwards.
TCTCACCCCTTAATCGCCCCGGAATGACCTCAACCAGCTGTTTCAGGATCTTCTTGTGCATCAGCCTGCTCTTATCCGCCAATAGTGTATTCTCTCAGAAGGACAAGGTTTCCATCGATGTGAAGAATGCACGTCCTGCAGATATCCTCAAGGCTATCGATCAACAGGTCGACTACCGCCTCTTTTATGACACGGCAGAGCTTGATACGGCCCGTATGGATATCTCGGCCAGCCAGCAGCCCCTATTTGAGTTCCTTGACCATCTTTTTCAGGGAACAGAACTTACCTGGTCGGTGGACAGACAGCGGCATGTGTTTATCGTAAAAGGTGAGAGCATTGTCACCGATATGCCGGCGGGGCCTGCCGGAAAAAAGAATACTACCTACGGTTCTGGCAGCAGCGACAGCCTCCGGGATTACCTGAATGAAGTGGCGAAGGCGCCCGCCGCCACACTGGAAAACAGACTGTATGTTATCGGCCAGAAGCAGACGGGGAATCCACAGGGCATGGTCACCGTTGCCGGCTATGCAAGGGATGCCAAGACAGGAGAGCCGATCCCCGGCGCTTCCATTTATGTTGAGAACCCAAGGATAGGCGTCTATTCTGACCAGTACGGCTACTTTTCGATTTCTCTTCCCCGCGGCCGCCATACGTTGAATATTCAGAGCGTCGGCATGAAGGATACCAAAAGACAGCTGCTGGTCTACAGCGAAGGCAAGATCAATATCGATCTGTATACACAGGTGGCCACGCTTAAAAAAGTCTTTGTTTCCGCCGAAAAGGCCAGCAATATCAAAAGGACGGATATGGGTGTCCAAAAGTTGGACATCAAAACGATCAAACAGGTCCCTGTTGTTTTTGGAGAAGCGGACATCCTCCGCGTGATCACGACCCTGCCAGGCGTAAAGACCGTCGGAGAAGCCAGTACGGGGCTGAATGTCCGCGGCGGAGCGCCCGATCAGAACCTCATCCTTTTCAACGACGCGACTATCTATAACAGCGCTCACTTTTTCGGTCTTTTCTCCGCATTCAACCCTGAAGTCGTCAAAGACGTAGAACTTTATAAGAGCAGCATCCCGGCACGCTTTGGCGGCAGGCTTTCTTCGGTATTGGATATCACCAGCCGGGAAGGCAATAAAAAGGAATGGACGGGATCGGCCGGGATCGGGCTGTTGACCAGCCGGTTCAACGTCGAAGGGCCGCTGGTTAAAGACAAGACTTCCATCATCCTTGGCGCGCGGACTACCTATGCGGACTGGTTGCTGAACGAACTGCCCGCCCAGTACAAAAACAGCAAGGCTTCTTTTTATGACGCGAACCTGATCGTCAGCCACGAGATCAACAAAAAGAACAGCCTCTATCTGACCGCCTACATCAGCCAGGACCATTTCAACCTGAACAACGACACTACTTATGGATATGGCAATAAGAATATATCCCTGAAATGGAAGCATATCTACAGTAACAAGCTGAACAGCGTGTTCACTGGCGGCTATGATCACTACAACTACAATATCTACAGCACGGATAACCCGCTAACCGCGTACCGGCTCCGCTTTGATATCGCCCAGGCCTACTTCAGGACTCAGTTCAACTATTATCTCAGCGCCAGTCACACACTGGAGTTTGGCGCCAGCAGCCTTCGTTACAAGCTGCACCCCGGTAGTTATGATCCGCATGGTACAGAATCGCTGATCGTCGCCGATACCGTACCGGCCGAACAGGCACTGGAAAGCGCTGCCTATCTGAGCGATCACTATACCGTCAACTCTTCTCTTTCACTGGACGGGGGCATCCGATATTCGATGTATAGTTATCTGGGCCCCGGCACGGTCAACAAATATGCGCCAGGACTGCCTGTCATCACCGATAATCTGCTGAATACCACGAATTATAAATCAGGCGCCTTTATAAAGACCAATGGCGGTCCTGAATTCCGCGTCTCCGCGCGCTATCTGCTGACCGATGACCTTTCTCTCAAAGCGGGCTACAATACGCAGCGGCAGTATATTCATTCCCTTTCCAATACGACCGCAATGGCCCCGACGGATATCTGGAAACTCAGCGATCCGAATATCAAACCGCAGTATGGCGACCAGGTTTCCCTTGGACTGTACCGGAATTTTAAGAACAATACGATCGAGACCTCCGTCGAAGTGTATTACAAACGGATTGAACATTATCTCGACTACAAAAGCGGTGCAGAGCTGATCATGAACCACCATATCGAAACCGATGTTCTCGAGACAAAGGGAAAAGCCTATGGAGTGGAACTGCTGATAAAAAAACAGACGGGCAAGATCAATGGCTGGTTCAGCTATACCTGGTCAAGGACGATGCTGCGGCAGGACGATCCCAACGCAGGAGAATTGATCAATGGCGGTAAATACTATCCTGCCAATTATGATATCCCCCACAGCGCCACACTGGTAGGGAACTATCGCTTTACCCATCGCGTCAGCGTCTCGCTGAACGCTACCTATGCTACGGGACGGCCCATTACCCTTCCGATCGGCCTGTACTATTATGCGGGCTCCTATCGTACCTTGTATTCAGACAGGAACGCCTACCGCATCCCCTATTACTTCCGGACCGACTTTTCGATGAACGTGGATGGCAATCATAAGGTCCATCAGAAGTTTCATGGCTCCTGGACCTTTGGCGTCTATAATATAACCGGAAGAAGAAATCCGTACTCGGTCTACTACGTATCCGAAAATGGCCAGGTAAATGGATACAAGCTATCGATCTTCGGAAGCGCTATCCCCTTTGTAAATTATAATATCAAGTTTAATTGATGGATATGATTCGATCAATTAAAATAGCGCTGATCCTGGTTTTTATCGCCCTGCTGGGCGGACATTGCAAGGATAGATATGTCAGTCCGTATAATCCCCCAACCCAGGGCTACCTGGTAGTTGAAGGCTATATCTCCGGCAACACGCCTACCCTGTATCATCTGACCAGAAGCATCTCCCTTGCTGGTGAGCAGAACGATGTTCCGCCGCCTGTAACAGGGGCAAAGCTGCAGGTAGAAGGAAGCGACAATTCGTTCTATCCGATGTCCGATCGGGGAAATGGTTATTACGGAGTCGACACCCTGCCGCTCAGGTCTTCTCTTGAATACCGGCTCCGCATCAAAACCTCCGATGGCCAGGAATTCCTTTCCAGCTATGTCGCCTATAAGCCCACGCCGGCAATCGACAGCGTCACCTGGAGGGCCGATGGCGGCCGTGGTATCCAGATCTATGTCAACACGCACGATCCGGCTGATACAACCCGTTACTACCAGTGGGAATATACCGAGACCTGGGAATATCACTCCGGCGTGCAAAGTACCCTGATGTACGTCCAGAGTCTGGACACTCTTCTGCCGCGAACCGATTCTGCCCAGATCTATACCTGCTGGCAGTCAGATACCTCGTCTGCGATCTATATCACCAGTACGGCCAAACAATCCCAGGATGTCGTATCTGCTTTCCCCCTGATCTATCTGCCCCCGGATGGCGTAAAGACAAGCGTCGACTACTCCATCAATGTCCGGCAGTATGCCTTGACAAAGGACGGTTACGATTTGCTGACGCTAATGCAAAAGAACACCGAATCCCTGGGAACGATCTTCGATGCACTGCCTTCGCAGATCACCGGTAATATCACCTGTATCACTAATTCCAGCCTGCCCGTCATCGGCTGGGTTTCCGCCGGTACGGTTCAGCAAAAACGAATCTTCGTCAATAACACACAGGTACCCAGCTATTATACGATAACCTGCGCGACCGATACGCCGGTAGTGAATGTCAAAAGCCGTTATGGCCTCGATTTTATCGTACAGCAATACGTTCCCCTTTCCTTTGACCCGGACAGTTCGCATGTCAATGTAAGCGCGCCTACCTGTGCGGATTGCAGGACAAAGGGAGGATCGACGACAAAGCCTTCTTATTGGCAATAACCTTTTTAACCAAAGCAAATGATCCGATCGAAATCAATATACTTCTTCCTCGCGCTGATCCTGCTTCAGCAGGCATGCAAGGATAAATATGTCAGTCCTTACGCTTCCCCCACAACGGGCTACCTGGTCGTGGAAGGATATATCTGCGGCAACGACAGCACGTCTTTCCATCTCACCAGGACCGTCAAGCTGCCAGGAGATGATAACCCTCCGGCCGTAACAGGCGCCAACCTGGAGATCGAAGGCAGCGACAATACTGTTTACCCGCTGACTGAAAAAGGAACAGGATATTATGGCGCCAGTACGCTGCCCCTCGTGGCATCAAAGCAATATCGTCTGCATATCCGAACGCCGGATGGATTAGAATACCAGTCCGCCTATGTGACCTACAGGCCAACACCCGCAATCGACAGCATCTCCTGGAAAGAGAATCCGGACAATACCATTCAGATAAGCGCGAGTACGCATGACCCTGCCGATACCACCCGATATTATTTTTGGGAATATGGAGAAACCTGGGAATACCATGCCGGGGAGCAATCTTATGAAGTATACGATCCCAGTACAAAAATGGTTTATCCAAGAGCCGATTCCAACCAGATCTACCGCTGCTGGCATTACGATTCTTCGACGGCCATCCTGTTATACAGTACGGCCAAACTATCAAAAGACGTCGTCGATCAATTTCCGCTGGTAACCCTGCCCGCCAACAGCGCCGAGACCAGCGTAGAATACTCTATCCACGTGCGGCAGTACGCATTATCCAAAGACGGCTACAATTATATGGTACTGATGCAAAAGAATACGGAGTCACTGGGAAGTATTTTCGACGCACAGCCCTCCGCACTTACCGGAAACATTACTTGTATCAGCAATACCAGTGTGCCCGTGATCGGGTGGGTCTCGGCAGGTACGATGCAGCAGCAGCGGATCTTTATCAATCGGACGCAGGTTATATCTTATTATACGAATGTCTGCCCCATAGCCGATACGACCTTTGGGAAGAGCACCGCCAATTACGTCAAATTTTTTGAACAGGAGGCTTTGGTCCCTATAGAGGACGGCGTAGCCGGCATTACTGCAAACACCAGCGGATGCGTGGACTGCACAACCCAAGGAGGTATTACACAAAAACCTTCATACTGGCCCTGATACTTTAAACCGGAAATGAAAAATGAAACTGATCTATAAAATAGCCATCGCTGGAATCATATTGGGAAACGCGGAGAAGACCGCCGCTCAACAATCTCCGCTGACTGATATCAGCGATAAATTAAACAGCTACCGCACCTCGCATCTGCAGGAAAAGATCTTTGTGCATACCGACAAAGCCCTATACCTCGCGGGAGAGATCTGCTGGTTCAAGTTGTATGTGGTAGAAGCAGGCTCACACCATCCGCTTGACCTCAGCAAAGTGGCCTATCTGGAATGGCTGGACAAAAACAATAAGCCGGTTCTGCAAGCTAAGATCGGTCTCAACAACGGACATGGCAACGGTTCGGTCTACCTGCCCGTAGCATTGCCAACCGGCAGTTACAAACTGCGGGCTTATACCAACTGGATGAAGAACGATGGTCCCGAATCCTTTTTTGAACAGTCAATAGCCATTGTCAACGGACATATTTCGACGGATACCACCAGGATCGATTCTGCTCTTGTTTATCACGCCGGGCTCTTCCCGGAAGGCGGCGTGCTGGTGGAAAACAGGAGCAGCCGCGTAGCGTTCCGCGTGACCGATCAGTTTGGCCAGTCGTCGGCATGCAGCGGGGTGCTGACAGCCGACGATCGTGATACCCTGTCCCAACTCGAATCCAGGATCTTTGGAATGGGCAGTTTTAGCTTTACGCCGAAACCCGGCCATCAATATAAAGCCGTTTTTCGGCTGCCCAATGGCATTACATTTACCGAAAAACTGCCTGAAGCGGAAAAGCAGGGCGCTGTAATGCAGGTCTCCTCTCCTGACGCCTCTCACTGGCGGATCGATGTGGGGGCGGCAGGCGTCGGGTCTGCCGTATATCTGATCGCGCAGACCCGAAAAGTAGTCCGGGTTGCACAAAAGGCGGCTTTACAGGATGGGACAGCCAGCTTCCTTATCGATAAAAATACGCTTGGAGAAGGTGTTTCCCAGCTTACCATTTTTGACGAAGACCGCAGACCGCTCTGTGAACGACTGGTATTCAAAAATCCGGGCAATCGCCTGCAGCTGGCAGCCAGCTCCGATGCCCCCGTCTATGGCACGCGTCAGAAGATCAATATCCGGATAGACGCAAAGAACAGTTCCAACCTGGCTACAGATGCCGATTGTTCGCTCTCGGTATTTCGTATCGACTCCCTTAGCGCCGCGCCCTCCGGCCATATCGAGTCCTGGCTCTGGCTGGGCTCGGAACTGACGGGAAGGGTCGAAACACCGGATTACTATCTGGATCATCCGGAAGATGAGACGGCAGCAGATCTGTTGATGCTGACGCAGGGTTGGAGAAAGTTTCACTGGGAACACATTTTCAAGGCCACCTCTTTCGAATACGCGCCGGAGTACCACGGGGCGCTTTTTTCAGGAAGAATGATCGATACCCGCACCGGCACTCCCGCAAGAGCGGGAATCCATGCCTATCTTTCTGTGCCGGGAACACGCACACAATTTACGGTAGGCACGAGCGATTCCGCCGGCAAAGTCAATTTTGAGCTGAAAGACTTTTATGGCGGGCAGGAGATTGTCGTGCAAACCAACCACGACGCAGATTCTGTCTACCGGGTGGACATCGCCAGCCCTTTTTATGAAGGCTATGCGAATTATCCTGCCAACAGGCTGGTCATACCGGCGTCGCAGATTGATCTTTTGCATGAAAAAGACATCGCCGTACAGGTGTTGAATCGTTATGCCGGACAGGGGCTGAAACGTTTCCAGCTGCCTGCCATTGCCGACACAAGTCTTTTTTATGGCCGTGCAGAAAACAGCTACGTGCTGGACGACTTTACGCGCTTCACAACCATGGAAGAAGTACTTCGGGAGTTTGTCCGGTTTATTCTGCTCAAGAAGAGGGACGGGCATTATCATATACCCGTTCTGGACCTTGCCAATACTCAACTATTTGAAAAAGACCCGCTGATCCTTTTGGATGGCATTCCCATAAGCGATATCGATCAGCTGATGACGATTGATCCGCTAAAGATCCGCCGGCTGGACATGATCAATCACCGGTATTTCTTCGGCGGTGTAATCAATGAAGGCATTATGAACTGGATCTCTTACAAAGGCGATCTGGCTGGATTTGTATTGAATCCGCATGCGGTTGCGCTGGATTACGAGGGACTTCAATTGCAAAGAGAGTTTTACAGTCCTTCCTATGCCAGTCAAGAACAACAGGCAAACCATCTGCCCGACTTCCGGAACGTGCTGTATTGGACGCCTTCCATTGCTGTCAACAAAGGAGAAAAATCCCCGGCTGTTTTTTACAGCTCCGACATTCCCGGCAAATACCTGGTCATCGTCGAAGGGCTGACTGCCGATGGGGCGGCAGGAACAGGCATCACGCGTTTTGAAGTGAAAGCGGCCGGGAACTAAAAGGAGATCATAGAGGTAAGCGGTGAACGAAGGTTCTTACAATCGATCATATCCACCCTCACCTTTCCTACTACGATCGCGCTTTCGATCCGCAAAGCGACGTGATCAGGGTCGTCCGACACCCAGACGGTCATCTTTTCTCCGGCCTCAAACATATTGCTTTGGATCAGCAGCGGTTTGAACTTGATGGCGCGGAACTTTGCATATTTTGTGCGGATCACCTCCTTGCCTAAATAACGGATATAGACCGGATAGACCTTGTTATCCATAAACATGTCGAAGGGTATTTTATCCCCGGGCCTGAACTTGTTGAAATCCAGGTTACGCGTGTAGGAGATCGCGCTCATGACATCCTGGATACAGGCCGGCACCTTATAAACGCCTTTTTGCGTGATCGCCGTATTCGCAGCCTTTATAAAGGAAACGTTTTCGTATACCTTATAGTTTCCTTCGTTGACATTGCGGATAAACTTATACGGCTGCAGCGTCGCCGTATCGATATACGATTCGTAACGATCCCGCACCTTATAAAACTTGTCGTAACCGCTATACGTCCTGCCTTCTCCCACCACATGGTAGACCATCTTGTCGTTAAACCGCTCGACGGTATTGGTAAAAACCGCCTCTCCTGCGCCTATCGACACCCCTGCCGCATAATAGTATACCTTATAGGTCAGTGATTCGCCCGCCTTGAATGCCGCATTCGAAATGCTGCAAAAATCATTATCCGCCTTTAATGGAAAAGAAATAACCGCAAAAACAAGGGTAGCTATCGGGGCAATCCATTTCATCGCTGTACTGTTTAAACCAGGAATATTACCGCTACCAAGGTATGTAAAATTCCCCTACCAGACACAGAAAGGCTGATGCTCCTGCAGGAATATGCAAAAATTTATCCGCTAATCAAATTCTAATTCCAGCTTAATCCCCCTCTAATCCTGTCAGCGATATTAGGGAAAAATGAAAGTATATGAACAATAATGACTTTTTCGTTTTCTCCAAGGTCGCACTGGCTGGTTTATTTATCGGCGTTATCGACAGCGTCCTGTTATTGGCCTTTAATATCTTTTACAGGGATTATACCGGCTATGCACCGTCAGAACTGATCAATGTCTCTTCCATTATCTTTTCCGTTAACCTCATCCTGCTGGAGACTGGAATGGTCTGTTTTCTTTTTGTAAAAGCCTTTGGCAAAAAAGATCTCTTCTTTATTCTTCCCTTTCTGTTACTGACCATCTATCTCTCCTACCAGACCGAACACCTGCACCGGTTCTCCGATGCGACAATCAATGCGCAATTCAAAGGACTCCTGCTCGGCGTCGTACTGGTGACAGGGATCAGCAGCCTGGCCATCCCTGCACTTAGCCGAAGCCGGTTTTTCGAGAAACACGTTTACTGAACCTGGGGTAACAGCAGGTAAAAATAAATTACAGGAATAATAGTCTATTAATTTGGTGGACTAATATTCCTGTTTTATATTTGCTCCATAAGGTCGCGTGGCCGAGTGGTAAGGCACGGGTCTGCAAAACCTTCCACGGCGGTTCGAATCCGCCCACGACCTCAGACAGTTTCTGTCACCTTTTTTCATATGGCAAGCAATCGTTAGACGGGGTTGTATCTCTATACGACCCCTTTTTTTTATTTGCCTGCAATGCCCGGACTAAAATACCCAAAAGATTGCAGGACATCACGTTGGAGCTATTGCATGGGTAAAAAACACCACAAAAACAAGATGGCTTGACTGTTGCATTTTTATTGGAAAAGCAATCCATGACTAGTCGTTTCCTGTCTTTATTTATCCTTTCTCTGTTAACGCTTTTGGCATTACCGGGCTGCGCGGTGGCCGGCGGCATCTTCAAGGCCGGTATATGGGTGGGCGTGCTTGGCGTAGTGCTTATCGTTGCCATCATTATATGGATCGTTAGTAAAGCTTCAAAATAGACACGCTATGAAAACCCTTGGAGCCATCTTTATCATTATCGGGGTCTCGATGCTTATCTGGACAGGATTCAGCTATACGCAGCGCGAAAAAGTAGTGGACGCTGGCCCGCTGCACATCACAGCCGACAAACAGAAAACCATTGCCTGGCCGCCATACGCCGGCGCGGTCCTGCTGGTTGGCGGAATAGCGCTTTTGATTGCCGGCAACAGGAAATATCAGTAATAAAAGATCAATTATGCATACTACAAACTTAACCGACAGAAGAAGACTTCCTCACCTGGAGACGGCATTTCCCGGCCCTGCGATAGAACCGCAATCAATGAAGCGGCCCGCTTCACCCGACGAACGCCTGACGCGTACCGCCAATCATCTGCTGGCAGGAACAGTCCGGGTCGCCTGGTACGCCATGAAAGGGCTGGTCAAAGCAGCCTTTCGAATTCCACGTCTATTTGCCCGCAAATAATAAAGAGAAGGCCCCGGTTAAATACCGGGGCCTTCTCTTTTATGTCGTAAGATCCTATGCCTCTCTGCGGATGAACCGAAGCAAAAATACGATGACGGCAATGACCAGCAGCACATGAATAATACCACCCGCATTATAGGCAAAAAACCCAATCGCCCATGATATGACCAGGATGACTGCGATGAGATACAATAAGTTTCCCATATATTCAATTTTAAGGTGAATAATCAATGTCTAGTTCAGCAGATTCCGGATCGAATCCTGCAGCTGTGCCTTAGTGAACGGCTTCGCAAGAAACGTATCCGCGCCCATCTCCAAAGCGGCATCTTCTGCAGCGAAGTCTATGCCGGAAATCATCACAATCTTTATAGCAGGGTAATGTTGTTTGATAAAACCAATCAACTCCAGCCCAAAACCATCAGGAAGACGATTATCCAGGAGGATCAGCGAAGGCTGCTCCTTTTCCAGGAACTCTTTTGCCGCAGACAAGGTCTTGACATGATCGACCTCTGTTTCCTTTCCATTTAATAACAGGTCAAGGATAAGACACATGTCTCCTTCATCTTCGATAACCAGGATCTTTTTCCGTTTGTCAGTCATAGCAGGTGCGTTTGTCAATGATAGGTTAAAAAGTGGGCCAGACTTTTTAATGCGGAAATTCCCCTCTTTCTACAGGAGTTGACCTTTTTATTGTGGAAGCTTTTCCTCAGTTCCCCCTTTCTTGAATACAAAGGGCTCTTGCTCCTTGCTGACGATCAGCTTGTAAAATTCGCGCAGCGCCTGGTATTCATCGATCGTATAGTACGCCTTGTTCAAATGCAGCTGGATGCGCAGGTCGATGATATCTCCCTCCAGTTGCGCCTGATACTCAAAAAAGCCGCCTTCATTCCCCAGGCTGATCCGCTGAGATTTTGGCAGCTCGTCCACCGTATAGCCTTTGGGCACTTCCATATGCAGGATATACACGTTGTTGATCCGGTAAGGGATCTCTACGGGATAGTGCCGTTCGGCCGCGTTAAAAGGATTTGTATTCAGGCGTTCGTGTAGGATAGGATTGAAATAATAGCGCTTTCCGGTAAACCGGTATTTCATTTCGTAGTGCCAGGCCAAGGGCAGACCCGGTTTATCCAGCGAGTCGATTCCAAAGCTGGTCATGGTCTTATAATCGGCCATTCCCTTTCGCAGCGACCCGAAGAAATCTTCGGGCTTTTCTTTTTTCAGGCGACTGCGGATCTCCATCGATTCAAATTCACCGGGCCTGCGGGTATAGATGCCTGCATAGCCGCTGTCGGTATTGTAGAGCTGTACGACAGTTTGCCTGTTCTCGGTCAACGAATCCGCCACCAGGTTGATAGCCACGGGATCCTTTCCGATCACTCTTGCAGGACCATTGTAACAGATATCGGGAAGCTGTCCAAAACCAAGATAGTCTTTTGAGGCGTCCAGCAGATATTCCTTTTCGCCAATGCGGAGACGGGTGATCACATAGTCGTAATCACTTAGGATCGGATACGTATCAATCGGATAACCATGTCCCCTCGTACTCAGTATAACCGGATCCGCGTCAAATCCTTCATGTTTGTAGATAGCCGTCAATAAGAGGTTGGTTGCGGCTGCCCCGCCCTGCTTGTCCTCCCAGACCTTTTTTATCGGCTTTTCGGCATAGATGCTCTCCACGGGCAAAGAGGTAATATGATCGCGTACATAGTCGTAGATCTGACGGGCGACAGCTTCTGTCGGCTTCAGATCGGGGATGACCTTTTTCAGTTCGTCGTCTATCCACCGGTTACGATCCCGAAGATCATCGCCAAAATGTTCGTTCTTCAACAGTTCTTCCGACAACTCCTGCCAGGTATTCCGGAAAGTCTTTTTGTACCCGTTAACCTGGATAGCCGAAAGCTGGAAAGAAACTTTGCTGATATGATTGCTCAGCGCCGTGGTATAGACCTCCTTTTTCGCGAGTGCGGGTACATTCTGCTCAGCCCATATTCTCCTGACCGTCTGCCCCGACCACATTCCGCTGAAAGGCACACCCCCTGGCGCAATATTGATGTGAAAGCTGGCAGTTGACGCGATCGTGGTATCCACCACAAATTTCTGATACCCCTGTGTCTTGACAAAGTAGTCTGCCAGCAGCGGTATAGTGACGTCGTATTCGCTCCACAACTCAGGGTAAGCCCCCTGAAAACTCCAGGGCGGTATAAAGGATATCCCCGGATAGACGACCTTGAAGGTATACTCAATGACCGACCCTTCTTTTACATTTGGAAAAGCGATCCGCTCGTTATCAAATCGATCATCCTTGTCCTTGAAGATATTGCTTTTGTCTACTTTGGTCGTGGTCACCTGCCCGTTCTCCAGGTTATAAGTAGCGCCAGAAAAAGACTCCAGCTCCGGCGGCATATTCCCGCGGCGGTAAGTGGCAAGATTAAAAGAAGCAAGCCGAAAAGCGCTTCTGTTCAGCAGCCTGATCCTTGTATGCCGTTCAAAGGTGACAGCATACCCCCTTGTGCCATAATCAGGGTCATAGTTGACCACACCGTGGTCAAAAAGGATAATGGCGCTGGTAGCGCTGTCCTTGTCAAAGACGGTGGCAGCAAAGGCGTCAGGACCTACATTCCCGAACTCCATTACAGGATGTCCATCCTGCGCCAGGCAAAACATCGACGCAAGAAGGCCGGCAAAAACGCCTGCCGTACGGCTAAAAACGTTCATCTTCATAAGTCAGGTCAATTTTTCCGGTTGAAAATAGACAAAATTGCCGCTTGCCCCGGGACTCGTTAATGCGCATTAACAAAAATCCGGAGAACGGCACATTTTTACCGGTCAACCCCCGACCGGGATGTATCTTTGTCTAATGGACTATTTCAAGCAGCTGACCGACCTCCTGAAAATTGAGCAGACCGAAGACCGCAGACTTTATCGCGAGTTGGCAGAAACAGCATCCATCAATGAAAGAAGGGCCGCCGGACTGGCCTGGTACCCCATCGCTATCCGGGACACGGAAATGAGCCGGGGAGACTATCTGACCGTGGAAGTGGAAAGGACGACGAATCAGGATCTCCCACACCAACTGCGCTTTGGCGCATCCGCCGCTCTTTTCTCCAACCACGATCCGCAAAACGACCGGGTGGAAGGCACGATTGCTTTTCAGGGCGGTCAGCGGCTTAAAATAACCCTGTCCACGGACGAATTGCCCGAATGGGCCAGGAATGGCAAATTGGGCATCGATCTGCTCTTCGATGACAACAGCTATAATGAAATGTTCAGCGCGCTGCGCCAGGCAAACGCGCTGGTCGAAAAACCGGATGGCAAACTGATCCGCATCCTGACCGGTCAGGAAAAACCCGCCTTCGATGAAAGCAGCCGGTCTTCCTCCAACGGCTCTTACCCGGACCTGTCGAATATTACCGGCGCAAACACGCCCGGCCTCCGCGCAGACGAGGCTTCCCCAAAACTTAACCCGTCCCAGCAGCACGCCATCGAAAGAATACTCCAGGCTACCGACCTGGCGATCGTACATGGTCCTCCCGGCACCGGAAAGACCACTACCCTTGTGCAGGCCATCAAAGCGCTCTCGCAACGTGACCGCCAGCCTATCCTGGTCACCGCGCCCAGCAATACCGCCGTGGATCTGCTGAGCGAAAAGCTGTCAGAGCAGGGCCTGAATGTGGTTCGTATAGGCAATCCTGTTAGGGTTTCCGAGAAACTGCAGGAGCTTACGCTGGATGAAAAAATGTCCGCGCATCCTTCCACAAAAGAGATCAAAAAGTTAAAGAAAAAGGCCGCCGAATTCCGGGATATGGCCCACAAATATAAACGGAATTTTGGCAAGGCAGAACGCGATCAGCGCAAAGCCTTGTTTGATGAAGCCCGAAATATCCAGAAGGAAATAGAGAGGACCGAACAGTTCATTCTCGACGACATCCTCGCCAAGGCACAGGTCGTTACCGCCACCCTCGTTGGCGCCAATCACTATACGATCCGCAACCTGTCTTTCCAGACAGCCGTGATCGATGAGGCAGGCCAGGCCCTCGAACCTGCCAGCTGGATCCCTGTTTTAAAAGCCCGGCAGCTGGTCCTTGCCGGAGATCATTGTCAGCTGCCGCCGACGGTCAAATCCGAAGAGGCGGCAAGGGCCGGTTTGAACAAGACCCTGATGGAAAAGAATGTGCTGCTGCATCCGGAAGCCGTCGTGCTGCTGGAAGAGCAATACCGTATGCACGAGACGATCATGGGCTACTCCTCCGGTATTTTTTATGAGCACCGGTTGAAAGCTCACCCATCTGTCGCCACACATGCCCTCTTCCAGGGAGATTCGCCTCTCGCCTTTATCGATACCGCAGGATGCGGTTTCGAAGAAAAACCCGAAGGCGCCGGTTTGTCCAACCCCGAGGAAGCGGCCTTCCTGATCAAACATGCCACCCGCCTTATTACAGAACTTCGTACGCATTATACCGCCAGTGATTTTCCGAGCATCGCGATCATTTCACCTTACCGCAACCAGGTACAGGTTCTCCGGGAACTGTTGGAGCACTCTCCCGAATTAAAAGATCTGACCCATCGTATTTCGATCAATACCATCGACAGCTTTCAGGGACAGGAAAGAGACATTGTTTATATCGGGATGACAAGAAGCAACAGCGATAATAAGATCGGGTTCCTATCCGACATACGAAGAATGAATGTCGCGATGACGAGAGCCCGTAAAAAACTGGTTGTGATCGGAGATAGTGTAACACTTTCCCGGCTTCCCTTTTATGCCGGGTTTATCAGCTTCGCCGAAGAACGCAATGCCTGGCAGAGCGCCTGGGAGTTTATGGAGTAAAGCAGCATCGCCGCAGAAGCCCCGGCAACCTCCTCCCATGTCGTCCCGGCAGCATCTCCCGAAATCGCAGCGCACGTCCGGTCGGTTTATCGCACCGCCTCCAGCAGCCGGACGATATCGGCATGTCCTAAGTGTTTCGCCCATTCCAGCGGCGTCGACCGGTACGCGCTATCCCTTACCTGCAGATCCGGGGAAGCAGACAGGATCAGTTCGGCAAGCTGCGTGTCATTCCGTTCGGCTGCGATATGCAGCAAACTCTTGTTCCATTCTCCAAATAACTGGTTGCTTCTTTCCCGGTCTTCTGAAAGCAGCTCTGCAGCCCTTTCTTTCCACCCCAGGTCCCAGGCATCCAATATAGAACATACCGCTCCTTCTGCCAGCAGCCATTCCGCCGAAGCAGACTGGCGGCAATGCACTGCCAGCTCCATCCAGGACATGCCATTCGTCATCTGCCGGTCAAGTTCATCCGAAGAAAAACCGGACCGGAGACGCTGCAGGAAAGGAATATCACCACGTCCTAAGCCTTCCGCCAGCTGTACTTCCCGGGCCGATGGAGGTCTCAAAAGGAATTTCTCCATCTTCAACCACCATGTCCATCCTTCGCTCATAACAGAAAAGCCTATTCGTTCATATGTGGGCTGACCTGCATCGGTCGCATTCAGGACCGCGTACCGATACCCTTTGGCACGGGCATATACGCAGGCCGCAAGCGTCACAGCCTTTCCAATACCCTGTCCGCGAAATTTCGGAAGAACCCCGACATGATAAATACCCGCCGTCCCCAATTCCCCTGTCGTCAAAAATACCACGCTCTGCCCTACCACTTTGCCATTCAACCGGGCGACAAAACGCATCCACTGACCTTCCCTTTCCAGTACGGAAAGAGACGGGATGACTACCTGTGTGTAGGGCAGATCTCTGACACCCCGGAGGTCGGTCGTATGATCAGCCCGGATCACGAGACCTTTTGGCGAAGGATGACCGGTCGGGAGCGATTCCATATCCAATGCCATCCAGCGCGGCCGCCAGCCGATCTGAAATCCGCGGGCCAGCAGACGTACGCCAAGGTCGGCCGGTGCCGCAGGCTCTAAAGACCAGCACCCAGCCCCTGCTGGCTGATGATTTTTGTAAAACTCCATTAATTGATCAAGGGCATCTCCGGCTTCCTGATCGGTAAGCTGGGGGAAGGCGATCATAGAAGGACTGGCAGGGCCGCCGGATGTCCAGCGCAAAGCCCCGGCAGAACACAAGCTGCCGCCAAGCGTCAGCGCTTCTTTTGCAAACAGATCGGCATGATTGAATGCCACTGCCTGTTCCAACAGACGAAAATCAGCTTGTTGTAAAATACCGGTGCCAGCCATCTTTATAAAACTAGCTGATCGCGCCGGAACCACAAAATAAAATGAAGCCGGTTAAAGATGGGGCGCCGCATCGGCATGGGCGAATAGCTCCTGCAGGATGCAGGACGGAATACCACTGACGCTGGCCGAATTGCGCAGGTCGTCTATGCTGACCGGTAGAGGATTACGAAGCCGGGTATGCTGTATGCTCTTATTCCTCGCCGCTATGGCAACAAAAACTCTCACCTGGCTTTCCTTCCTGAATTCAGTCCTCCTTTCCCATAGCAGCCAGAATGCTTCCATCGACACCTTTTGCGCAGTGAGCGCATCGTTTAAAAATAGCATCGACAGACCAAATACTTCTGCATAGTATTGAAAGAAATAGGCCCTCAACGCTTCCGGCCGGCCCTGCTGCAAAGAGCGAATGGCAGTGTCCTCCTCCCTGATCGGATCCTGATCTGTCATGATAACAAAATTAACGCCCTGAAGGACGGTAAGATTTACGAATAACAAGGCCCCTAATTCAGTAAATGACTATCCCAATACACGTCCGAAGCTCCATCCTGACGCACACCTATCCTGGGAAGATAACAATCAGAATAATAATTTTCGATCGATAAACCGATTGCATCCGTCAAACCTGTAGATTCACGCTCGATGTCCGACCAGGTGTCCCTTTTGTTGTACACCAACGCCATCGGTTCGTCCTCTTTTCCAGGAAAATGAACCAGAAAAATAACGACCGCGTTGACAAGGATCGGCTTGACCGAGATCAATTTCCAGGAGCCTTCAAAGAAAAATTCCAAATCAAAAGCTTTTTCAAAAGACAATGATCCCTGAACGGAGGAAGCATAGGGAATATTCTTTAACCTATTGAGTTTTAAGCGAAAACCAGACATAGACTGAAAATTAAAATAGAAGTTAAACGATTCCAACTGCAAGGTCAAAAAACAGGATCGACAGGTCTCGAGTAGGTCAGAAATTTTTAAGGCTTCGAAGGATATAGCAGAATGCTTTATCACTTTCAATGAGCAAATTAATAGCTTTACAAAAATCAAAAGTAGAATTAATTCTACAACGGGTTCTTTTTTATTGATGAATTTAGCATAACTGTTATTAATAAGTGCAAACACCTAATTCATACAGGCCACTTCATTTAAACTATGCAACCACAAATTTTATTAGCTGACGATCACAGCATGATTCGCAAAGGCCTGAAGTTATTATTGCAGTTGCATCTTAATTTTACACAGGTTTCAGAAGTTGTCAGCTGCAACGAGCTGATGAAAGAATTAAGCAAGAAGAAGTATACGCATCTTGTATTGGATATCATTCTCTCTGATGGAAGCACGCTCGAAATATTGCCCAATATCCAGCGTCTCTATCCCGATCTTCGCGTGATGGTCTTCTCCATGCAGCCGGCCGAGGTCTACGGAAAGGCCCTCAAACAATATGGCATCGAACATTATCTTCCGAAGACAACACCGGAAGAAGAAACGATC
>JAATGQ010000018.1 GCA_015654595.1 Chitinophagales bacterium | reverse complement strand
GAAACCCAGCAGGCCTATTATGATCAGACACTTCGTCAACAGGTAGCCCAGACGTATTTTTCCGTGCTGGTCGCCAAGACCTCGCTAAAGATCAATACGAGCGACGAACACGCGGGCGACAGCCTGGTCAGGCTTGCAAGGCAGCGGCTCGACGAGGGCACGGGAGACGCCCTGTCGCTGAACCAGGCGCTGATCAGTAAAAACAATATCGCCCAAAACAAAGCTCTGAGCCAGCAGCTGTATGACCAGGGGATCGAAAACCTGAAGATCCTGCTGGGAAGCGCTCCGTCAACGGAGCTGGTACTCGGCGAAGCAGCTGCGGAAGACTCCCTGATCAATGGTTCGCTTCCAGTCCTGGGCCCGGATAAGAATCTGGACGTTTACCGGCAGCAGATCACGCTGGCTGACCTGCAGCGCAAAAATCAGAAGTCGGCGGCTTATCCCAGCCTTTCGGCAACGGGTTATTTTGGCGAACAACAGTTCCGGAACGACTTTGGAATGACCTTCGACAATGGTGCCTGGTCTGCCTATCGTTATATCGGCATCAATCTGAATGTGCCGATCTTCACCGGGCTGAGCAATACCTATAAGTACCGGAGTGCGATCGTGCAGAAGGACATTGCGCAGCTGCAATTCGACAATGCCGCCAAACAAAGCGGGATCAACGATGTGCTGCTGCTGAAAAATCATCACGATTATATGGAGCTGGTCAGGGCTTCCGCGGAGAATTTCCGCTTGTATGACGCTAACGTACAGCTTGACAAACAGAAGTACGAAGAAGGGGTGATCACAATGGACATTTATCTGAAAGCCTTCCAGGACTACCTGACGGCAGAGAATACCTATATGAACAATCTGTCTCAATTACTTTCCATCAAAGCAACCGTCTTATCCAGACTGTAAAAAAAATAGTATGAACTATAAGTTATTGCCATTGATCCTTTTGCTCTTCGCAATGTCCTGCAGACGGAACAATGAAGTAAAGCCCCGGCATCAGGAAGTTGTAGACGCTGTATTCGGCAGCGGACACATCGAAAACAGGGACCAGTATGCTGTAATGGCCAACCAGGAAGGTTTTTTAAAAGAGGTTTTTGTAAAGGAGGGGGACAGCGTCAGAAAAGGAGAGATATTGTACCGCATCGATGGTCAGGTACAGCAGACGCAGGTGGCCAATGCGATGGATAACCTGAAGTTTGCCCGCACCAATGTGGCGCCATCCAGTCCCCAGGTAGAGCAGCTAAAGATCCAGATCGTACAGGCCCAGACCAAGGCAACGACGGACTCGCTGACTTACGCCAGGTATCAACGGCTTGTAAAGACCCATGCCGTATCCAACAGTGATATGGAAAACGCGGGCGTCCAATATACCGCTTCGGCTTCCAATCTGGAAGTCTTGAAAAGGAACCTGGCAGATCTTCAGCATAACCTGAAGAACAGCGTTGACAATGCCCGGGCGCAATACAATATCCAGTCCCAGAATAACGACTACTATTCGGTCAGGGCAAAGGCGGATGGCATCATCTTCACCCTGACCCGACGGGTAGGGGATTATATCAAAAAAGGCGATCAGATGGCTGAGGTCGGCGCAGGGAGTCCCATTATCAAGCTCTATATCGCTGAAGACGATATCCGCCGCGTACAGCCAGGACAAGAGGCGCTGATATCGCTGAACAGCAACAAGGATAGCGTCTATAAGGCTTTGATCACAAAGATATACCCGGCTTTTGACAGCAACCAGCAGGCTTTTACGGTCGAAGCCAGCTTTCAGCAGATACCGCCGGTGTTGATCAACGGAACGCAGCTGCAGGGCAACGTTATCCTGGAAGACAAAAAAGACGCGCTGGTCATCCCTTCTTATTATTTACTGCCCGGCGACTCGGTACTGCTGAAACAAAACAAGGAAAAAAGAGCAGTGAAGGTCGGTATCAGGACGCTCGAGTGGACAGAGATCCTTAGCGGGGTAGGCGAGAACGATGTGCTGATCCAACCAAAAAACAATTGATCATGGCTGCCACTAATTATAAAATTGCATACGTCCACCTGACCTCCAAGATCAGGCAGACGATAGTTGCCCTCCTGGGTGTCATGTTCGGGATATCGATGTATGTTTTTATGAACAGCTTTATGACCGGCGTCAACGATATCCAGACAGTGCTGGCCTTTACGTCGATCTCGCATATCCATATCTACAATGACGGGCCGGAAGACAACACCAACCTGGTAAAAAAAGCCTATGGACCGGAAGTTCTCGCAAACATCCGGAATGCAAAAGTGATCCAGTATATACAGGGA
This sequence comes from Chitinophagales bacterium, assembly GCA_015654595.1. Classification (GTDB taxonomy): domain Bacteria; phylum Bacteroidota; class Bacteroidia; order Chitinophagales; family Chitinophagaceae; genus Puia. Next base: position 14,131 of record JAATGQ010000018.1, on the reverse strand, counting down.
ATAAAGAACCCCGAGCCCATCACCGCGCTTGTCCGGAAACAGCCGGATGTGATAGCGCTGACCCCGCAGGTCAATATCAATATCTTTTTCCGCAACAGCGCCAACAAGATCAACGGAACGCTTTCGGGAGTCGATGTCGAAAACGAGAACCGGGTCTTCAATATCTCCGAATATATGGTTGCCGGTAATTGGAATGACCTCAAATACAATCCCGAAGGCGTAATCCTTGGAGCCGATCTTGCCGACCGCCTTAGCCTGCACATGGGCGATAACATCAATGTGCTGACACCGGATAATGTAAGCAAAACCTATAAAGTGATCGGCCTGTTCCGGACCAATGTCAACGGTGTGGATAAGTCAAAAGCCTATCTCAATATCAATTCCGCAAGACAGCTGTTGTCCGCCAACAGCGATTATATCACCGATCTGCAGGTCAATATAAAAGACTTTGAAAAGACGGCTCCTGTGATTGCCCGGCTGGCGCCCGTCATCCCTTATAAAGTGGAAAGCTGGCAGATGGCCAATCAGCAGCTGGAGGCAGGGTCAAAGCTTCGGAATATCATTGCAGTTGCCGTTTCGCTGACGATCCTGATGGTTGCTGGATTTGGCATTTACAATATCATGAACATGACCATCAACGAAAAGATTAGAGAGATCGCGATCCTGAAAGCAATGGGCTATTCCAGCCGGGATATCACCACCATCTTCCTGACCCAGGCGATGGTCATCGGGTTAGCCGGCGGCGTCTTCGGTATGGGACTGGGCTATGTGCTGGCGGTGATCGTCAATCATATCCCCTTTAAGATCGGCGGTCTGAATAATCTGCCCATGGCCTATCGCCCCCAGGACTATCTGCTGGCCTTTTTCTTTGGACTGATGACTACGCTGGTTGCTGGGTTCCTGCCGGCCAGGAAAGCGTCTAAAATCGATCCGGTCACCATTATAAGAGGATAATTATGGATAACAATACTGCGCTCAAGGCCGACAATATCGTCAAGTACTTTTATGAACCGGAGAAGTTCCAGGTACTGAAGGGCTTGAGCTTCGAGGTCAAAAAAGGCGAATTTGTTTCGCTGACAGGCAAGTCCGGTTCGGGAAAGTCTACGCTGTTGTATGTATTGTCGACGATGGATACGGACTATGAAGGCAGTTTATCGATCAATGGAGAGACCCTGACCGGGCAGTCGATGAACCGGCTTGCGGCATTTAGAAACCAGCATATCGGATTTGTCTTTCAGTTCCACTACCTGCTTCCTGAATTCAATGTACTGGATAATGTGATGCTGCCCGCGCTGAAATTAAAAAGATATAGCGCCAAAGAGATCGAAGCCCGTGCCTATGACAACCTGCGTATGCTGGGGCTGGAAGACCAGGCTTTAAAAGCCGCAAGCAAGCTGTCCGGTGGCCAGCAGCAGCGGGTAGCCATCGCCAGGGCATTGATCAATGATCCCTCTGTTATAATGGGAGATGAGCCGACGGGGAACCTGGACTCAAAGAATACCGCTATCGTGTTTGATATTTTTCAAAAGCTGGCAAGGGAAAGAGGACAGACTATTATTACTGTAACGCATGATGAGGATTTTGCCCACAAAAGCGATCGTATCATTGATATGAGGGATGGCGAAATTATTGGATAACGTCCCGGATAAGACTTTTAACGTCCATCTGGGAGGGCGAAAGAATAATTGGTTTTTTTTCCCGTTCATGGACAAACTACCCCCCGTGAAACGCTATCGTACCCTGAGCTTTAACTGGATGTTCTCGCGAAGTCCACCCGACACGCCAAGACAGTATTCACAGGAATTCAGCGGCTGCTTATCGTTCAGATACTGTACCGCTTTATTCTTAAAATCTGTATCGTCCAGCGCAATCCCGTCTTCCCTGGAATAAGTACTTTCGCCGGCTGCGATAGGTTTACCTTTCAACGCGAGAAAATCATCCATATACGCTGCCCTTGTACATTTATAGAACCGCCCATTGCGGATGATGAGACAGCGATGCCGCATCCAGCAGTCGTCATAGATCTGACGGATCCTGGTCTCGTCTTCGATCGCGTCGTCTACAAAGATCTCGTTGAACTGCTCGACGAATTTGATATTGAGCACGACCTCATACTGTCTTGCTTTTTGACGGATGGCATCCAGCAAATGGGGCTTCACCGGCGCGCTGATATAATTGGAGATCGTCAGCTGGTCGATATGTTGCCAGAAAACGTCGTTCATCCGATGCAGCAGCAGCCCATTGGAAATCACCCTGACGACCTGTCCGGATCCTTTGACGATCTTTACGATCTCGTCCAGCTGCGGGTGAAGGGTAGGCTCTCCGCCCGCAATCTTGAACACATCGGGTTGAAAGTGGTCGTTGACAAAGCGACAAATGTCTTTTATTTCTTCCAGCGTGATAAACTTCTTTGCATTGAAAGGAGAGATATTGCAACAATCCCGGCATTTGAGATTACAATGCTCCGTCACATGGACCTCAAAGGATTCTGTTCGGATCTGCCCCTGGCGCAGATGATACTTGGGGAGGACGCCCTGTTCTGTCTCGCCTTTTTTTACAAAGATCGCTTCCAGCTCTACCAGCAATTCTTCCCTGCAAATATCGGCCTGTTGAAAACTGATGATGGTGGAGGGTGGAAAGAACTTGGGGACAAAGCGCTGCAGAAAGGCCAGATCAGTCTCCTGCCGGTAATACACACGCAATATTCTTACGTCTTCCAGCGCAAAACCATAATGGATATCATATCGCTTCAGATTAAACTGACTTCCCAGGATACGCAGGTTATGGATGGACTGTCCAAGCTGTTCGTATACGTCGCCAGGATGACGGGAATCTTCTCCGGTAATACTTGCAGTGCCGGAAGACAACAACAATCTTTGCCCGAGATTATCAAAGATGACGCCCCGGCTAAAGAAGGGCGGACGTTTACCATAGCGTTCGGAATAGCGGTAGGCGGGGACCTGGTCTTTATTCTCTATCATCGCCAGCGGCTTTGCGACAGCCAGGAATTCGATCCTCAGCAAGGGTTCGCTCGTTCCAACTGCGCTGGCTGCCGGGATGGCCATGGTTTCCAGACGGGAGGCGTAATAATCCTGAAAGGCCTGGTATCTGCCGGCATTGAATAATTCGTATATCGTCTCGCCACTGCCTGTAAGGCGCGTTATATCGGGGACAAAATTCCAATAGCGGATGACGGTCAACGAAGAATATTCAGCAAGACGGTCGAACAGCCGCAGATATGCCTTTGTGACTATTGCAGGCAGCTCCGTCGGAGACTCGGGCAGAGCCAGCTCCAGACGCCCGAAGAGACCGTTATCCGTCATCGTCAGCAGGATGTCGTCTACTGTGCTGATACCTGGAGTGCTTGTCGTCTCGCCAAACCAGGCATCGACCAGCCGGCCATTGGCATAAGCAGCTTTTAGCAGAGGCTTTCCTTCGCTCAGCAATTGCTGGCAGCCCTTTTCTGTCGTTGTAAAGATCATGGTACTATTTTAAGCGTCCAGCCTTTTTCTCTGGCAGGATATTGTTTTAAGCTATGCAATAAATTTTCCCTGTCCGGGCCGAATAAAGCCGGCCATTCGGTCGAATATTCGAGAATAGCCCGACGTTTCCCCTTCAGGTGTTCCTCCCGGGTGTCATCTTCCCAGCGATCAAAAATCCTGCCGTTGATATTCCATTGATTGGTATAAACAGGCGGTGTTTCCGAGAACTCGGCATCGTACTTTTGGCGGCTTTTCAGCCAGTCTTCCGTCGAAGTGATGTAATTATGGACAAAAGGGTAGGGGCTGCCGGATAGCGGTATCTTTTCGATTGGCCGCTGGTCGCTTTCGCGGCTGGCATTCGCTCCCAGCTGCTGCCATCTGATGGCTGCCCAGCCGGTCAGGAAGGTATAAGGCTGTTCTTCGTAAAAGGTAATGGGTATCCTGCGGTTCCACAGCGGCTTGCAGGCTTCCCATAGCAGGTGATGATCAATATGACCGCCCACCCCCAGGGGAAGGAACAGATGGTCAGCGTTATAAGCCAAAGTGAGTTCTTCCAGCTGTTCGGTCAATTGCGCCGTGACGGCTCTTTCGGATTCCGGCAGCCGGTGATGAAACAGCAGCGTATTGAAATTATAATACCCCTGTCGCCTGAAAGGCGCATCCACAAAGCCGAGGTGCCGATAGCTGACGCCAAGCTGTGACATGGCGCAGCAGTCATCGGTTATCCGTTGCTGGTAAATTGCTTCCTCTTCGGGCGAGGCGTCGACGCCGGGTGATGTAAAACAGGAGATGACTGCCGCCTCATGGCCCGCTGCTATCGCTTTGGCCATAAAGGCGCCGCAGCCAAGGACAGCGTCATCGAGATGAGGAGATAGGAATAGGTATCGCATCAGAATATCGGTTTTAATGGTTGACCGCTTGTATAGAGTTTTTCGATCAGCACTGCGCCTTCTTTTGCTCCGCCGTGCTGTCGAAAGGACTGGCCGATGAGAGCCGCCGCTTTTCGCTCCGGGGCGTCTGATGATAATAGCGGAAGTAACTTCGCTTTGTACTCTACGGGATCTGGTTTTTGGGGATCGAGGAGGATACCCGTTCCGGCCCTTGTGATAAACCGAGCCTGCAGGAACTGGTCGTTGCAGATCGGCAGCATCGCAATGGGAATCCCATTACCCATGCTTTCCATCACCGAATTGGCGCCGCCATGCGTGATGACCAGGTCCATCAGAGGCAGCAGACGAAGCTGAGGCGCATAGGGGACGGCCAGTACATTCGGGGGCAGGGTCTGACGAAAGGACGTGTGATACAATTCATTGATCGAAAAGATCAGCTGTACATCCTCTTTTGCAAACGCTTCGGCCACCGCAGAAAAGAGCTGTGGGTGATAATAGATCTGACTGCCCATCGACATATAGATCTTCTTTTTATCCGCCCGTAATTTGTCGAAGGGGAAGTCGGATTCATCTCCCCTCGTATGAAGCGGGAAGCTATGACCGATATAAAAGGAAAAATCGTTGCCGCATACTGCTCTGGGCATATAGGCTTCCGTCGAAAAGACAAGGTTCAGCCAGGAAGATATCGCATCGCTTACTTTAAAATGTGGTTTAAGTCCATTGTCGGCGAACAGACGGCTGCGTTCCTCGCTAAACGCGTCAAGGGTATCCGTCAGCTCGCAATGCCAGTCGTGCGGGGTGATAGGATTAAGAGAGGAGGACACGCCGACCCAGGGAATACCGCATCTTGCAGCAACTATGGGAACGGCATAGAGCATGGGGTCAGCTACGATCAGGTCGGGCCGACAATGTTCGACGGCCGCTGACAGCAGCGCAACCTGTGCCGGAACGGCATCGATCAGCAGCGTTTTGATCCAGTGGCGCAGCCACGCTTTATCGGCAAGCCGTTCTACAAACTCTTTTCCTCGGGTGACAAAGGATTCGTTGATATTGACCGCGCCCGGATCGCTGTATACGGGGACCGACAAACCAGCTTTCTGCAATTGGCCGGAGATATCCTGTTGTGAAAAAAAGACCAGCTCAAAACCATCGGCCTGCAAATGCTGCGCAATACCGATCATCGGGTTGATATGTCCTTTTTCTGGTATGGTAGCGACTAAGATCCGTTTATTTTGCATATTCTTCTGCCCAATAGATTAAACAAATGATAGTAAACAACAGCATCCGCTGGTTTTCTTCAAGGGTTGTCTGACGGCATAATTGATCCAGCGCCGGCCGACTGAGATACCTATCGGCAAAACTGTTCTTTTGGTCAAGCAAAGTTCGCAATATCCGCTGATACTCTTGCCCGAAACGGGGATCACGCGGCAGGGAGGATTTCTTTCGGTGAGCGAGACCGGCGGGCAGCCATTTTTCTGCCGCCTTGCGCAGCACATACTTCTCGGTGTTGTTTTTAAAACCCGCTTCAGGATAAACCAATGCCGCGGCTTCGAGCATATTCCTGTTGGCAAAGGGTACGCGGGCTTCCAGTCCGAAGTGCATGGTGTGGATATCGCCGTTATGAAGCAGACGCTGCAGCCAGCGCTGGTGGATCAGCGTACTCATCGCCAGGATGTTTTCGCGCGGGCTCCTTCCAAAGGTATAACCAGCGTCAAGGGCCAGCTGGCAGTATTGTTCCTGAAGGTAAGCCATTGGTTTGAGACGGCGGCGCAGATCGGGGTGAAGGGCCAGCTCGCGGAAATCGCCGCCAAAGCGGTTGATCAAACCTGCCGGCGATGGATTGACATCGGGATTCAGCAAAAAGAAATAGCCGTAGTTGGTTTCATCGGCTGCGTCGCCTACCAGGACCGCTTTATGCTGCCGGGAAGCAGCCTGCGCCAGCACGTGCTGCGAGAACTCCTGTTCCCATACCGGCGACCGGTCGTTGATCCGGGCCAGCAGACGAAGGTGCTGTGCGATATGACTGGCCGATACTTCGTGAAAAGGCAGACGCAGCTGGCCGGCGAGCTCCCGGGCAAAGGGCAGATCGTCGGAATTGACGATGGTGGCAGGATCGAAGTCGACCTGCTGGTGGTTGTCAAAACATATCGTATAGGCTTGCGGCGCATAGTCCGCGTGTTTGGCGGCAATAGCGGCGATCAACGATGAATCGAGTCCACCGCTCAGGAAAATGCCTATCGGAAGATCGGCGCGTAAAGATAACCGGACGCTTTCTTCGATGGCTGTGCCGACGGTTGTGATCAGCGCCTGCCCGGAAAGCTGATCGGTATGCCAGTTGAAAGTATAATAACGCCGGATCTGCAATCCATCCCGATCGATCCGCAGAAAGCAGCCGGGTTCAAGATATCGGATACCAGCCAGCAGGGCTTCGGAACCACCGCCGCTAAGGCTGGGCGCAATCAGTAATTCGGACAGCGCATACTCATTCAGCCCTGGGTGAGCGGGGAGCACGGTCAACAGCGCCTTTACTTCGGATGCAAAATAAAAGACCGGTGAATCATAGTGATAAACAAAGGGTTTTACTCCAACGGGGTCTCTTGCCGCAAATCCTGTCGACCTCAGCGTATCCCAGATCAGGAAGGCAAACATGCCATTCAGACGGCCAAGACAGTCCTCTCCCCAGATGATCCATGCAGCGAGCAGTACCTCCGTGTCGCTTTGAGTGGTAAAGACGTATTGGGCTTCCAGCTGGCTCTTTAGTTCTTTGTAATTATATAGCTCTCCGTTGTAGACGATATGATAACGCCCGCTGCTATCGGTAAAAGGCTGATGGCCGCCGGCTGCGTCGATCAGCGCCAGGCGCTGGTGGCAAAACGCATGACAGCCGGTCACCAACATAGTTTGTTCATCCGGACCGCGATGCTGCTGGCTGCGGTTGAGGGACGTCATCCTTTGGCTGAGGACTTCAGATCGGTCGGTAGAAAATAAAATACCTCCTATTCCACACATGGGCTATCGGATTTCTTTTTCGTGTAGTTTTTTTAATCGCTGCGGCAGAGGTGACTGGCTGAGATACTGATAAACGCTGTCGGGGACATAGGCCTGGTAAGGCTCATCCTTTACTATCTTTTCCCTGATCATCGTTGCGCTGATATCGAGCTGTCCCTTAAAGGTCCGGGTTTCATACCCCGCTGTTTCGGCCATCGCTTCGATAAGAGGATTGATGGTATAGATACATTGAAAGGAAGGCAGCAAATGGCGCAGCTCATAAAGGTTTTCCATCGTGTAATCACTATATGCAAACGGCGCAAGGTAAAACCGCCCCGGATAGGCGGCAGTAAGCCAGGGAAGGATCATCTCCATTCTTTCTCCTGCGGTAGCCAGATCGGTCAGCAGATGCGATCGGTTGGCCATGGCGACCAGCACGATCCCTTCTTCCTGTTCTTCCATCATCTGCCGGACAAAGTCGGCATGTCCCAGGTGGAAGGGCTGAGCACGGGTAATAAAGAGTCCGCGTCTTTTAGGCGTCGCTTCCTGCAGCCTGACAGGCATAGCCGATTCGCCCGCAGAAAGAACCTCAACCGGCACTTCCAGAATTGCGGTGAGTGTTTCTTTTAACCATGGGGTGTCGATATAAACCTTCTCAAAGGAGGGGCATAGCAGTTTATAGCGTATCCAGTAAGATAAGTGCGGTACTCCTTTGCCGGTAACGGGGAAGAGATAATATGGTTTTGTGAGACGGGCAGACAGGCGTTCCTGGAGCTGCTGCATCAGCCGGCCGCAGACAAGGGGCTGTAATTCTTCATCAGCCCGATGGATCACAAAGAGCAGCTCGTCATAGCCTGGGGCCTGTGTTTCGATAAAGGAAAGGTGCTGGTCGGAAAACCGTTGCCAGTCAAGAATGAACAGTGCTCTTTTAGCCATAATTATTCCGCACACCGATAGTTCAAGACCTCGTTGTAACAGGGTAGAAAGCCAATGCCTTCGACCAGCTGCCAGGTACCATCAAAGGCGTTCTCCAAATATACCATTGCCTGGTCAAGGCAAAAAATCGATTTCCAACGACTGTCGTAATCGCGGAAAAAAGGAGCCGGAAGATCAGGGGCTGCTTTCCGGTAAGATCCGATAGCAAGGGCAAAGCGCTGCGGGTCATAGCGGAACGGTTCGTCCGTAGCGCCTTCCCTGCATACGCGAAAGGCAGAGAAGATAATGTCCTTTATCCGGGCGTCCCATCGCACACGCTCGAAGTCCAGGAAACCTGAAAACCGTTCGTTTTCGAATAACAGGTTTTCCAGCTGAATATCGCCATGTATCCATTGTTTCGCAGCCTTACTGAGTTGGAATTCCTGTTCCATATCTGCCTCGATGCGTTGGACCTGCCGCAGGAAAACCGGCCAGCTATCAGCAACATATCGCCCGACGGGAGTCGATTGCAAGGCTGGGGAAGGGGCTGTGGGTAATATTGGCGCCCTCTCTGTCGCGTCAGCGATCGCGGTAATGGAAGGCGTTTGAGTGTCGGCCGGTATTGCCTGCTTTTTTGCCGCCGGGTTGTTCAGCGCCGGAATGCAATCCATCCGATCATGCAGCCGCGCCAGCTCGGTAAAGATCTGCGCAACTTTTCCGGGACTGCATTGCTGCCACCAGAGGCCCTCGATGACTCCCGGAAGCCAGTAGGACAACTGCCAGTGATCAGGCTGAGGGTTCGAGGGCGGATATATCCGCGGAACAAGTGAATAACCGTCGGCCTCCAGTCCTGCCAGCACGTGACGTTCCGACTCCTGGCTGGTCGAAGAACGCCGGGACCGGGGTATGCGTAATACAAAGCGGTTGTCATCCTTGTCGGTCAGCAGGAAGTTGCGATTGGTATATCCGCCGAGGGGGGTGATTTCTATGGGGAGAAATCCATAAGCCGTCAGTATTCCCTGTGCGATCGATCCGGCGTCAAAAACCGGTACGGAGTCCTGTGGCAGGTGCCTGGTGTTGGGCGTCATAAAGTAAAGATACGGCGGCTTTAAGTGACCCCGCTAATGTTTAGTGTGGCATAATACCGGAAAGTGAATAGCTCGTGAAGGAGCGGCGACCGCCGCCAGGATTACGCATCTCGCAATGCCATCGGCTGCAGGTCTAGGAAAAATTTCCTAGAAAACATTTTGAACGTAGGAATTTTTTCCTACCTTCATCTCATGAAGCCGAATAATGAATCTTTAGAGCCTACAAAATCAGAGTTGGAGATCCTGCAGGTCCTGTGGAAACACGGCGCGGGAACGGTTCGTTTTGTCAACGACCAGTTGAACGCGGAGAAGCGGGAAGTGCAGTATGCTTCGACGTTAAAGTTGATGCAGATCATGGTGGACAAGGGTTTGCTGAACAGGGATGAAAGCCAGGTCAAGCATATCTATAGCGCCGCGATCGAGGAAAGCAAGGCCAAACGGTTTTTGCTGGGCCGGTTCCTGGACTCCATGTTTGATGGCTCCGCCAGCAGTCTGATGACTCATTTACTGGAAGACGAATCTACATCCGAAGAAGAGCTGAAGGCGATCCGTCTGCTGCTCAATAAACACAAAAAAACGAAATAGCATGTTCACACTGTTGCCTGTTCGTGGATTGGCGTATGCGATCTGCTGGACCTTGATCCATTCCCTGTGGATAGGGGTATTTAGTGCGGTGCTGGCGGGAATCGCCATCCTGTGTACGCGCCGGCTGCCGGCGGTTGTGCGCCATCGTCTGCTGCTTGCCGACCTGCTGGTGTCGGTAGCGGTAATAGGGGCGATCTTTTGCCGGGAGGCGAATGCTATCCAACAAGAAGATACTGGTGCCGGCGCCTCCGGTCACGGTATGGTCGTGGCCTGGGAGGGTGAGGCGGCTCCCCCGATCTCTCCGGCAGTCCCTGTGGACCGGCTGGCGCTGGTGAGCAGTTACCTTGATAATCACGCGCTATTCATCGTATCTGTTTGGTTGCTCTGCCTGTCATTTCAGTTGTTCAGGCTGCTGGCTGGTCTTGGAAGACTGAAGCAGATCCGGAAGGAGGGGCAGGTGATCACCGAAGATCGCTGGATCGGACTGATAAGCGAATTGTCCGCCAGGCTCGGGATAAGAAGGAGCGTGGTGCTGGTGGAGTCGCTGGCGATCGCCGTTCCGGCAGCTATCGGAATGCTAAAGCCGGTGATCCTTGTACCGGCAGGGATGTTGGCGGGGATGCCGGCCGACCAGGTAGAGACGATCCTTTTACACGAGCTGGCGCATATCCGGAGGGGTGACTATTGGATCAACCTGCTCCTGCATATAACAGATGCGCTCTTCTTTTTCAATCCCGCCTTGCGGTGGCTGAGCGGCCAGATCCGCCGGGAAAGAGAAGCCTGCTGCGACGATATGGTGTTGCTGCATACGCCGGACAGGACGGCTTACCTAGAAGCGCTGGTAGCCTTTAAAGAGCGGATGGTCGGCGCGAGGACAGAAGCTTATGCGGTCAGGTTGACCGGAGAAAAAAATCCGTTGTTGTCAAGGGTATTACGAATGCTGACAAAAGAAAACAAAACATTAAATACCATGGAAAAAACGATCTTATCAATGGGCCTCGCAGCCGTCATTACCATCGGTCTGCTGAGCATGAAACCAGCGCCGGCTCCTGCCGCTGTGCCAAAGCCCCAGTCTCCTGCGTCTCACGTCACGGTTTCAGAAATGCGTCTTACGTCTGCACCTGATCCAACACCGGCTGTTCCGGTCACGGCGGCTCAGCCAACGCCTTCGTCGGCGCCTTCGCAGAACACATCCACTGCTGCGGTATTGCCGCAACGGCAGACGACAGCTTCCAGACAGGCTGATCGGGTTCGGGTAACGGCAGTATCGGATACCGCTCCGAAACTAACGCAGGATACAGCGCCGCAGCGTATACAAGGCAAGGATACGCTGTTCAGAGCCAAGCGGGATCAGGATGCGAAGATGAGGAAGCTGCAGATGGAAATGCAGGTACTTCAGAGGTTGCAAGAGGAACAGCTAAAGATAAAGCTTCAGATCGAGAAGGACAAACAGCAGCTGATGATGGAAAACGACAAGTTTCAGCTTCAGGCGCGGAAGCTGGAAATTGAGAAGGAGGAAAGCGAATTAAAAGACATCAATGCCTCAGAGAGGGCCGAGGTGGTTGTCGTCGGGCAGCCCAGAGCGCAAAAGGTGATCATGGTTCAAGGCCGGGGACAGCAGCTGGATTCCGTAAAGGCCATGTCGCGTTCTTTTAGCCAGAACAAGCACACATATGTTGCCAAAGCCACATGGGCAGCCAGCGGTAATACGACTTCAGACGTTGTACAACATATCATCCAGAACCTGGTCAACTACGGTCTTGTGCCGGATCCTGAAAATCTGACCTTTACGCTGAACTGGGATAAACTGGTGGTCAACGGCGAAAAGATACCTGATCATATCCATGAAAAGTTCAAGAACGAATTTGTCAAGACTAAGAAGACTTACTTCAAATACGCAAGGGACAAAAAAGGAGGTACGATCAGCACAGACGTCAGCATAGAACAATAAAAAAGATATTTTCTGCATTGAAAAAGGCATGCCCTGCGCATGCCTTTTTCCGTTAGGATAATTCCCCAAAACCGTAGGTTTTTCTATTTAACATAATGTTAATTATAAGACAAATGATGAATAATTTATTGCCCTCCTGAATCCGCCGCAAATTTGGCTTTAATAGGAAATCTTCAAATTTGCGGCGGATTCAGGAGGACGGGATTAAAAAGGAAGTCATAAGTCTTATAATAAGCGTTATGTGTAAATGTACCTTGGCTCTACAAATAAGACATGGGAGATCCGGATGTCCCCGATTCTGGTTATATTTAGGAATGAGTTTTCAGCATAGCCACTCAACTACAAAAAGATGGTATATCGATGCGGATACCCTCAGCTTCCTCCATGCTGTCCAAAACACTCCAATCCACATTAACTCTTCAGGCGCTCCTACTTTACAACCAATCATTTCTTTCGCTAAAATGCCAGTTTCCTCATTAACGCTTAGGTGGCAATATGAAGTAATAACAGATGCCGAAAAAGTCATTTTGGACTTCATATTTGAAGATACATATAGCATTGTTGCTAAAACCCTGACTATTCACAATGTTCGGGAAATAGTAGCTCTGTCTTATGATCGGCTTGCTCTAACATTCGATGAATTGAATTCCGAGACCAAACTGGACGCCGGTCTGGAAGAACCAACTCTTGAGGAGTTTGAAGCCCTCTGCCTGTCCGTGACTGATTTTTTAAAGAAAAAACTTGGAGAATCGGGCCGCAGATAGTTGCTGAAGATTGTTCCATAACTGACTATTTTATGTAACTTTAATAGCTCAGTTCTTGAATTTCTGTATTTCTTCCCCGGCTGCACCCGGGGATTTTTCTTCCCCAAAGATACAAAAACCTATATAATATCCCTCGTTGCCTTATTGGGGTAGTCCTCCCGGCGCATTGAATATGCAGTAACGTAACTGAATTTTAGTACTTTAGCGCCGATATAAAATACTGAAGCGTTTAGCTTTCCTTACTTGCTTTTCGAAAACTTGGTAACTTTTCAAAGGTGGCAAAGAAGGATGGTGATAACGCCTACGCTACGGCGTGGGTGCTTATTTCTGTCTGTTTGTCCACCTAGGGTTTACCAAGTCCCTCGAAAGGCGATAGCGGAATCTATAAGTCCCACGCCTCTTTTTTTGTCCGCCGACCTGGGATGACCGGCAGAATATGGATCAAATGAAACTATTATTGGTTATAATTCTATGCTCTTCCCTCTTTTCATCGTATGCACAAGACTCAGATAAATTCAAATTATTCAGTATGTGCACGGTTTATAAAGATAAAGAAGGGGCTTTTGTCCATGCAGAGGATTGGCATGATTGTGACATGACATTTACTATCTTCCCAAAGAATTCAAGTGCTACATTGTTAGTAAATAATAAGCAGGTAAGTTTCGCAATTATAAGCTCACACATGGTTGAGGATAATGAAAAGGATGCAATAATAAAATCCCTATGCACTGATTCTGAAGGAACGAAATGCGGATTAATACTTACTACCTTAAGCAATACAACGAGCGTTTCAGAAAAAACTCTTATAAAAATTGAATATGGAGATGCAGTCTATGTTTATAAAGGTATAGAACAATAAAAACTATTTCGTAATATAGTAAGCCGCCCTGGTGCAAACAGGAGCGGCTTTTATTATTAACACCTAAAAATAAAATCATGACGGATCAGCAATTTTCAGAACTAATGAAAGTTCTAAAATCTATTAACACACACGTAGAAAATATCTGGAAGGGTCAACCTGATTCACTAGGACAACAATTAATCAATATTAAAGAATCGCTTTCTGAAATTAAATCTTCCGTTGACGAAGTTGACTTTACTCTTAGAAACAAAGACTAAATAGAAGCAACCTTCGTATCTCGTTCTATTTTTTCCCTGATTCGATAAAATAGAAATTCTACTTCTTTAATGCTTAGCCCCTGGATTAGATTCTCTATTTTAGGGGCTACTTCTTGCGCCTTTTCAGAAAAGGCTTCATAATCTGATTTTTTTTCTACTCCCAACATAATCATAACGTTTTACCATCTTACGTTCTCTTTGGTCATGCTGTAAGCTCCCCTCAATTCCGTTCCACCGGGGATTAGAATTTTCAATTTTTTTAGTAATCAAAAGGGACCGGATTAAATATATTCCAGCGGAGGAACAAAGCCCAGCGCCTGGTGAGGCCTTGAGCAGTTGTAATCCTGCT
>JAATGQ010000023.1 GCA_015654595.1 Chitinophagales bacterium | reverse complement strand
TCGTATTTGATCGGGTCGATATTGGTGATGCCGATACAGTAAGCGACGGCGCTGCCCGCAGCGGAACCACGCCCCGGGCCGATAAAGACGCCCATATCGCGGCCTGCTTTGATAAAGTCGGATACGATAAGGAAGTAACCGGCAAAACCCATCGTCTTGATGGTAAAGAGTTCGAAGTCCAGTCGTTCCTGTATGGCAGGGGTCAGGTCGCTATAGCGCAGCTTGGCGCCTTCCATGGTCAGATATTTCAGGTATTCCCACTGATCCAGGTTACTGTCGTTGTGGATCTGAAACTCTTTTGGAATAGGAAAGGCGGGCAGCAGGATATCCTTTTTCAGGTTGAGCACCTCCACGCGATCGACGATCATGTTGGTATTGTCGATCGCTTCGGGAACGTCTTTAAAAAGGTCCGACATTTCCGCGGTGGTCTTGAAATAGAACTGGTCGTTCGGAAACTTGAAACGACGGTTCTTGCTGTTGAGGTCATCGTTGACGATATCGTCGTAACCCGGCGTGCTCTGTTTTTCTCCGGTATTGATACAAAGCAGGATATCGTGCGCGTTGGCGTCTTCGCGATCGGTATAGTGACTGTCGTTGGTCGCGATGATGGGAACGTTGTATTTCTTTGCAAAACGCTGCAGCATGGCGTTGATCTTCTCCTGCTCTTTTATCTCGTGGCGCTGCAGTTCGATAAAATAATCTTCGCCAAAGAGATCGAGCCACCATTTGAACTCCTTTTCGGCGTCTTCCTCGCTATCGCGGAGAATGGTCTGCGGGACATAGGCGCCGATACAACAGGTCGTCGCGATCAGCCCTTCGTGATATTTTTCGATCAGTCCCTTGTCGATACGCGGGTATTTGCTATAAAGCCCTTCGGTAAAGCCAAAAGAGGTCAGTTTGATCAGGTTCTGGTAGCCTTGTTTATTCTTGGCGAGCAGGATCTGGTGATAGCGCTGATCCCGCTGCTCTTTCGTAAAGGTCTTGCGAAACCGGTCTTCTACGACATAGAATTCGCATCCGACGACGGGTTTTACTTTCAGCGAACCGTCCTCGTTTTTGTGTTTATAGGCTTCGGCGACAAATTCGAAGGCCCCGAACATATTCCCGTGGTCGGTGATGGCAAGGGCCGGCATCCCGTCTTTTATCGCCTTCTTGTAAAGGCTTTGGATGGAAGCGGCGCCGTCCAGCAGCGAAAACTGGGTATGCGTATGCAGGTGAGAAAATTTCGACATAGACATGCAAGTAACTAACAAATGAGCAAAAAGTTCGTTCACCTGGCCGGGCTAAATAGCACATATTTTCCACAGCAGTGGAGAGCACACCACGATAGGGCAGCGCGATCGCTTTGAGCGCTGGCGAGTCACCGCCCGGAGGGCGTTTGGCGGGCCGGGGCGAATGGTTGGCCGCGGGTCGGCAGGTGCCCAGCGTCCTAAAACTGTTTCACCTCGATCTTCCTCCGCCGGTCCTCAAGCTGGAAGACCGCCTCGGTGACTTTTCCGGCTTCTACTTTTACCCGCTGGGACGGGGCCCCGGAACCCCCGGCCGCCTGGACGATCAACTCGTACTCCATGACAGGGACGTCGAAGTGGAACTCACCCTGGGCGTCGGTATAGGTGGTAAAGGTTTTGCCATTGCGTCCATGCGCTTCTATCCGGATCCCCTCGCGGTCGGGTTCGACGGTTTCGTATTTCTGCTTCTGGATCTGGACCCGTCCTTTTAGCCTGCCGCTTCGGACAAGCGGAATGGAAAGGGTCCGGTCGCGGAGCAAGGGTAGTGACATCGGCGCGGCGAGATTCCACTCGGACCCATTGTCGATGGTCAGCTGGTGGACACCGGTTTTGAGATTGTCAAACTCGGCTTTTCCGCGGTTGTCGGTGATGGCGGCTTCTCCATCGAGCTGAAGGATGACCTTCCGGGCCGCCTTTTCCCCATTGTCTGATTCGCCGTTGCCATTCTCATCGTTGAAGACCAGGACCCGCAAACGGATCATACCGGGTTCCCGACCGGTTGCAAAACGCTTTTGGAGACCGACCCGGAACTGTTTGTTGTCGGGATAAAAACTTTCGTCGCCATGGTAGAAAGTATAATAAAATTGCGCGTTGGCTGTCCAGTTGTTCTGCAGCCCGAAGTTCAGCTGCGCACTGCCCGTCTGGGTCCATAGCCTGGCTGCGCTATAATAGTTGAGCGTATAGCCGCCGGTAAAATTGGCCTGACGGCGAAGAAAGGGGAAGTGGATCGAAGGACCAAAGGAATAGAGCTTGTACTGATTGGCATCGGGCGATTGCAGCTGATCGGTCAGATAATAGGGACGCCATTGCAGCAGCCAGTTAAAGCCCCAGAGATGATCCAGGAAATTACCCATCAGTCGTATCGAGGAATAGCGCAGCGGGGAGCCGCTGATGGAGTCGGTACGGGTATAGCCGATATCGCTGTTGCTGTAGAAGGAGCGGCCTGCTCCCGACCAGGTTAGATCAAGGGCCAGCCGGTCACTGCGGCTTCTCAGACTGCTCGCCTGTGTCTTCAAGGCGGTATAGATCTTCTGGGTCATGTAATAGGGATAAAGCGAGGCCGACCACCGGCGCCAGCGGGTACGGTAACCTGCTGCGTAAATGTCGGTGTTGTTGTAATCGAAGGGAACAAAGATCAGCGAGTCTGCTGTCGGGGTATACCGGGGCGAGGTAAAGGATTTGTTATAGCGCCCAAAGAGGCGGTTGACGCTGTCCAGCTTGAAGTCGGCTTCATTTTCCAGCTGGAGAGCTCCGCGCCGCCAGCCGCTGTAGTAGGGACTGCTGTAATAGTCGTCCAGCGCCAGGGACCACTGCGGCGTTTCGTTGTGGTATTTGAAGCCGGCGGAAAAACCATAGTTGATCCTGTTGTCCGATCGAGGCTGTTCGGTGCTGAACCCCGCCTCCCATTGTATGTCCTGGTGGCCTCCCAGCTTGAGCCGGGCGGCGCTGTGCAGCAGGTTGTCATAGACATCAAGCAGCGGGTCGCTGGCATGCAGGATAGAGGTTTGCAGCGAAAAGGGCTGGGTGGTATAGCTATAGCGCAGTCCGGCGATATCGGCGCCGGGAATACTATGGAATACCTGGCTGTAAAGGATATAGTTGTTTTTTACGCCAAACACTTCAATACTATTTTTTTTATCGGGAAAAAAGCCGGCCGTTATCCCATTGCCGGTGATCGAATAGTCGAGGTTGTCGGTAATGCCGCCAGCCTGGATATGGAAGTGGGAAGTGGAATACGATAGCCAGGTATCATAGAGGTTGAGGCCGCTTGGCTGACGATAGTATTCGAGGTTGAGTTTGTAGTCTAAACGGCTGCTGTCGGCAAGACCAACGCCACCCTTGCCCCTGAACTGAAAATAGGAAGTGTACCGGCTGAGATTGATGTAGTTCAGCTCGAGCCAGTTGGCAGGCTGGCCGGCGTTGAGCAGGCTGCCGTTGAAGAATTGTTTGGTGCTGGACAGCGATTGGACAGAAATGCTCCCGGTGGTCAGGACATTGCCCTGGGTATCGGTCAGCTGGAGGATGAGCTGGTAATCGGTATTGACGCTTTTAGCCGAACGGCTCCGTACCGTATAAGTAAAAAGACGTCGGGCGCCTGTGCCCAGGACAAAAAGTTGGTTGTCCTGGGTGATGGATAGGCCGTAGGGATAAGCGTTGAGCCGGATACGGATGGATGCGGGCAGCAGTCCTTCGTTGCTGACATAAAAAGAGGCCTGCGCCTGGTTGGTAGCCGGGTCCAGCAATGCGACAGGATTGATCAGCTGCAGCAGAAGGCGGGCGTCTTCGTTGAGACGCGTGAAGAACACCGCGGTTGCCGCAGGAGAGCCTGTGGTGGAAGGGATGGCAGCTGCCGCGGCGTTTGCAGCCGTGGAACCCGGAGCCGCAGCGACAGGACGGACAAGGTACGACACTGTGTAGGCTTGAAGGGCTGTTTTGATGATAGCTGCCGAAGCGAGGAATTTCAGGGGGATATTTCGTTGTTCCCCGGGCGCCAGGGTAAGACTATCGGGCAGGGACAGATAGCCGCCTTCAATAGTCGTCTTTCGGACATCGAGCCGAAGCGTTTGCGTAAGGAGCGAACGATTGGATAATCTCAATGAATTGGAAAACGTATGCCCGTTGCTAATAGGTACGGTGTCCTTCTCAAAAAAGGCGGTTACCGCGGTTGTGACAACCGGCAACTGAAAGGCAAAGGCCTTTGATGTTAATAATTGAAAACTAATACAGATTAAGATGTAAACGGGTACCCGCCGGCGCAAATGGTTGAATGATTTAATTTTCGGCAATTACTTTGCTGCGCAGGCTCTAAAGGGTGATACCTCTACTCGGTCATTATTTCTCAGCCCCTAAGGTAAATATTTATTTTTATATATATTATAAATTACATTTGAAATTGTTGATTTAGATTGCAGTAAATTTTAATCACATTTAGAAAAATTTATGCGGAAAATTAGTTTTGTCCTTGCCCTGATCTTTGGCCTTTCCTTTATTGCTTTACGTTCTCAGGCGCAGTCGAGCGGCGCTACTACGCTGAGAATAGTATTGAATCCATTGTTGTCCATTCTTGTCAATGACGCCACGACTACCCTTACATTTTCGGCTTTGACGGATTATCAGAACGGTAAATCCGTGGATCAGGCTTCTCACCTGACGGTCACTAATATTGGGGCACAGACGTATACAGTCAAGGTTGCGGCTTCGGGAACTACGCTCACCGGAGTTACCAGCGGCAACACGTCTACCATTCCGGTCGGCAACGTTCGGTTGAGTGTGGATGGCGGCGCGACGTCTGTCGGCGGCAGCGCGACGGTCAGCACGGTTACGCTGAGCAATACGGCGCAGACATTAATTACCGGCGGTCCGGCCAGCCTGGCCAAGACACTGGGGGTTACCTATGCAGTGCCTGCCTCCGCCTCCCAGACGCTGATCGGGCTGACTCCCGACACTTACACGACTACGGTTACCTACACGATTTCGAATCCATAGTGTCATTCTGAAGATTGATACGCCTGACCTATCCATTAAGCCAATCCGTTTTTTTTCGGGAAAATTGATGACCCGAATTCATCGGTCTTTTCCACATCTAAATCAAACGCATATGCGTAAAATAGTTTTTTTCTTTATAATGACTCTGGGTTTTTCTTCTATAGTATTCCGATCCCACGCTCAAACCAGCGGTTCTACGGTGCTTCGGCTCGCATTCAATCCTTTGCTGAGCATTCTTGTCAATAATCCGACGACCACGATTACATTTTCTGCTTTGACGGATTACCAGAACGGTAAATCCGTGGATCAGGCTTCGCATCTGACCATCACGAATATCAGCGCGCAGACATATACGGTCAAGGTGGCTGCCTCCAGCGCTAATATGGCTGGGGTTACCAGCGGAAATACGTCTATGATCCCGGTCGGCAATGTCCGGTTGAGCGTAGATGGTGGCGCGACTTCTGTCGGCGGCAGCGCGACGGTCAGTACGGTTACGCTGAGCAGTACGGCACAGACATTGATTACCGGCGGTCCGGCCAGCCTGGCCAAGTCACTGGGGGTAACCTACACTGTGCCCGCCGCTGCCGCTCAGACGCTGATCGGGCTGACTCCCGATACTTACACGACTACGGTTACTTATACGATTTCGAATCCATAGTATAATTATTACAGCTTGAAGAGCCTGAGCTATAAGGTTACGAACCATTGCAAAAATATCCTCCGGTGGTCGCTGTGTCTGATTTTATTATCGGGCACTGCGACTCCGGTTCTTTCGCAGGGGATAGCGGCGAGCCCAACACGGTTATTTTTTACAGGAAATCCCGGCAGCAGGGTTTCCCAGGTTTTATCGGTGACCAACCCATCTAAAAAGTATATTACCTACAGGCTGTACCTGAAGGATTTTTACAGGGACAGTCTCGGGGAAAAGATTTATCTGGATCCTGGGACGATGCCGGGGTCAAATGCCGGCTGGGTGGGGGGATTACCTGCGACCATTGACCTGGCGCCGGATGAAACAAAGGATATCCCGGTCTATCTGAATATTCCGGCGGATACTGCTATCTCGCAAAGGGGGGTAACACGAAGCATGTTGTTTCTTTCCCAGATCGGCAATGCCGATACAACAGCGGCACGTCGCGGCAACCGGAACATGGGCATTCAGATCCGGCTGGAGCTGGCTATTCACATTTATTATACCCCGGTAGGAGCGACACGCCGGAATCTTGAGTTTATGTCTTTTGACGAAAGGGGGCTCGTGCTTTCCGGGAAGGATACCTTGCGGCGGTATGCCGTCCGGGTGGCCAACAGCGGAGAGGTTTCTACGGATGCAACGCTAAGGGTGGAGCTTACCCGCAAGACCGATGGAAAGGAAATCGCTGTACCGGAGAAAAGAATTTCGTTGCTGCCGGGTACGGAACAGGTCGTTTATGTCGACTTGCCGGTTGTCCGCGGCCGTTACCTGGCCGTAGCTTTTCTGGATACAGGGGATCAAAACGATTTGAAAGTTGCGCAGAAGGATATTGTATATTAGTATACTGTTAACCGGCTTTTTATTGCTGCTGACGGCGACAATCAGCGCACAGGTAATGATTGCGATACCGCAGA
The DNA here is from genome assembly GCA_015654595.1 of Chitinophagales bacterium. Lineage (GTDB taxonomy): Bacteria > Bacteroidota > Bacteroidia > Chitinophagales > Chitinophagaceae > Puia. The sequence continues at coordinate 1,111 of JAATGQ010000023.1, read as the reverse complement.
CCAATCTGCAGAGCGGGACGAATTATATAACGACGCTGGTCAGCGGGTCCTACACTGGTGTGGCTATTGAACAGTCGATTTGGCTGCATGGCTCTTCTCCCATATTGCTTTCGCCATCGGGAACTTCATTTCCTGTGAATAACCTGGGTATTACTCTGACGAGTATCAACGGAATTAATCTCGGCGGCGCGACGCCTATCGACCTTTCTACCTCTTCGCAGGCAATCTATACTGCCCTGCTGTCCTTAAGTTCGGGACCTATTCAATTACAATACACGGTTCCCATTCCCAGCCACGCCTGGTCGGCGGGCAACTACACCACGACACTCATCTATACGCTTGGCAGTACGGGGTCGGTGGTGAGCCCCGGTCTACTTACGATCAATATTCCCGCTTATATCGAGACGCCGGCAAGTCTGCCGGCCTTTACGCTGAATGTCAATAGTCTGGCGGACTATTCGACGACGACTGTTTCGGCATCCAGTTCGAAGGCCATATCATCGACCGTTCCATATAAGATCGGGGTAAAGTCCAACAGCAGCAATTTTACCTATACGAGCACACTGGGCCTGGCGAACCCTTCGAACCTGGCCGTTGCCAATGTAATGGGCTCAGTCAATAGCGGCGCTGGCGTAAGTCTTTCCACAGCAACACAAAATCTTACTGCATCGGCGATTCCTGTCAGCGGCGGCAATAATCAGACACAGGCTATCGGGTTTTCTCTTTCGCCGGCCAGCCTGCTTAGTCAGTTTGTACAGGCAGGTACCTATACTGTTCCACTTACCTTTACGACATCCGATGCCAGCACGAGTCCCACTGTAGCCAATCAAACAACTACCAGTTCGCTCGTCATCAATGTCTCAGACATGCAGGCTTTTTTAGTCAACGACGCCACGACGACGCTGACCTTTAACACAACCGCCAATTACAGCTCGGGAGTGACACAGGATCAAACCAACCATCTGACCATAAGCAGTACAACGCCATGGGGGATCTCGGTAAAGACTTCTTCTGCTAACCTGACCAATGGATCGAATAATATCCCGGGGACTGATGTGACGGTCGGCGATCCCCCCGGTCAGGTCCTTTTGGCGACAACTGCACTTTCTAC
>JAATGQ010000036.1 GCA_015654595.1 Chitinophagales bacterium | reverse complement strand
GTCAAACGCAGTGACGTGGTGGTGTTCAACTTCCCGGCGGGGGATACGGTAATCAATCTGCCGGACTACCAGTCGCAGAATCCCTATTATGACGTTTGCCGGGATTTGGGGAAAGGAGATATCAATGCCGGCCGGAACATTGTGCTTGGCGCACCGGATCAGTACCCGCTGATCACCCGCCCGGTCGATAAGGAAGAGAATTATATCAAGCGGTGTGTCGCGATTGCCGGCGATACGCTGCAGATCAAAAACCAGGTCTTGTACATTAACGGGAAGGCGCAGGTATTTCCGCCTGAATCGCAGACCTATTATACGGTGAAGACCAATGGGCAGCCGCTGGATGAAACAGTCATGCGGGATGAATACAACCTGGATGTCGCCGGCGGCGAAGATGTTCGTGCGACAGGGGCGCCCAATGAGTACGTGATGCTATTGACCTGGGCCGCGCATGAAAAGATGATAAAGAGCGGACTGGCGCAAAGCATCATCCCCGATATCGACAGTGAACGGTCGGTCTATCCTTATGCTGCAGGATATACCTGGACAAGGGATAACTACGGACCTTTATGGATCCCTTCCAAAGGTGGGACGCTGACGCTTACAGCCGAAAATTATCCGTTATACGAACGCGCTATACGGGTATACGAGCAGAATAAATTCGAGATGAAGGACGGCAGGTTTTATCTAAATGATCAGCCTGTCACGACCTATACCTTTAAAATGGATTACTATTGGATGATGGGGGATAACCGTCATGGGTCTCAGGACTCCCGTTATTGGGGATTTGTACCCGAAGATCATATCGTCGGGGAAGCGTCCCTGATCTGGATGAGCTGGAATCATGGCATTCGCTGGAGCCGACTCTTTAAGAAGATTAAATAAAAGAAACAAAGCCGGCAAACGCCGGCTTTGTTGTTAAATAGCTTACTATGGAAAAAAAGGACTACCATTTTTCTTACGATATCTATGGTTCTTCCGATGAGTTGTCGGATGCTGATGCCGAGCTGCTGGAGATCGCCAGAGGCGTTACGACGAGTGCTTATGCGCCCTATTCGCAGTTCAGGGTGGGGGCTTCTGCCCGTCTGGTCGACGGGACCATCATCACCGGTACAAATCAGGAGAACGCGTCTTTTCCTGTAGGGATCTGCGCTGAAAGGACTTTGCTTTCTGTGGCTGCAACGCTGCATCCCGGTGTGGCGATCGATACGCTGGCAGTCAGTTATGACAATGAGAACGGCGCCAGTGACCGCCCAATCTCGCCTTGCGGTATCTGCCGGCAGACGATCCTTGAATACGAATTGAGGACAGGCCGTAAAATTCGGTTACTCATGGGCGGGAAAGAAGGGGTGGTTTTTGCGGTGAAGGAGGCAAGTATGCTTTTGCCGCTGGCGTTTACGTCGGAGGAGATGAAATAAGCCGGGCAGGAGAAATAAAACAAGATTAAAAAAGGGTCTGAACGCCCCAGCGTACTTTGTTTTCGTGATCAAGCAGCCATTTCTTCCGCCACAGGCCGCCGGCGTAGCCGACCAGGTCGCGATTGGAGCCGATGACGCGGTGACAGGGAACTACGATGGCAATATTATTCTTCCCGTTGGCGGAGGCTGCGGCGCGTATTGTTTTCGTATCGCCGATCCGGCGGGAAAGCTCGATATAGCTGATCGTCTTTCCGAAGGGGATGCCCGTCAATTCATTCCACACCAGATTCTGAAACGGAGTTCCTTCCTGGTTGATCGGGAAATCGAATTCCCTTCTTTGACCTTGAAAGTATTGGATGAGCTGTTCGATGCACTGGATCACGATGGGCGTGGCTGGTCCTTGCAGGTCGGGATCTTTTGGGGAGGTTTCATCCAGGTGATCGATAAAGCTGATCTCGCTGATATAGGTGTCCGTTCCGCCGATACGCAGCAGACCCAACGGGGATTGGTAGTAGGTGGAGCAAATGTCCAGGGTGGTAGCCATATATGGGGTTTGGAGCGGCCGTTCTAGCCCAGTTTCCATCCATTGGTGACTTTTCTGTCCGGCCCAATTAAAACTACTTCTTTTTTGTCAGTATACACGCCTAAAACGAGACATTCACTGAAAAAATTAGCGATCTGTTTGGGAGGAAAGTTTACGACAGCCATTACCTGCCGGCCGATGAGCTCTTCCTTTCCGTAGAAGTCCGTTATTTGCGCGGATGATCTTTTAATGCCAATTTCACCGAAATCGATGGTCAATTGCCAGGCCGGCCGTTTTGCTTTTGGAAATTCATTAACTTCAAGAATTGTTCCGACCCGGATATCTATCTTTTCAAAATCTGACCACTCGATGGTTGGCATATTAATGGTGGCTTTTTGGTTTTTTCGTAAACATAAATATACTTTAAACTTATGAAACGTACAGGAACTGCCGTATGGAACGGCTCTGGAAAAGACGGTAATGGTAATTTAACGACCCAAAGCACAACGCTGAACAAGACGCAGTATTCGTACAAATCAAGATTTGAAGAGGGAGTTGGTACGAATCCTGAAGAGCTGATTGCCGCCGCGCATGCCGGTTGTTATACGATGGCGCTTGCTTTTGCATTACAGGGAGCGGGTTTCACTCCGGACTCGCTGGAAACGACGTCTACCATTACGCTTGATCCAAGCAGCGGAACGCCGACGATCACCCAGTCTGCGTTGGTATTAAAGGCAAAGATCCCTGGCATCTCTAAGGAGCAGTTCCAGGAGCTGGCCAAGGGCGCAGAAAAGGGGTGCCCTGTTAGCCGGGTGCTGAATGCAGAGATTACTCTCGATGCGACTTTGTTATAAATTAGTGTTGCTAAAAAAAGCCGGCTCGAAATTTTAGCCATCGAGCCGGCTTTTTTATTTGTACTACTTCAGTAACTTACCTGCTCAAACCGTTTCGACCGACCAAATCAGCAACACAATTTTATGAGCTTCAACAACAAAACGAAGAAAAACATCCAGGCTTCCCGTCGTGAGTTCCTGAAAGGGACAGCGATGGCTGCCACCGGATTCTTTATCGTACCGCGTCATGTGCTCGGACGTGGATTCCTGGCGCCCAGCGACAGGCTAACGATTGCCGCTATCGGCGCAGGAGGAAAAGGCGCCGACGATCTACGACATTTTTATGGCAGTGGAAAAGTAGATATCGCGTACCTCTGCGATGTCGATGACCGCGAAGCCGCCAAGTCGATCAAAGCCTATCCCAAGGCTAAGTATTACAAGGATTTCCGTGAAATGCTTGACAAAGAACACAAGCATTTTGATGCGGTATCCGTATCGACTCCTGACAACATTCATGCGATCGCCGCGATGGGCGCTATACAGCTGGGTAAGCACGTCTATTGTCAGAAGCCGATGACGCATGACATTTATGAAGCGCGTATGTTGACCGAAGCGGTCAAACGCTATAAGGTCGTTGCCCAGATGGGTAACCAGGGTTCTTCCAGCGACGGCGTCCGGCTGATGCAGGAGTGGTACAACGCCGGTCTTATCGGCGACGCCACAGAGATCCATGTCTGGACAAACCGTCCTGTATGGCCTCAGGGGCTGGCAAAGCCTACGGGTAAGGAAGAGATCCCCAAAGAGCTGAACTGGGATCTGTGGCAGGGACCTGCCCAGGCGGATGAGTATCACAAAGCCTTTTTGCCGTTCAATTGGCGTGGATGGTGGGCTTATGGAACAGGCGCATTGGGGGATATGGGCTGCCACCTGATCGATCCGCCGTTCAAGACCGTTGGACTGGGCTATCCTTCCGAAGTAGAATGCAGCGTGAGCTCCACTTATGAAGTGATGTGGAATCCCGCTTACCATCCCGAAAGCTGTCCGGTGTCTTCTTATGTCAAGATGAAGTTCCCGGGCAAGCCAGGCAAACCCACTGTCGATCTCCACTGGATGGACGGCGGTATCCGGCCTGTACGTCCTGATGAACTCGGACCAAATGAGCCGATGGGCGATCCTGACGGCGGCGCGATCATCACGGGCACAAAGGGTAAGATCATGTGCGGCTGTTATGCCAGCAATCCGACCCTGCTGCCTACTTCGCGGACCGATGCGCAAAGCGTTCCGCAGACACTGCACCGTGTACCGGAAGGTCACTATGTACAGTGGGTCAATGCCTGTATAGCAGGTTATGGCAAGAATGAGTTGAGTTCTCCCTTTGAATATGCAGGACCGTTGACTGAGACGATCCTGATGGGTAATCTGGCGCTTCGCAGCTATTACGTAAAGGATAGCAGCGGTAATTTCCCTGGCCGTAAGAAGCTGTTATGGGATGCGCAGAACATGAAGATCACCAACTTCGATGAAGCCAATGCGTTTGTCAAGCGCGATTATCGTGCTGGCTGGACGCTTGGTGTGTAAGTTCTTTTTATAATATTAAGAAGGCGGCCTCATTTCATTGGGGCCGCCTTCTTAGTTTATGGATCTGGTATACGCCATCGATCTACTCCTCATTCAGCAGGCGGGACAGGTCCATCAGTTCTTTTTGCTTGTACGCGTTTCTTTCGTCGTCAAAGCATTTGCTGAATTCTTCCAGTGCCGTCTGCATGATCCGGTTGTGCGAAAGCGGTTTGAAATAGGAGGCTACTGGCGGCACCGAAATGCGTTTGAAATAATTTTCGACGTCTTTATGAGAGAAGACCTGACCGCTGGTCGGGTCGATAAAGAATTCTATCCGCTGCATCGGGCTCAGCTTCTCCGGGTTTTCGTCGTAGTAGGGCTTGATATAGGCCAGTACGAACTGACGCGGAATATTGATCGCTTTGACGGGGATATCGAGTAATTCAGCCAAGAGCAGGTAAAGAATGCCGTTTGTGATCGAGTTGCCTCTTTTGGTTTCGATCAGTTTGTTGATCAGAAACTCTTCCGGTTGTTGATAGGCGACTTCTGTTCCCTTTAGCCCGTAATAGTTATACAGGATGCTGGACACGACGTGTACCTGTTCGAGGGGGGTAAGATAGCTGTTCAGCTCGAGCCAGATATTCCGGCGCAGCTTTTCTATTTCCTGTAAGATAGGGGTGGTGATGAGGTCGGGATACTGAAACTTTGCCAGAAGCAGGGAAGCCGTCAGCAGGTCCTTATAGCTCCCGCTTTTCCAGTGATTAAAGTCTTCTGTCAGGTCGTTATAATGCAGTTTGTGGATCAGCAATTCTATCCGTTCCTGTGTATCATTGCTGATGGTATTTTCCCAGAGATCTTCCAGATTGGGAATGATGCCTCGTCCGTAGCTGACGATCCTGTTGCTTACGGAGTCGAACACGTCCTGGTCGGGGTCGTCGATCAGATGGAACAGCGCTATTATTTCTCGGGTTTCCTGCATTATATCTTCCTCTCAGAATATGAGCGTTAATTTCGGAGAGTTTCGCAAAACTTCGGCCATATTCTTATCCACACTAACGCCTGGAATGTTTATTAAATTGCATAGCCGCCGCGGGATGGCTTATCCGGTGCGACGGCTACTACAGTGAAATCAGTTAACTTTTTTTCTTTCTGGGCACCCGTTTGGGCGGATTGGCCTTTACTTCTTCGATGATGGCTTTTACTTCTTCCAGCGTCAGATCGGCTGCGGTATCCTGTTTTTCCTTCGGCAATTTGTAATTGCGGAGACCCTGCTTAATATAGGGGCCATAGGGGCCGCGCAGCAGCTGGATCTTTTCCTTTTCAAAGATTTTGATCGTCCGCTGTTCCTTGGCTTCGCGTTTTTCTACGATGATGGGCGTTGCCTGTTCGAAGGTGATCGTATACGGATCGAAGTCCTTGCTGAGGGAATAGAATTTACCGTCGTGTGCAAGGTAGGGGCCGAAGCGGCCGATGTTCACCGTCACGTCCTTTTCTTCAAAAGCGCCGAGGTTACGAGGAAGGCGGAACAGCTCCATGGCTTCGTCGTAGGTGATCGTTTCGATGCTTTGCGTATTTTTCAGCTTGGCAAATTTGGGCTTTTCTTCGTCGGTGACATCACCGATCTGTACCATGGGACCATAGCGGCCCATGCGGGTGACGACTTTTTTACCGCTTTGCGGATCGATGCCGAGTTCGCGTTCTCCTTTTATCCGTTCGGCTTTCTCAATGGTATTGTCTACGTCCTTTTTAAAGGGGTTGTAGAAGGTATCGATCATTTTATTCCATTGAAGCTTACCCTGAGCGACCTCGTCAAATTCTTCTTCAATACGGGCGGTAAAATGATAGTCCATGATATCGTCGAAGTACTGCTTGAGGAAGTCCGTTACCACGAGTCCGAGATCGGTGGGGAACAATTTGGACTTCTCGGCGCCGGTATTTTCCTGTTCGACTACCTTTTCAATGGTCTTGTCCTTCAGCCGCAGGATGCGGAAGTCTCTTTTTACGCCTTCCTTGTCTCTCTTTTCTACATATCCTCTTTTGAGGATGGTAGAGATGGTTGGTGCATAAGTAGAAGGGCGTCCGATTCCCAGTTCTTCCAGCTTTTTTACCAGCGAGGCTTCAGTATAGCGGGGGAGGGGACGGGTAAAGCGTTCTATGGCCCGCATTTCCTTTAAAGGCAGTTTTTGGTTGACCGTAAGGGGGGGCAGAACACCTTCCTGCTCTTCTTCTTCGTGCATGTCTTCGTCGTCCCGGTCTTCCCGGTAGACTTTCAGGAACCCGTCGAATTTCAGTACTTCGCCGTTGGCGGTAAGCTCTTCTTTATTCGTGGAGATTTGGATCCTGGCGATGGTCTTTTCCAGTTCGGCGTCAGCCATCTGAGAGGCCATCGTTCTTTTCCAGATCAGGTCGTACAGGCGGCGGCAGTCGGCGTCTTCTACTGTCATGTTGTTCATGTCGGTAGGTCGGATGGCTTCGTGCGCTTCCTGTGCGGATTCATTTTTATTTTTAAAGCGGCGGGGCTGTACATAGCGTTCGCCGTACTGACTGCGGATCTGGTTGGCAGTGGCGTCCATGGCCAGGTCGCTGAGGGAGACGCTGTCCGTACGCATATAGGTGATCTTACCGCTTTCGTAAAGCTTTTGGGCGAGCAGCATCGTGCGGGAAACCGAGTAACCGAGTTTCCGGCTCGCTTCCTGCTGCAGCGTAGAGGTGGTGAAAGGGGCGGCAGGCGTCTTTTTCCCCGGTTTTACCTGTACATCCAATACCGTATAGTCGGCGCCAATGCATCCTTGCAGGAATTTTTCCGCATTTTCGGCCGTCGCCTGTTTCTTACCTTCCGCCTGGAAAGTGACATTTTTGCCTGTCACATCATTGGCGGTAAAGTGCGCTTCTATTTTAAAGGAGCTGACGGCGGTGAAGGCATTGATCTCGCGTTCGCGTTCGGCGATGATGCGGACGGCAACGCTTTGTACCCGGCCGGCGCTGAGGTTGTTCTTCATGCTCATCTTCCGCCAGAGGACGGGGCTAAGCTCGAAACCTACGATCCTGTCCAGTACCCGGCGTGCCTGCTGGGCGTTGACCAGGTTCATGTCCACGGTCCGGGGTTTGGTGACGGCCGACTGGATAGCCGGCTTGGTGATCTCATGAAAAACGATGCGCTTCGTAGTGATAGGGTCCAGTCCGAGTACTTCGCAAAGGTGCCATGATATGGCTTCCCCCTCGCGGTCCTCGTCCGTTGCGAGCCAAACTTCGCCGGATTTTTTGGCGAGGCTTTTTAATTCCTTGACAACCTTTTCTTTATCTTCAGGGACTATATAACGTGGGCGATAGTTGTTCTTGATGTCGATCCCCATGTCATTCTTCTCGAGATCCCGGATATGTCCGTAGCAGCTCTTCACCTCGAAGTCTTCTCCCAGGATCTTTTCAATCGTCTTGGCTTTCGCCGGAGACTCCACAATTAATAAGTTCTTAGCCATGTATTTCTACCTCTTTGCTTGCAAGTTTACAGTATAACCATCAAATTAAAAAATCAGGTACCCCGGACTCTCGGGTTTATTTGTTTTTGACGACTTTGGTCGTGCCTGATTATTAACGAATTAGACGTCGAGTTGGTTCAGAGGTTATAAGTTTATGAACAGAATTGGCCAAATTAGCTCAAAAAAATTGGTAATTTGTAGTGGTCCATATAATTTGTAGCTTTAGATCCTCCTGTTGGTCCACCCCTCTGAACCGTCGGTTAGCCTATTATAGACCTGTTCATCTTTAAATCGTTATTATGGCATTCTCCATTATTAAACCAGGGCTGCTGGATACTATTCAGGACCTGGGCGGGAATGGTTTCGGCAATTGGGGGATCAGCCCCGGAGGGGCAATGGACAGTTATGCGGCGGAGATAGCGAACCTGCTGGTGGGCAATGACAAGAATGAGGCGGTAATCGAAATTCACTTTCCCGGCCCGCAGATCCTTTTTGAACAGAACACGTTGATTGCGATCACCGGCGCCGATTTTACCCCAACGCTTGTTGACGAAAGGATTCCGCTCTGGCAGCCGGTAGTCGTAAGAAAGAACACGGTCTTGCATTTCCCTTCGCTGGTTACCGGGGGGCGTTGTTATCTGAGCGTACATGGCGGCTACTGCATGGAAAAATGGCTCAACAGTTATAGCGCGCATATAGACGCCGAAGCGGGCGGCTGGGGCGGAATGGCATTAAAAAAAGGCGATGAGCTTCCTTTTAACGAGAACACCATTTACTTCGCCGGGTTATTAAAGGAAGAAACCAATTTTGAAGCGCTACCCTGGCGGGTCAATATAGAAAAGACGTATCAGTATCCTCATGAGATCGGATTTATACCTGGTCATGAATGGCCTCTGCTGAGTGCGGCTTCGAAGAATGCGCTTCTTGAAAATAACTTTCTGATCCATCCTTCTTCGGACAGGATGGGCTATCTATTGAAGGGACAGGCATTGGAGCTGGACGAGCCGGCAGAGCTGGTATCTTCTGCGATAAGTTTTGGAACGGTTCAATTATTGCCCGGCGGACAGCTGATCGTGGGGATGGCGGATCACCAGACTACCGGCGGTTATCCAAGGATAGCGCATGTGATCACCGCCCATCTGCCAAAGCTGGCGCAGCTTCGTCCTTCGGACACGATACAGTTCCGGTTGATGGATATCGATAGGGCAGAGCAGCTGCTGGTTGCCCGCCGCAAAGAACTGCATATTTTGCAGCGCTCCTGTCTGCTGCGATTGACTGAAATGGTTTGTTCCTGATTTGCAGAGCGGTAGGGCCGGTTCGCCGAAATTTGGCCGGATATTCACGTTTCTTTTAGCAATTTTCCGCCCGGAAAAACCGTTCTTTGTATTGTTCCCACTTCAATTAACGGCATCCCTGAAAAGGGGGTATAGCGGTCTGCCTGTGGTACAGGTATGTCGACATGCTTCCCAAAAAAGGGAAAAGAGGGTCCGGCTCGTAAAGGCAGGCAGGCTGGCTGTGTCCAGTCCAGGTGATGCGGCGCCGGTCATCGGATTTTTGACCCAGAACTGTATATCCATGGCTACAACAACAAGCGACAACAGCCGTCCCAGGGGCGGTTATACCTATGATTCTTTTACCGGTCTGGGCGGGAAGGTCCGCAAGCCCAGGCAATCCAATTTTTTCTGGTGGTGCGCAGGCGCCTACCAGGATGTCTTAAAAGACTGTCCTTCGGAGCAGACGAAATACGCAGGGCTGGGAGGCGTATTGCTCGCGACCTTTATCCTGGCGGCCTTGTCTGCGGGTTATGCGGTCTACAGCGTTTTTAATGAACCCGCCTGGGCTGTCTTTTTTGGGCTAGTGTGGGGGCTTATTATTTTCAACTTCGACCGATTCCTGGTCTCTACGATGCGAAAGTATGGCGTCTCCCTTCAGAAGCAGATCTGGATGGCTGTGCCGCGTATTGTGCTGGCGCTGCTCATCGGTTTTACGATCGCCAGACCGCTGGAATTAAAGATCTTCGAAAAAGAGATCGATGTCCAGGTGATTGCCAACAGGCATACGAAGATGCTGCAGAATGATAGCCTGTTACAGGCAGAAAGCCGTTCCGTGCTGACCATGGCGCAACACGAGCGGGATAGGCTGACAGCCCGGGAACAGGGTTTACAGGATACGCTCCACCGGCTGCAGCAGGCTTATGTGGAAGAAGCCGATGGAACCGGCGGATCGGGGAAGCGCGGGATCGACAAGCTGACCCGTATGAAACAGGAAGCATATCAGTCGGCTCTACAGCTGCTTACGCCCGAGCTCCGGCAGTTGAAACAACAGGAGCTTTACCAGGATAGTCTGATACGAACGGCCAACGCTGCGAGGGAGGTCAAGAACAGGCAATACGAAGCGCAGGTGACAACGGATGTCGGGTTTCTGGAAAGAAACAAGGCTTTATCCGACCTGTCGGCAAAAGAGGGCAGCGTCTTCTGGGCTAATCTGCTGATCTCGCTGTTGATCATTTTGATCGAGACCGGGCCCGTGTTGTCTAAACTGATCATGAGCGTCGGTCCTTATGATCTTGAAGTGGCGGGGCGCGAGTTGAAACAGATGGCCGCTGCAGAAGAGGATATGCGAAGGGATAAAGAGTTGATCCATGAGAAGAAGACGACCGTTTATCAGCAGAAAAAAGAAATGACGGCCGAACTGCTGCAAAAGCTGGGTGAGCTGCAGAAAAAGCATACCCAGGCTGAGCTTGATCAGTGGGAGAAAGGAGAGGAGAAAGCGGCGCCGAAGATGCCGCTGGAGGAGGTGACGAGGAGGATCAGGGAAAGATATGATTTCAATGAAGAGGATGTGCTATAGGCCGAAAGCCTGTCACTGTACGACAGACTTTCGGGAGAACGAAAAAGCCCGGCTCTGCCGGGCTTTTTCGTTCCGAGGCCAGGGGCTTCGGCCCAGGGCCGGGGAAGCCGGGCGCTTTATTCCCGGCCGGCCTCTTTGTTTATATAGTTTTCAGCAAGCGTCGTCAGCAGGTCGTCTTGTTCTTTTTCTTCGTATAAAGAAGATTCGAGGATTTCTTCAATCTCATCCCAGTCCAGCGTTTGGGCATGCTGGGCAAGGCTGCCATAGCTGGTGATCTCGTAGTGTTCTAGCTTTTGGGCGGCTACGATCAGACCGGCGTCTCTTGTGGCGGTAGACTTTTCGGTTGTTTCGATCACCTGTTCAGCTTCTCTGGCAATGCCCAGGATAGCGGCTGACATGCGTGCTTCCACCGGGTGTCCCAGCTTTTCAAAAATAACCGCCAGCCGTTGGACATGTTCTCTTGTCGCGTCGAGGTGATTGGCCAGGACATTTTGCAGTTTTAGGGAGGAGGCCGCTTTCTTCAGCAGCGGCAGAACGTTCAGCTGATGTTGTTCAGCGCCATAGAGTTCTTTCAGTTCGTCGATAAACAGCGCTTCCAACCGGGAGTCCTTTTTTTCCTGTACTGTCTTTTCCATATAGCTGATTGTGTTTTCAAATGAAGGTGATAGAATTATGCCAGCTTATGAGGAGTTCTGCGCCCGATCTGGGGCGTAAAACTCCAAAAGAGGTATGGCCTGTGTTTTTATGGTATAAATATAAAAATGTATATGGAAAAATTAAAGAGCGAAAGCATAACAATCAAGGGCGCCGATGGGACAGAAGACTTTATACTGCAGGAAAAGGATCATGGCGACATGGTCGTCTATGATATCTATCGTAAGGATCATTACTTATTGACGCTGTCCAAGGATGGCAGCATTCTGTTCATGAACTTCGATGCGGATGAAAAAGATAAGGAAATTTTTAAGTTGTCTCACCTGAACACATTTGTAGAGAGGATTCAGGCTGTCGGCTGATGTATCACTGCCCCCTATTTGTGGAAATTCCCTCCTTTTGGGGAGGGAATTTTTTCCACATACTTACTTACTTTACTTACAGTGTTTCGTGCTTTTTTACCTTGTGCAGCCTGCAGAACGGATGCGTTGACGCCAATTCGTTCATCTTCCGGACCGTTTCATCATCAGGAGGCGCTGGCACAGGCATACGTTTGACCATTCCCGTATTTTGTCGGCGTGATTTAGAGCTGTATGACGTTGTCATAGAGAGTTCCGACGAAATAGACGGCCAGGAAACGAGGGTATTTGTATTCATGTGCTAATGTTTTCAATGGTATTTGCCATATCTTATTCAATTACAGTGCCACCCGGTTGCTCTGGGCAAGCAGGGACCGAAGACGAGGGGGGCGGACGCTTACAGACCGCCGATAAAGGGCTGTTATAAGTGGATCCCGGTGGCGGATCCACCTGCGCTGCGAAAAAGCTGCGGGTAATCGGGATGTTAAATGGTTACTCCTTCCTTTGCCCGTGATTATTATTCTTTATATTAGACCTTTGATTATCAAACTTATTTGACCCGATATTTGCTTGAGGAATGCTTCGATGATACGACTGGTGGCCGCTTTAGGCTGTATTTTACTTTTTCTGTATTCCTCCGGTCAGGAAGTGAAGGATACTACGGGCAAGGGCCGGGTAGGACCCAAGGTCGATACGATCAGGGGGATTCCCTTTTTTCTGAGACGGGACACGGCTACTTCGGTCGGCAGCGACAGCGCCAAAAAGATCCGGGTAGGAGCGGCGGATACGATACCGAAAAGGTTTGAACGCTGGCGGAATAACAATATCTTTCAATGGCTGCGCAATGCCGTCACAAAGGGAAGTCCCGATTCTGCAACGATGGCTGCCGCTTTGAATACCAAGAGTGAAAGCCCCTTCAAACCTTACCAGGGGAAAATCATCCGGCATATCTATATCCGCGGTTATGGCTTTGAGCAGACCTTTACCGATACGGGAAGAAGACTGCAGTATTTCGGCACGAAGGCGCTCAATCACCTGCATTGGAAAACCCGGGACTGGGTTATCCGAAATTCTTTGTTTATCAAGGAGAACACGGCGGTCAATCCATTCAAGCTGGCGGATAACGAACGGTTGATCCGTAATCTCAACTTTATACAGGATGCCCGTATCCTGGTCAGCAGCCTGCCGGACAACCCGGATTCCGTAGATCTGGTGGTAGTGTTCAAGGATCTTTTTAGTATCAACGGAGCGATCGGGAGTCTGGGTTTTCCGCCGTTAAGTATCCGCGGGAATATCAGCGAAGCGAACTTTTTGGGCATGGGCCAGCGGGTACAGGTCGGTTCTAATGTGGAGCAGCGTCGTTCGCCCAGTTTTGGCGGCGAGTTGCTCTACACCAAGTACAATATCGCCGGTACCTTTATCAACGTGACGGGTGCACTGACGCAGATCCGGAATGACCTTTATCCCAGTTCTCCGGATGAGAGGGCCTGGTATATCCGCATGGACAGACCCCTCTATGCGCCTTACGCAAAAATTGCCGGCGGCCTTCTGATCGGGAATTTTCAGGACTTCAACGTATATAACAATGCGGACAGCGTGTTCTGGAAATACAAATATCACACGTATGATGGCTGGATAGGCTGGAACGTAGGTTCCCATCGTTTTCTGAACAATACTTCGGTCCGTGACCGGCGTTTTGCGAGTGTCCGCTATTTCCGGAATGATTTCGACAGCATCCCCTACCAGGTCGGCAAGAATTTTAACTGGCGTTTCAACAGCCGGGAAGCGGCGCTTGGCAGCTTCACTTTTTTCCGTCAGGACTTCTATAAGACAAACTACGTTTACGGTTTTGGAACCACCGAAGACTTGCCGATCGGTTATAACGTGGCCGTGACCAGCGGCTGGTACCGGCAGCTTTATCTCAACCGGTGGTATACGGGTGTGGATGCCAATGATTATGTCGTCACCAAAAAAGGCGGCTTTATACAGTATTTTTTGCGGGCAGGCATGTTTTTGTACCGGGGGCAGATACAGGACGCGAGTACATTGGCCGGCGCGAGCTATTACAGTCCGCTTTTTCTCTTTGGCGGGCTTAAAGCAAGACAGTATATCAATTTCAGTTTTAGCCGGGAGTACAACAGGATCGGGATAGATCCGCTGACCATTAATAACGTTTTCGGGCTTCGTTACTTTACCGGAGACTCTACCTTTGGGGAACAGCGCGTAACGCTGCATTCAGAGACAACCGTCTTTTTGAACTACCGGCTGCTGGGCTTCAAATTCGCGCCCTTTGCATTTGGAGACCTTTCCTTTCTGACACCGGAAAGCGGAACCTTTCAAAAGTCCGCGCTATATCATGGGATAGGGGCGGGGATGAGGACGCGCAATGAGAACCTTGTCTTCAACACGATAGAGTTCCGGATGGTGTATTTCCCGCGCAAGACGGAGCAGAATAATTCCTTTAAGATCATGATCAACACCGGGCTGCAGTTCAGGTTCAACACCAGCTATGTGCATCAGCCGGATGTCGTTTTCCTCAACACGGATGGATTGAACAGTATTTATTAGCGCGGCGGCGTGGCCCTGGGGAGCGGGATGCGGCGGCGTGCCTTGGGGAGGGGATGCGGCGGCGTGCCTTCTGCGGAGCAATACCGGGATGAAAGTCTACCGCGGCAGCGGAGTCGTCAGATACCGCGCAACGGAGTTGGATAGCATTGTACGGATGGCTACCTCGGCAGCGGCATCGTCTGGATGATCGATGCGATCTGTACTGCCCAGGCGGCATAGAACTCTTTGGCAGGATGCAGCCCATCTGTTGTGAAGTTTTCAGGTGCAGAGCCCGCGTCGCGGCCGTGGCTGGTGATATCGAGGAAGACGACGTTGTGCCGGGTGGTGATGGTTTCGGCGGTCTTATTAAACAGGTCTATCTCCTGCCGGATGGCATTTGTGTCGCGGCGGGAGGTCATTGCAAAAGGGGAGAGTCCCCAGTCGGGGATGGACAGCACAAAGACGCGGAAGGCGGTTCCGGCGAGCCGGATGGCGGTTTGCAGTAGCGCCTCGAACCCGACGGCGTATTCTGTGGCCGGGCGGCCCCGGTATTGGTTGTTGACCCCGATGAGCAGGGTGACGAAATCATAGCGGGGTAAGAAGTTATATCCTTCCATGGCTGCGGATAATTCATCCGTTGTCCAGCCGGTCCGTGCAATGATCTCGGGGGCGGCGAATGGGAAACCCGCGGATCTCAGCTGTTGCACCAGTGAATAAGGAAAGCTTTCGGTCAGCAGGACGCCTTCGCCGATAGTGTAAGAGTCGCCAAGGGATAGGAGGGTATACACGGGATAAAAATAAGAAAGAGGCAGTCTAAAAACAAAAGTAGACCACCTCTTTCTTATTTTATGTCCAAAAATTTATTTGCCGGTGAGGCGTCCGATTGGACGCCCTTTTTTTATTTCAATTTATTCTTTGCTGCTTGGGCCGCCACTGCCTATGCCTTCCAAACTGTTTTGTTCGCCTTTCAGGCTTTTACGTTTGAACATGTTCATATCCATTTTTCCGAATTTCCAGTTGAATTGGAGCCGGAAGAACTGAGGATCTCTTCTGCGGTCTGCTTCCTGGGTATAGGTGCCGCCATTGATATAGACGTCGTTGACGCGGGTGCGGAAGATATCGTTGACCGAGAGTGTGATGGAGGCAGCCTTGTTCTTCAGGAATTCATAGCGAACGGAAGCATCCACTCCGCCGCTGGGTTTCGTATAGCCGTTGGCGTTGCCACTTGAAGTGGGGCCAAAGCCACGGCCCTGGTTGCCGCCAGTGCTGGCGCTACCGCCGGGAGGCAGTACGGTCTTGGAAGTATAGTCTCCTGTGAGTTGCAGTGTGAAAGCCTTTGTTATCCTGAAGCTATTGTTGAGCTTGCCAAACCAGGCCCAGGTTTCACCCTGGGAAGCCACTGCAAACTCACCGGTATCGATCGTATTGATCTTGGAGGTAAAAATATTGACGCTGGTCGTCAGGTCCCACCACTTGGTAAGGGAATTGCGGCTGATCACCTCAAAGCCGCCTACAAAGCTGCTTTTCGCGTTGATATAGGTGTTGATGATGACCGAAGAGTCGTTGACGGGATTGACGCCGACAGTGGACTCGCGGGTGATCAGGTCGGTCGTGTGCTTATAATAAGCGGAGGCCAACAGCGAGTTATTACCGGCAAAGCTTTTCGAATAGCCCAATTCGAATGAATTGGTGAACTGGGGTTTCAGATTTGGATTACCACGGCTCAGGTTGAGGGAGTCGGAGTAATCGGTAAAGGGAAACAGCTGGAAGAACGTAGGGCGGTCGATCCTGCGCGTGTAGTTAAAGGACAGGTCCTGGTTTCCGCCCAGTTTTTGCGTCAGGAACACGCTGGGGAAAAGGTTAACAGGATAACTGTTGCTAAAATGTCCGACCGATGGGATCTGGTTGCCTGCGGCGTCAAAATCGGTATAGTTCTGCGTGCCGTTGTAATTGGATCCTTCCGCGCGCAGCCCAAGCTGGTAGCCGAAATTGCCGATTGCGTTGGAATAGGTCACATAACCGGCATATACTTCGTCCTTATAGGAGTATTTGGATGAAAGAAGCTGCTCGACCACAAATTCGTTATTGGGGCCGACGGTATCCAGGTTGCTGAGGTTATCCGTATGCCGGATAGCGATACGGGCGCCTGCCTCGATCTTGGATTTTTCGTTGATGGGCAGTGTATAATCCGTTTGTGCAGTAAAATATTTGTTTGTACCGTTACCTACCTGTTGTTGACGATAGATTGAGGACAGCGGCCCATCTTTTACATTATAGATGTCGGAGGTGATACTGTTGAAGTTGTCATTGCTCCCGGAGCTATAGTTCAGGTCGGCAGTCCACTGTTCGCCGGACTTGGGGAAGTTGTGCGTAAAGCTCAGCATCGCGCCGCGGTTCCTGAAGTTGGACGTTGTCGTGGAGAAACGTCGTGTATAGGAATAGGTGGTGCCGGTAGGGAGAAGTGTGTCGACATAAAGATCGCTGCCCGTGGTCGGATCGAAATGACCATGTACGATATTACCGGTCAGCGAGATCGTATTCCGGTTGTCGATCAGGTAGTCGACACCGGCCCTGCCAAAGAGGAAATAACCGTTGTTGATGTTGTGGTCGTGCTGAAGCAGACTGTCCGGCGTTCCAAAGGAAGTATAACGGGACGTGTTTCCATCGGAGATGGATTTGCGCTGGTTATAGTTGCCGCTGGCAAAAACATTGAACTTACCTTGTTTGACATTGATATCGCCGCCGAGGTTGTATTTGCCGCGTTGGTCGATACCAGCGCGGATGTTACCATTGTAGCCTGCTTTCAGGTTCTTTTTTAACACGATGTTGAGTATACCTGAGGTGCCGCCGGAAGCGTCGTATTTAGCGCCAGGGTTGGTAATGATCTC
>JAATGQ010000021.1 GCA_015654595.1 Chitinophagales bacterium | reverse complement strand
GCGCGCGATCAAGGCGATCAAGGATGCCGTTCCGGGAATGGTGGTGATGACCGATGTGGCGCTTGACCCCTATTCTTCCTATGGTCATGATGGGATCGTCGAAAATGGCGAGATCGTAAATGATCCTACGGTAGAGGCGCTGGTCAGGATGAGTCTTAGTCATGCGGCTGCGGGAGCCGACTGGGTGGCCCCCAGCGATATGATGGATGGCCGCATCGGCGCTATCCGTAAGGCCTTTGAAGAGAACGGCTTTACGAAGACGGGGATCATGGCTTACAGTGCCAAATATGCGTCTTGTTTTTATGGTCCTTTCAGAGATGCGTTGGATTCTGCACCGGGATTTGGAGATAAGAAGACCTACCAGATGGATCCCGCCAACCGAACGGAAGCAGTCAAGGAAGCGTTGCTGGATGTAGAAGAAGGTGCAGATATCGTGATGGTCAAGCCTGGTCTGCCTTACCTGGATATTCTGCGGGATGTCAAGAACGCCGTCCCGGTTCCTGTAAGCGTATACAATATCAGTGGTGAGTATGCGATGATCAAGGCTGCTGCGGAAAGAGGGTGGATCAACGAAGAAAAGGCGATCCTCGAAACCCTGACGAGCTTCAAGCGGGCGGGCGCAGATCTGATCGCGACCTACTTTGCAAAAGATGCCGTAAAATTGCTGAACCGATAAGGGTCAAGCCGATGCCGCAAACGCAGGAGAATGGCTAGGTACAAAACGACAATTATGTATACCAAGAGTAAAGAACTTTTTGAAAGAGCGCAGAAGACTATACCTGGCGGGGTCAATTCGCCGGTCCGGGCCTTTCGCAGTGTAGGCGGCACGCCATTGTTCATGAAGAAGGCGGCGGGCGCCTATCTCTACGATGTGGATGGCAATCGTTATGTCGACTATATCGCTTCCTGGGGGCCGATGATCCTGGGTCATGCCTGGGCGCCTGTGGTAAAGGCGATACAGGAGTATGCGACTTATTCAACCTCTTATGGAGCGCCGACGGAGCTGGAAATAGAGATGGCGGAACTGATCGTGAGTATGGCGCCGAACGTGGACCTGGTGCGAATGGTCAGCAGCGGTACAGAAGCCTGTATGAGTGCGATCCGGCTGGCGCGGGGTTATACCGGCCGCAATAAGATCATCAAATTCGAAGGTCATTATCATGGTCATGCCGATTCTTTCCTGGTAAAGGCGGGAAGCGGTGTGGCGACATTCAATATTCAGACGGTACCGGGAGTTACTCCGGGCGTTTCGCAGGACACTTTAACTGCGGCATACAACGATCTGGATGGCGTCAAAAAACTGGTGGCGGAGCATGCCGGCCAGGTGGCTGCGATCATCGTTGAGCCCGTTGCGGGGAATATGGGTTGTATCCTTCCGCAGGCGGGCTTCCTGGAAGGGCTGCGTGAGATTTGCGATGCCGAGGGGATCGTGTTTATCCTCGATGAGGTGATGACCGGCTTCCGGCTGGCGCCGGGTGGAGCGCAGGAAAGACTGGGCATCCGTGCGGACCTGTCGACTTATGGCAAGGTTATTGGCGGCGGGATGCCGGTGGGCGCTTTTGGCGGTAGGAAAGAGATCATGCAGCATATCTCTCCGTTGGGGAATGTGTACCAGGCGGGAACCCTAAGTGGAAATCCGATTGCAATGATCGCCGGGTATACGATGCTGACGCATTTGAAAGATACCCCTTCGGTCTACACCGAGCTGGAAGAAAAAACGATCTATCTGCGCGACGGGCTGGACAACGTTTTCCGGCAGTGGGGGCAGCCTTACCGGATCAATCAGCTGGGGTCGATGATCAGCGTTCATTTCAGCGATCATGCTGTCACCGATTTTGCGACCGCCAGCAGCGCGAATAACGAGCTCTTCAAGCTGTTCTTTCATTCGATGCTGCGGCGTGGGATCTATTTGCCGCCTTCTGCTTTTGAAAGCTGGTTTTTGAACAATGCATTGACGACAGCCGATCTTGATGCGACGATAAAGGCTGCTGCGGAGAGTTTGGCAGAGCTTAACGGATAAAATTCAAAAAGAGGGTGATAAAAAAAATCACCCTCTTTTTTTATATCGTTTAATGAAGTAAGAGTTCGCAGGGCTTCAGGCCTGTATGTCTCTTGAAGGCGGTCGAGAAGTGAGAGATAGACGAGTAGCCCAGCATCACCGATACGTCTGTCACGCTAAGCCCTTTCTCATAAAGAAGGTAACGGGCGTGTTCCATTCTTTGTCCCTGGTAGAAGTCGAAGATGGTCGTGCCGAACATTTCTTTAAAGCCTTTTTTAAGATAGCATTCGTTGATGGCTACTTTACGGCTGAGTTCTTTGATGGTCAGCGGTTCGCCGATATGTTGGAGAAGGATCTCGCGGGCCTGTGCGATCTTGGAGCGATCCGCTTCGTTGGCGAGAAATTTACACTGGAAAACCTCGACCTCTTTTTCGCCGATCATACATTCCAGACTGTATAACAGCAGCATCTGGCTTTGGGCGTTGATAAAGATATTTTCGATGCTATCCGTATAAGAGTGGTTGAGGAGCGCTTCCAGCACCAGACGTGTTCTGCCGCAAAGGGAGAGCGTCTTGGAGAAGGAAGATTTATGCCGGAAGGCCAGCAGGTCGTCGCTGATCGTATTTTCCAGTTTCCGGGGACGCGCGAATTGAGTGAGATGAACGGACTCAAAACGGAAGGAAAGAACGTCTACCGTGTCTACGCGCTCGGAGCAGCCCGGAGTCGCGTTCAGCTTACAGGAGTCGCATTCGATCTCCTTTTTACGGCAATAGACGTTTCCTGCAACGCAGAACCGGAGTTCCACATAACTCTGGGCAGGCTCCTCTTTTCTGAAGTTATAGACCAGCATCCCCATGTCGTCTACGTTCCACTGCGAATTCTTCCGATACCTGCGGATCGTATACTGAACGGATCCGGGTATCTGGCGCTCTTTTTCCTGAACAGGCACGAGCTGTTCCTGCATAACCGGCTGCTTATAAGCCAATGTCAATATATCCGGAGCCTGGTACATAATTGCGGCAAATTTAACATAGAAAAGTCAATAAATACATTTAAATAGATCAATTGGTTCGGCGGGCGATATTTATGACAGAACTGTGACTGTTGCAGTTCCGGTACTTGCATAAGGGAGTAACATCAGCGTATCCTGGCGGGGCATCTGGAAGGTATTTTTTGCTGTCTGAAACAGAGAAAAAATAATCCCCAAAAAACTCACAAATATGGTTGGAATGGGGATATTAAAACCGGCTGAACCCCTTATTTTTCGTACATTTGCGAACCTTTATTAATTTATTGTTAACTACACTATTCCAGTCAAAATATGAGTGAAGCAACACAGGAAGTTCTGCCTGCAGCCGCCAGCGGATATGGGGCAGATAGTATTCAGGTACTCGAAGGTTTGGAAGCGGTCCGAAAACGCCCGGCGATGTATATCGGCGATATCGGAGCCAAGGGTCTGCATCACCTGGTCTATGAGGTAGTAGATAATTCTATCGATGAAGCTCTTGCGGGGTATTGTAAGAATATCCTGGTCACCATCTTTGAAGACAACTCCGTCCAGGTGGACGATGATGGCCGTGGCATTCCAACCGGTATCAATAGCAAGGAAAAGAAGAGCGCGCTGGAAATGGTAATGACCATTCTTCACGCGGGCTGTAAGTTTGACAAGAATACGTATAAGGTTTCCGGTGGTCTTCACGGGGTGGGTGTAAGCTGTGTAAATGCGCTTAGTTCGCATCTGCATGTTACGGTCTACCGTGAAGGGAAGATCTTCGAGCAGGAGTATAATATCGGGATTCCCCAGTACCAGGTCCGTGAGATCGGCGTCAGCGAGAAGACGGGTACGACGGTACGTTTCTGGCCCGACGAGAGCATTTTCACCGAAACAATTTACAAGAAAGAAGTGCTCGAAGGTCGTCTGCGGGAGCTGTCCTTCCTGAACAGGGGCATCAGCATCACGCTGAAAGATCTGCGGGAACTGGATGAGCAGGGCAATACTTATAGCAAGAACTTCTACAGCGAAGGCGGTATCGTCGAGTTCGTAGATATGCTGGATAAGAACGCCGGCCGTCAGCCTTTGATCCCCAACATCATCTATGTCGAGGGGCGGGATGAGCACACCAATGTTGCCGTTGAAGTCGCATTGACCTATAACGACAGCTACAGCGAACATATTTACAGCTACGTCAACAACATCAACACGATCGAGGGTGGTACGCACGTTGCGGGTTTCCGTCGTGCGCTGACCCGTGTTTTCAAGGCGTATGGCGACCGCGAAAAACTCTTTGAAAAGGCAAAGGTCGAGATCGAAGGCGATGACTTCCGTGAAGGGCTCAGCGCTATCGTTTCGGTAAAGGTTCCCGAACCACAGTTCGAAGGACAGACCAAGACCAAGCTGGGGAACAATGAGGTCAGCGGTGTCGTGGATTCTACGGTGAGCAAGGTATTGGATGCCTTTCTCGAAGAGAATCCGAAAGAGGCAAAGAACATTATCAATAAAGTGATCCTTGCCGCCCAGGCGCGTGCAGCTGCAAAGAAAGCGCGTGAGATGGTACAGCGTAAGAGCGTACTGACGGGCGGCGGTCTCCCGGGTAAGCTGGCCGACTGCTCTGACCGGGACCCGAATCGCTGCGAGTTGTTCCTGGTCGAAGGTGACTCGGCCGGCGGCACTGCCAAGCAAGGCCGGGATCGCAGCTTTCAGGCTATTCTTCCGCTGCGGGGTAAGATCCTCAACGTAGAAAAGGCCATGGAGCATAAGATCTATGAGAACGAGGAAATCAGGAATATGTATACCGCATTGGGCGTCACTGTTGGGACCCCGGAAGATCCGAAGGCTTTAAACCTGGCTAAGCTGCGTTATCACAAGCTGATCATCATGACCGATGCTGACGTCGATGGAAGCCACATCGCTACGCTGATCCTGACCTTTATTTACAGATATATGAAGGAAATGGTCGAACAGGGTTATATTTATATTGCCCAGCCGCCTTTATATCTTGTCAAGAAAGGAAAAGAGCAGTCTTATGCGTGGAATGAAGAGCAACGCAGAGGCTGGGTGGAAAAGCTTGGCGGCGGAAAGGAAGACAGCGTCACCGTACAGCGCTATAAAGGTCTTGGAGAGATGAACTCCGATCAGCTGTGGGATACGACGATGAATCCTGATACGCGTACGCTTAAACAGGTAACGATTGAAAGCGCTGCAGAAGCAGACCGTATCTTTAGCATGCTGATGGGTGATGAGGTTGCGCCGCGCCGCGATTTTATCGAATCACATGCGAAATACGCCAAGCTCGACGTATAGGAAGCATGGCGGCTGCTGCTGTTTCCGGCGAGGTTAAAACGCGGCCCGACATGCGGAAGAATCAGCATAACCCTTTGAATTTCAAGGGTCGGGAAAAAAAATTCCGGCCAAATGCATCAAAATCGCTAATATTACAATATTTCATACTAACCAGACCTGCTTATAGCAGGCATTAAATCAAGGAATTATGTCAACTGTAACACTTACGGCCTACAATGTAAAGACGAAAGAGAAGAATGTGCCCATCCAGGACGCAGTCATCACAAAGACTGCCAAAGGGGCTTACATGGCGCAGGGACATGATGGTAAAGGCAACAAGCTGACTACGCTGTTGGGCGAAGCAAAAGCCCTTGAAGCAATCAAAGCTGGCGTAGCAAAACAAGGCTGGTAGTTTTTCCTTTCTCTCCTGCGAATCGTTCGCGTGCTAATTCTCCGATCAAAGTCCTACAAAGCATATTATGATGTGGCTGGTTTGACCAGCCACATCATATTTATTTTTTTATATCTTTTCCGCCTTGAAATAGGGATGTAATGCAGCCGGGAGGCTGATACCTTCAGCTGTCTGGTGTGTTTCCAGCAGACAGGCCACGATGCGCGGCAATGCAAGCGAGCTGCCGTTGAGAGAGTGGACCAGTTGTGTCTTACCACCACCATCCTTATAGCGTATCTTCATGCGATTGGTCTGGAAGGATTCGAAGTTGCTGACAGAGCTGACCTCGAGCCATTTTTCCTGTGCGGCGCTATAGACTTCGAAGTCATAGGTCATTGCGGAAGTAAAGCCCATATCCCCGCCGCAAAGACGGAGAATACGGTAGGGCAGCTCCAGCGACAGCAGCAGCCTTTCTACATGTGCGACCATCTCTTCCAATACGTCATAGCTCTTTGCGGGATCGACAAGCTGTACGATCTCAACCTTATCGAACTGATGAAGGCGATTCAGACCGCGTACGTCTTTACCATAGCTGCCAGCTTCCCTTCGGAAACAGGGCGTATAAGCCGTCATGCGGATCGGCAGCTGCGTTTCCTTTACGATCTCATCCCTGTAAATATTCGTCACGGGGACTTCGGCTGTCGGTATCAGATAGAGGTTGTCTTCGTTGACATAATACATTTGTCCTTCTTTGTCGGGCAGTTGTCCGGTTCCCCGGGCGGATGCTTCGTTGACAAGTATCGGGGGTTCGATCTCGGTATAACCAGCGGCGGTATTGAAATCCAGGAAGTATTGGATCAGGGCGCGCTGCAGCTTTGCTCCCTTGTCGATATAGACGGGGAAGCCGCTTCCGGTTAGTTTATTACCCAGTTCGAAATCGATGAGGTTGTATTTCTTTGCCAGATCCCAGTGCGGCTGTGCGCCAGCGGGCAGGGCCGGCATCGGGCCGCCTTCTTTTACGATCACATTATCTTCGGGTGTCTTCCCACGGGGAACGGCAGCCGCCGGCAGGTTGGGCAGACGCAAGAGGGCCGTGGTCAGCTCTTCTTCCACTGCAGCCAGCCGAGTAGAAAGGGGACCAATAGCCGCCTTCAGATCAGCAACCTGTTGTTTCTTTGCCTCGGCTTCTTCCTTCTGGCCTTTTGCCATCAGCTGGCCGATCTCTTTGGATAGCGCATTTACCGATGACTGACTCGTCTCGGATTCTTGCTGCAGCTTCTTTCTTTGCTCATCAAGACTGACGACGGTGTCGACCAGGCCTATCTCCGAGAAGTTTCTGACCCCAAGTCGTTCCTTAACAAAATCCACGTTCTGACGGATAAATGCCACCTGTAACATTTTCTGATTTTTGGCCAAAGATAAGTGTATCTTGTTCATAAAACCTTCATATGATAGACCCAACCATGATCACTACCAGTACCAGCATCGACGGCTATAAAGTTACCCGTAGTCTGGGAGTAGTCAGAGGCATCACTGTCCGCAGCCGGAGCGTTCTGGGCAATCTTGCCGGCGGCCTTCAAACCATCTTTGGCGGGCAGATCTCGATCTATGTGGATCTCTGTGAAAAGACACGTGAAGAAGCCTTTCAATATATGATGCAGCATGCATCTGAAAGGGGCGCTAATGCCATCATCAACATGCGTTATGACGCCAATGAGGTGATGAATGGGGTGACCGAGGTGCTGGCTTATGGGACAGCGGTCGTGGTAGAAAGGGGGTAGGCCTGAATTGCTTATCTTTGCGGCATGCAAGCAGAGAACGATCTACAGACAAGATGGTGGAATCTGGAAGCCCGGCTGGTCGAACGGTTCGGGAAGAAGCCCGACATGGAAACAATTCTGTTCCTGATCGGAGTTCAGGAGCTAGGGGATGTCCATAAAAAGTTTTCCAAAGAGCAAAAGCAGGACCTGATGCATATCGCTGTCTGTACTCTTTTCCGGCAAAGTGGTTATTATGAGCTGGAGAGTATTGACAAAGACGGGTGGCCGCATTTCAGGCAATTAAAAGCATTGCCTGTCATGGAACTGCGGGAACAGGAGAATTTTTTGAAAGACCATGTCCTCCTTTATTTTGAGACGGCTGATCGGGAAGAAGAATTGGCGGGAGGCCCGATCCCGGAATAGCGAATTATCAAGCAGCACTGAAACTACATGAAAAAACTATTGGCAGCTAGTATTTGCCTGATCTTGTTCGCTTCCTGTAATCCGCGTCTGTCCAATGGTTTAAGACAGAAGGATCTTCACAAAGACGTAGCCGTGATCACCACAAAAGGAACTTTTGTCATCCGGCTATCCGATTCTACCCCATTACATCGCGATAATTTTCTAAAGCTGGCAAAGTCCGGCTTTTATGATAGCCTGCAGTTTCACCGCGTTATACGGAACTTTATGATCCAGTCGGGCGACGAGGACAGCAGGCACGACTATGCCGGGACTTTAAAAAATCAGGGTCCGGATGGCCCCGGTGTTATTCCGGCGGAGTTCAGGACGACTCTTTTTCATAAGAGGGGCGCCTTGGGGGCCGCCAGGACGGGCGACGATGTCAACCCGGCCAAGTCCAGCAGCCCCACCCAGTTCTATATCGTTCAGGGCAAAAAATTTACCGACGGCGCTCTCGATACCCTGGAAATGCGTCGTTTGAAGGGTCGAAAGATCCCTGCGGCGCAACGGAAGGTGTATAAAGACATCGGCGGAGCCCCGCATCTGGACCAGTCCTATACCGTTTTTGGGGAGGTTATCCGGGGGATGGACGTGGTGGATTCGATCGCTGCGGTCCCTACCAGCGGAGCCCCGTTGGACCGTCCAATAAAGGCGGTCAGAATACTAAAAGTGAGGCTCGTCCATAGAAGAGGCTGATTGATCAAATAATTCCAGTGGCACTTAGCTAATTTCAAGTCCTTTTTATAATCTTTGCAGTCACAAAAACTTAGTTACCATGAACTTCCCTGATAATCTGCGTTACACAAAAGACCACGAATGGATCCGTCTCGAAGGCAATGAAGCCGTGATCGGGATTACAGAATTCGCCCAGAAGGAACTGGGGGATATCGTGTACGTAGAAGTAGAAACAGTAGGCAAATCCCTTGCTGCTGAAACAATTTTCGGTACGGTAGAAGCGGTTAAGACCGTCAGTGATCTTTATCTGCCTGTGGCCGGCACCATTCTGGAAGTGAACCCTGCATTGGCTGGTGAGCCTGAACTGGTCAACTCCGATCCTTATGGTGACGGCTGGATGATCCGGATGACGGTAAAGAATCCTGCCGATATAGAACAGCTGATGGATGCTGCTGCCTACGCTAATATTGTACATTAGGCGCTTTTTTATTTACTTTAGAGTATCTATCTACTTAAACATTGGGAATACCTATTACTTATACGGAGCAAGAGTTGGTGCTGCAGCTGAAAGAACGGGATAACCAGGCTTTCGGCTTCCTGTATGACAACTATGCCGGCGCGCTCTATAGTATTATCAAACAGATCATTATAGATAATCCGGAGTTAGCCAACGACGTCCTGCAGGAGGTATTCATCAATATTTGGAGAAAGATCGAGACCTACGATCAGACAAAGGGCCGCCTATTCACGTGGATGCTGAATATAGCGCGAAATGCATCTATTGATACCCTCAGATCGAAAAGCTATCAGAATTCCCAGAAAAACCAGGAGCTTCCCGATAACGTATATAAAGGAGCAGTCAATCAGACGACTCAACAAAACGTTGATAACATTGGGCTTAGGAAGGTCCTTGAAAAGCTGAAGCCCGAGCATCGCGTTCTGGTTGAAATGGCTTATTTCAAAGGGTTTACCCATGAAGAAATAGCCGAGATGATGGCCATTCCGCTTGGTACGGTTAAAACCCGCATCAGGAATGCGCTCTTACAACTTAGAGATTATCTAAAGTGAATATTAAAGAATATATAGAAAGCGGCATCATCGAAAGTTACGTGATGGATCTGGCCAGCGAGTCAGAAAAAGCCGAATTTGAACGCAATTGCGCTCAATACCCTGAATTAGTAGCAGCCCGCAGAAAATTTGAGGAGAACCTTGAAGAGTATGCAGCACGTAATGCGGCGTTTCCTCCTCCAGAGGTTAAGGTGAAAGTTTTAGAAGCGATCGGGGGTTCTGGTCCCCGAATGACCACTTCTTCAAATCCACCTAAAATAAACGCTATGCAAAATGAAAAAATCCCGGTACGAAGTTTAGGACTGATGCGCCTTATAGCGGCTGCCTCGGTCATTCTTTTCCTCGTCATGGGCTGGCTGTACTTTCAGGCAAAACAGCAAAACTCAACGCTGGTCAATGCCAACAATGATCTGACGAATACCAATGGACGCTTAAAAGAAAAGCTGGACACTACTCAAAACATCCTCGACAAGATCGTAAAGGAACAAAGCGAAAGTGTCGGCGATCCAAACGCCACGGTAGTCAATATGGTCGGCACCAAGGTTGCGCCCAAGTCTTCAGCGAATATTTATTGGGATTCGACATCTTCCAGCGTCTACCTGGTTGTCCGGAACATGCCCAAACTTCCAAGCGATCAACAGTATCAGCTGTGGGCTTTGATCGACGGCAAGCCAAACGATCTTGGGGTATTCGACGGCAGCGGAACAGACCGGAACGTCATCCTGAAAATGAAGAACACGAAGAAGGCCCAGGCTTTTGCGATCACGATCGAAAAACAAGGCGGAAGCCCCTCTCCTACCCTGGAGAAGATGCAGTCCTTGGGTAAGGCGACCCAAACACAGTAATTTACCAGTGTTGCGCTGGTGGACGAGTCATCTCCGATGGCTTTGGGCAGCCATCCCGCGATGCGCCGGCCTTGCTCGCTTCGAGTGGAAAATAATCTACAGAGATAGTAAAAAAAGTCCCATTTTTAGGGGACTTTTTTTATTCCCAGACATCCTTTTATGATCCCTTTTTTAAGAAAATACTTCGGTGCTATTTACTTCCCTGTCTTATGGACGCTGATCGTCGGATTCCTCTTATGTCTTCCAGGTTCCATGCTGCCGAATGAAAGCGGCTTCTCGATCCCCCAGTTCGATAAGTTTGTGCATGCGAGTATGTTTGGGGGTTTTGTTTTCCTGTGGAATTTATACCTTAGCCGACGTGCGATGAAGGGGATTTCGCTTCCCACTACAGGGGGGCTGACTGCAGGAGTAACGCAGCCGGCTGACCTGTCCGTTCGGACGATGCGGCTTCTTCGTGCATTCTTCCTGGTATTTATACTCGCCAACCTTTATGGAGCGGGGATGGAGTTTGTACAAAAGTATTGGATACCAAACAGAGACTTCGACGAAGCCGATATCATCTTCGATATGACGGGCGCAGGTCTGGCCTATGGGTTAAGTCATCTGTGGCTAATACCGGCGGGGCTTTAGAGCCTAGCCGCCAGCGGGGCCGGAGATACAGTCATCTTCGTATATTCATTTCAGTTAGCACATACTGCGGAATATGTTCTCTCATTCCACTTGGCAGGGGGTAAAAAAATAAACCCCCGTAGAAACGGGGGTCGTAACCAAAACTAACTGCTTATGAGAAAATTGACTGCTTTATGTGAGTCAAATAGAAAAGACTGCTTTTGATATTCTTAACGCAAATCAGGTGCCAATGTTGTGTCTTGCTTTCTGCTCCGTTCCTCTTACTCTTTCAGGTCACCTTTTGCAATCACGTCACAAAATTACGTTTGAAATCGGTTTTAAGTTAGCCATACAAGGACTAATAACATTTATTTAGCATTACCACCTATAAGTTATACAGAAACCTTTTGTATAGCAAGTTTTAGCCGATATTTTTTTAAAGAACTACATATAAAAGACAAAGGAAAGACCCGAAGGTTTATTCTCTGTACGTTAATTAAACGCAAAAGGCTTGCCTCCCATCGGAATTTTAAGGCCTTTTAATTCCATTTTAATCCAAATGACAGGTCGGGTAAAGCAACTCCCGGAAAATGGGTAGAAGAGGCTGTAATGCGTTTATACAAGCAATGCTATAAGTTATACATCGTAAGGTTAGGCCGACATTCTGTCGGACTGACGATTAGTCGCTGACAAGCAGACGAATTGGAGTTTGATCTACCGGGTCGGGCGTTGCGGCGCCGATGCCTTCGCGATGCCCGATTGTCCTACCGGCCAATGATGCCCGCCTGTTCGGCGGAAACTTACCTCCGATCCTTGCGGTCAGTTCTGGTTGGCCATCTTTTCGGCGTTCTCGGCAAACTGAAGCGCGTCGATAAACTCCTGGACTCCGCCATTGAGTACTTCGTCCAGATTATAAACGGTCAGACCGATGCGGTGGTCGGTGACGCGTCCCTGCGGGAAGTTGTAGGTTCTGATCTTGGCGCTGCGGTCACCGGTAGAGACGAGGCTTTTACGATGACGGGCAATTTCTTCTTCCTGTTTGCGAACCTGGTCTTCGTACAGCTTTGTACGGAGCATACCCATGGCTTTTTCCCGGTTGCCAAGCTGGCTTCGTTCGGTCTGACAGACCACCACCGTACCGGTGGGTATATGGGTGAGAAATACTTTTGTTTCCACTTTGTTGACGTTCTGGCCACCGGCGCCGCCGCTTCGGGCAGTCTCCATCTTGACGTCGCTGTCCTTCAATTCAAAGTCGATCTCTTCTGCTTCCGGCATCACGGCAACCGTAGCTGCACTGGTATGGACGCGGCCGCTGGTTTCGGTATCGGGAACACGTTGGACACGATGTACGCCGCTCTCGAACTTGAGGGTTCCATAAACGTCGTCGCCGATGACTTCGACCTGTACTTCCTTATACCCCCCGACCGTCCCTTCGCTCTCAGACAGGATAGTTGTTTTCCAACCTTTCTTTTCGCAGTATTTGATATACATACGCAACAGGTCGCCGGCAAAGAGGCTGGCTTCGTCGCCGCCGGTACCGGCCCTGATTTCCAGAATGGCGTTCTTTTCGTCCTGGGGATCCTTGGGGATCAGCAGCTGACGGATCTCCGCCTCCATCTTTTCCTTTTGTTCTTCCAGACCGGGCGCTTCGGCCTTTGCCAGATCACGCAGCTCGGCGTCGTCACCATTGAGCGCTTCCTTATTAAATTCGATATTATCGAGTAAATTCTTATAGTCCTTATAAGCAAGCACAATCTTCTCAATGCTGCGGTATTCTTTGCTCATTGCGCTGAACTTCCGGTTATCGCTGACGACTTCCGGGTTGCTGAGCGCAACACCAAGATCTTCGAACCGGGCCCTGATAGCTTCTAATTTATCTAACATAACTTTGGTACTTTTATCCGCCGCCAAGGCGAACGGTCCACCGGAATTTCTCCCGGCGGACCGCAAAGATATTTTTTTCTTCTATGACTTACCGAAAATTCAGAGCCGATTATTTATTTACAGGACAGGAACTGATCAATGGCGATAATGTACTGATAACTGACGATGAGGGAATTGTGCAGGATGTACTACCCGCTGCAGCGGCCGGAGAAGAGATCGAGTATCACCCGGGAGTGCTGACACCGGGCTTTGTCAACTGCCACTGCCATCTGGAATTGTCGCATATGCGTGGAGTACTCCCGGAACGGACAGGGCTTGTTGATTTTCTTTCTTCGGTGATGCGGCGGCGGGGCGAAAAGGTTTCCGACTCCTCAGGCGCTGCCCTGAATGCCGGACAGGCAATTGCGGCCGGCGAACAGGAGATGCTTGACAACGGCATCGTGGCTTGCGGCGATATCTGCAACACAGCGGACACTCTGCCGGTCAAGGCGGAAGGCCGTATGTTCTATCATAATTTTATCGAGACGATGGGGTTTGCCCCCGCCGCGGCGGAGGCCCGGTTCAGCCAGAGTCTGCGGGTCTTTAACGCCTTTGCCGAAGCCTATCCCCATCCGATGGAAACGAATTCGATCGTTCCGCATGCTCCCTATTCTGTCTCCGAACCTCTGTTCAGGCTGATCGGCAATTTTCCCGGCAATCGCCTGCTGACCATGCATAACCAGGAAACACCCGCTGAGAACGACTTTTACCTTACCGGTAAGGGGGATTTCCTTCGCCTTTACGAGCAGATGGGGCTGGATGTCTCCTTTTTTAAGGGCACCGGCAAACGCAGCCTGGAAAGTGTTCTTTCTTCTTTTTACCGGAATCAGTCCCTGATCCTTGTCCATAATGTGGCGACCCGGGAAGAAGACCTCGCGGCTATCCGCTCCGCCGTCAATGGCCCCTCGCCGTATTTCTGTCTTTGCCCTAACGCCAACCTCTATATCTCCGGACAGCTGCCGGATGTAGACCTCCTGGTTCGGGAGGGCTGTGACATCGTTCTTGGTACCGACAGCCTCGCGTCCAATCACCAACTGAGCATACTGGAAGAAATGAAGACGCTGCAAAAGCGTTTCCCGCACCTGGAAACGGCTACCCTGCTGGGCTGGGCCACGACTGGCGGCGCCAAAGCGCTGCAGCTGGAATCGGTGTTGGGGAGATTTGCGCCTTCGCGCCAGCCCGGCGTGGTGGTGATCTCCGGCCTCGACGGGCAGTCCCTGGCAGATGAGAGTAAGGCCACACGGCTGTTATAGGTGTGCCTTCGGCCGGTGGCGCAAAAGCAGCTTACCGATGTGATTGCTAAGAGTGGAATGCGAACTATGCTGGCTGAACTATCCCAGTGGGGATGTTCTGCACAGGACTCGATCGAATTATGAAGAATACAGGTCGTTTTGAGAAAAGTCATGTTATTAAATTTTTTTGAGTTTAATAACATTTACCCTCCTGTTAAACAGCTTAGACGCCAGGGAATATGTCAGAAAATACGCTGAAAAAAGAGAGAATGAGCCCGGTAAAATGTTATTAAATTCCATTTTTTTTAATAACATCACTTTTTTGAAAACTGCTGTAGGTCCGCATGGTTGCCTCCTGCGAAAGCGCAGGGCACCTGGCGAAGGCCGGGCAGGTTGTGGTGATTGTGGGTTCAGGGCACGATAAGGGTTGCCGGCAATGGCGGGGGTTAGGCGGCAATGTGGGCGGCGGAGTGAGCAGGCGTGGGCGGGCAGCATGTGGTGGTGGCCGATGAAGTGTGGTGGCGCGGCGGTATGTGCTGGCGCGGGTACGGCATGTGCGGGTGCGGGCTTAGCCCAGCACAGTCTGCAATACGGCGAGCGTCTTCATCTCGCCGAAATCCGGCACGTGCAGCGCATAAAAGGAAAGATAGGCCTGCAATAATGTACGGCGGGTATCCTGGTTGAGAGGCAGCTGAATCAGCTCTTCGGGCTGCTGGACGCGGAGCAGCTGAGACGTAAGAAAGCTATAATTACCCTCGAGAACATAGGGATGTTCGGGGTGCTCGGGCACGAACTGCCCTTCTTTCAAATCCAGCCACTGATTTTCCTCATCATAGTCATCCTGGATGCGGAACCCGAAAAAGCCCGCCAGATGCAGGATAAAGAAAAGTGAAAAATTGGCGAGCACCTGCCCGTTACTCGCGTCGAGGTGTAGAAACGCGTCTTCTATAAAGTAATACAGTTCTGGGTTTGGCTCGGGCTGCTTGAGACATTTTTGCAACAGCTCCACCATAAACAATGCAACGGAATTTTTGAGCACGTCGAAAAAGATCGACTGATAGAGTACCGCCCATTTAAATTCTTTTATCCGCTGTAGATGTCTAAGCTCGTTGTGATAGACCACCAGGTCGAGCTGCGCAGAGGGCTGGAAGAGATTGGCCTTGCCCGGCCCCTTGCGGGTAGTAGTTCGTACACCCTGGACCATATACGATTGTATGCCGAATAATTCGGTATACAACGTCACGATGAGGCTGGTCTCCCCATACTTCACGGTCCTCAGCACCACTCCTTTCGTTTTATGCAATTGCACTTGTAAATCGGTTGTTCGTCCCCACTAAAGGCACAAAATCGTCAAAATGCTGTTTATTTGCAAAGTAAAATTTTCATCATGTGGGAATCCTTAGCCCGTCAGGTACTCAAAAACCGGTTATATTTACTCATAGCTCTTCTGGCCGTAACCGCATTTATGGGTTATCATGCTTCCCGGGTCAAACTGAGTTATGATTTTACCAAAACGATTCCAACCGACAATCCAAAATATCAGGCCTACCAGGAATTCCGGCAGAAGTTCGGCGATGACGGCAACCTGCTCGTCGTCGGCGTCTCGACGGACAAACTCTTTCAGGCAGACGTGTTTGCGGACTACGTGGCGATGATGAACGACCTGAAAAAGATACCCGGAGTCGACAACGTCCTCGGTGTACCCGTAGCTGTCAACCTGACAAAAGACACCGCCGCACAAAGGCTGAAAGCGCTGCCGATCTTTCCCGCACATCCCACCCAGGCTCAGCTGGACAGCGGCAAAACGGTGTTGATGAATCTTCCTTTTTACCGGGGTCTTTTGTTTAACCCGGAGACCAATACCTGGCTGCTCGCAGTCAATGTCAATAAGGACGTGATGAATTCTGCCGCCCGTATCACCACGGTCGACGGTATCACAAAAGTAGTCGATGACTTTGGCAAACGCCGCGGCCTGGCAATGCACTATAGCGGGCTCCCACTCATCCGGACCAAGATGGCGCTGAAGGTTTCGCACCAGACAACGACCTTCCTGCTGGTCTCGGTCCTGATCCTGTCGATCATTCTATTCCTCTTCTTCCGCAGTCTCAGCACGGTCTTGCTGTCGCTCGCTGTGGTGATCATCGGGGTTATTTTCAGCCTTGGCACCATGGACCTGCTAGGCTATAAGATAACGCTGCTAAACGCTCTGACACCTACCCTGGTAGTAGTCATCGGGATCCCCAACTGTATCTACTTCATGAACAAGTATCATACGGCCTTCCGCGATACGGGCGACAAACACGAAGCCCTGGTATTGATGATCGGCCGTATGGGTGTCGTGACCTTTTTCTGTAACCTGACGGCAGCCATCGGGTTTGGCGTGTTCGCACTGACACGCAGCGCCATCCTGAATGAGTTCGGCGTCGTTGCAGGGATCAATATCATGCTGCTGTTCTTTATATCGTTCATACTCATCCCAGTAGTTTTGAGCTATATGCCGGCGCCACGTAGCAAGCATATGCTCTACCTGGAGAACAAGTGGCTTGCCATACTGCTTAAGAAGCTGGAAACATGGGCACTGCATCACAAGACAGCGATCTATGTCTCCACCGTCATCGCATTGATCGTGTCCGTAGCGGGTATATTCCGGCTCCAATCGGAAGGCTTTATCCTCGACGATCTCCCACACGGCGATCCGATCTATACGGATATGAAATTTTTTGAAGCTAATTTCAAAGGGGTGATGCCGCTGGAGATCGTGATTGACACCAAGCGGAAGAAAGGTCTTCGCGCCAACATGTTAAAAACGCTGGACAGTGTAGACCAGTTCTCGAAATATGTATCGGCACAACCTGAAATGGCCCGACCCCTCTCGCTTGTAGAAGGTCTGAAGTTTATCCGCCAGGCCTATTACGACGGTGATACAGCCAGCTACGACGTTCCAAATTCTATGACGGACCTGGCCTTCCTTTCTTCCTACCTTAACCTGGGCGGTGGAAAATCGGACAGTACGTCAAAGCAGGCCGGCGCCAATAGCATCGGACGACTGCTCAAGAGTTTTGTAGACAGCAACCAACAAATGCTGCGCATCAGCGTAAACATGGCGGATGTAGGAAGCCGGCGGCTGCCAGTCATCCTCGACGACCTGCAGCATAAGACTTCGCAGCTTTTCGACTCATCGAAATACAAAGTGGAATTCACGGGAACGAGCGTCACCTATCTGGAAGGCAGCGCCTTTATCATCAAGGGGCTGAAAGACAGTATCCAATGGTCTTTTGTGCTAATTGCGGCCTGTATGCTACTGCTCTTCAGATCGGTAAGGATCCTCGTCTGCTCGCTTGTCCCGAATGTGATCCCTCTCGTCATCACCGCAGGTATCATGGGCTGGGCGGGCGTTCGGCTAAAGCCATCGACGGTTATCGTGTTCAGTATTGCGCTGGGTATTGCGATCGATATTACGATCCGGTTCCTGGTCAACTATAAACAGGAGATGGAAGGGAAGGGTTCCAAAATAGCTCCTCTCGACGCAGGCGGCGCGGCAGCAGCGGGTATAGAAGCCGGCGCATGGAGTACGGATCCGGGCATCGTAATGGGACCTGGAACAAAGACACTGGTTTCGAGCATAGATGCTGCGGCCGGCGGAAGTATTGTGCGTGAGTCAGCTAACACTACGAAGGCAAGACAGGCAGTCGTCGATACAATCAATAAAACAGGTATAAGTATACTGTATACTTCGCTGGTGCTGATTGCGGGTTTCGTGATCTTTTGCTTCAGCGATTTTGGCGGGATCTTCTCGCTTGGATGGCTAACCTCGGTGACACTCGTCATCGCGACATTGACGAACCTGATCTTCCTTCCCGCACTGTTGTTGAGCCTTACAAAGAAGAAATAAAAAAATTCGGGCGCAAGCCGGCTGGTTCATCCAGACCTTGCGCCCGAAGATCTATTCTTTGAAGATCTATTTCTTTGTAGAAGAAAAGGTTTCCCATCCTGCTCCATTGGAGTGAAGCACGATCTTCTTTTCTGCTGTTTCGATCGTTACATAGTAAGAGTCCTGGTCGTCACTTTTGAGTTCGAAAGATTCTGTGATGTTTCCTTTTGACTGATACTTTTTAAGGCTTTCCTGGAGGTTCAGGGGCAGCTGTGAAATCTGGATATCACGTGTCAGAGCCAGCAGCTCTCCACCGTCGGAGTAGAAGGCGCACATAATAGTGTTATCCTGTTTAAACGTAAGCTTGGCGAAGGTTTTAGAGACTTTTGTGCTGATCAGTTCTGCACCTTTGAAGTCCTGGTGAAAGGAGTTCATGATCTGGCCGTTAGCATTCTCTGTGGGTTTGGCGAAGCTGTAGTTGAGGCTAACGGTTAAAGATAGGGTCATTACGATAGCGGCGGCCTTGATTAACTTTTTCATAAAATTATTTTTTAGAAGTTTTTTGGTTTGTGATTTTGTGTTTCGTTTTGTTTCCCCAGGCGTCCCCGGGTATGCAAGAGAGTATTCCAGCGAAGTGCCAGATTTTCTCCATAACTGAGAATCAGTTAATTGCAATTTTGTGGATATGGGGTGGTGTACGGTCTTGAGTCTATCAGTGTACGGTTTTGAGACGCGCGGGCAGGCTGCTCGTTGTTTTGTTGGGGTCGGGGGTGCGGGCAGGCTGTTCCTTGTTTTTGCTGGGGTCGCGGGTGCGGTCGGGCTGTAGGTGCTGGGGCCGGGATTGGCATGACTGGCCCTGTCGCGGCGACCGCGGATAGCGCCGGGTATTGGAATAGGGTCGGGCCAATGCAGTCATCAGCTATAGGAGGGGATCCCTGCGACCGCGCTCAAAGCGCCCGGTCCAGCACGCCAACCGCGGCCTGGCCCGTGGAGGGGCAGGTTGTGGGGGCGGGTTATGGGACTGGTTTTTTGCCCGCCCGGTTATGTTGGGTGGTTGGTAATTGGTCGTGGAGGGGTGCGAGGCGTGCACTTTAAATTTCGACGAGCCCGTTTTTGATGGCGAACATGACAAGCCCGACGCGGGTGCGGACTTTGAGCTTTTCGAAGAGGGTGTTGCGGTAGTTGTCGACGGTGCGCGGACTGATAAACATTTTGTCGGCGATGTCTTTGTAGGAGAGTTCGGAGCAAACAAGACGGAGAAACTCTTTTTCTTTATCGTTGAGCACGATGGGATCTTCGGGATTGCCGAGGTCTTTGTGCAGACCGCTGATGATCTTGCCGGAAATGTATTCGGAGAGGTAGAAGTCTTTTTTCATGATCGAATCCAGTGCGAGCTTGAGCTCTTCGGGTTCGATGTTTTTGAGAATATAGCCCTTGGCGCCAAGGCGGAGCATCCGGATAATGGTGTTCTCATCGCTGAACATGGACAGAGCGAGAACTTTCACCTGGGGATAGTTCTTGTGCAGCCAGCGAACGGTCTCATAGCCGTCCATATCCGGCATATTGACATCCAGCAGGACGATATCGGGGATCACGTGCTGCGTCATCTTGTCTTTTATATCCCTTCCATTGTCACCCTCAAAGAGAACGGCATAGTTTTCAAAGGACCCGATAAGCTTTGCCAGCGCCTTCCTTAAAAGGCTGTGATCATCAACAATTCCAACCTGTATTTTCTTAGCGACTGCTCCCATAATCCAAATATATATTTTCTATTCCAGGGGCACCTCCACTTTTATGGAAGTACCCTTGCCCGGCTGACTTTGAACAGAGATCTCGGCGCCGATCAGGGAGGCACGGTTGGTCATACTTTTCAGGCCTATTCCGCTGGAAGAAGAGGCCTGCGTCCGCTTCTTTTCGATATCGAACCCGACCCCATTGTCCTCAACTTTCAGAACAAATTTATTATCAATTGAGTAATTAATCACAATATTTACGAGCGTTGCCTTGGAATGTTTTAAAATATTATTCATCATCTCCTGGAACATCCGGTAAATAAAGATAGACCGTTGATCCTCAAGGCGGTACTCTTCACCTATCACATCCAGTTCAACCTCCAGCAAACCAGTTCGCCGCAGACCGTCGATGTCGAACCGGATGGCTTCCAACATACCAATTTGAGTGATACGGTCGGTATGGAGACTTTTTGTGAGGTTCCCCATATCATATATAACCTTGTTCAGCATTTGCCGGCAGGTCTGCACGCTTTCATAAGCCTGATGATCCTTTTCCAGCGGAAGAATAGAAAGAGACAATTTGACGACAGAAAGCACCTGACCTATATTATCATGCAACTCCTGCGCGATGGTTTTAAAAGTAATCTCCTGTATCTCCAGCTGGGATTGAAGCAATTCCTGCTGGTATTGGTCCTTCATGCGGACCAATTGTTTCTCCTGCCGGTGCTGCCGACGCTGATACAGGAATAGCATTGTAACAATAAAGCCAACCAGTAAGAGGGCCAGAGCAATCGCAGACAATATTATTACATAGATCTCTTGATTTTGAGCCGGCATAAAAAGGCGATAGTAAACGATAAATTTAGAAACATATTCAACAATACCAATACAATGACCAGGTTTCGAACGATTGTGTCATATTTCGAGATCTGTATAAAATTCAGCAATCCGAAAAGCGGGAAAGTACAGGCATAATAAAAAAGAAGACCTGAACAGATCCAGAAGGCAGGCTCACGGACCAGATTGACGGACTGCGGCTGCTGGAACAACTCCCAGAAATAAAAGATACAGGCCGCAACAATAAGCAGACACCCCAGGGAGTAACTCATGGAATGAACCCCTACTTTTTGCACAAGGAAAATATTTATTACCGACAACAAGATATAGCCTGGTAACACATAAGCCAGGAATTTTTTCATCTTGGGAGTGCGGATGATCCGCTGCAGTACGAATAAGTAGAAAATGACGGAATATATAGAGGTAAGATTTGTGAGCATAATGTTATTCTCCTGATGGAATGCACGGTAGTCCGACCAGAATTCTCCAAGCAAACCAAGCAATAGGAACCAGGGAAATAATGTAAGGTAAAGATCCGCCCGCGGCTGTACAAAAAGAGCCAGGCTCGCCAGCAAAGCAATCGCCATAAAAATAGGACTCGAGAAGTAAAGAAACGTAGACATTGTATTCACCAAAATAAACTGTATTTTTCTCATTCGTTAAAAAAAAGCCAGCCTGATGGGAACGAGGCTGGCGTATCAGCTGATTGAATGACCATTAATATAAAAAAAAGCCGTCTGTTTTTCCTCAAGACGGCTTTAGTGTTATATCAATTGATGACTAACGTGTAAAACTATATGATGGACAGACCCTTTTCGCCATTCTGTATGAGAATAGATCTTCCTTTTCCACCGGGACCGCACAATGGAGGACAGGGAATACCATTGCCATAAGCTACGATCTCAGACGTCTCACCATTTTGAGCATACAGTTGCTTAGCAGTTTCGTAAGAACCATCTTTGCTGCGGGTTCCGATCATAACGATGTTCTGCAGACCAGAGACGAGAGGGTTTTCAACATGATTTTCAGAGAAAGTTCCGAAATGAAAGCGAACGCCGTTACCGCCATTCTCCTTAACAGTTGCCAGAAAGCCTTCCAGCTCTTCTACTGTAAACCATACGCTCAGAGAATCGGCTTTACCCATGCGGTCGGAATTCTGCATCCAACGGTCCTTTTTATAAGCATCGATATAAGTGTTTACTTCTTGTTGATTAACATATTTCCCGGCTTTTACGGATTTTTTTTCAATTGTGTTCATGGCTGTTTGTTTTTAGAATGTTGAAGAATAATTTGCTGATGTAAAAGTATCTAGCAGAAACATTCAAGTACAGCCGCAAGAGGCGATAAATCAAGTAATTATAAATTAATATTATCCGTAAAATAATATGACTCAAAGAATCAGGGGGAAAACATTGCTAAAAAAGGATATTTTTCTGACAAATAAAAGAGTAAAACATCTATGTTTTCACACGTGTTTTACGCAGGTTTTTATTGCGCTTTTTACGCAAAAAAATACAGTGTCATTTTTCGTGCGGCAAATAAAGTGGTTTGGATATTTTATAGGACATTTATCCAGGTGGTCACAAACTTTGTCCCGTTTTTAAATATTTGATATCCTAAAAAGAGTGACGAAAAGTGTGTCTATGCTGTGTAGGACCCACCCAACTGGAATGTTTTTTATACAGTCCATTTTCCTTTGATCTATTCTTAGCAACAGCATACATAACCATTAACACCTTATCCTTTTTAATTTCTCTTGTGTGTCCGGGTATGTATGCTGATGCTTCAACTACTCGATATCATTCTTGCCAAACGGCACTGGGAGCGGGTTTCGCCCCCCGGTCTTTCGCCCGAAAGAAACGGCGCTAACGATCATAATTTGTTTGAGAAAGTCCATAACTCATATTGCTTACCTCCTGTAACCATTCAAAACGTCCGGGTTCATCAAGCTAGCAGCAGGGTGGACCCGGCAACGATTTAAGCCCTTCCTCTTTCACATAAACGCATCCCGGCCGTCGTCGGTTTTTTGTCAAATCCCGGAAATTGCCGGCGAAATCATACCTTTGCGCCTTCCTCAATTTTTGCTCCATGAATAAGATAATAAAATCTGCGCTTATTTCCGTTTTTTACAAAGACGGGCTAGATGACATAGTAAAAAAACTACACCACTTAGGTGTGACGATCTACAGCACGGGCGGAACTCAACAATTCATTGAAAATCTTGGAGTTCCATGCGTAGCAGTAGAAAGTTTGACATCCTACCCCTCTATTTTAGGCGGAAGGGTGAAAACCCTGCATCCTTCGGTTTTTGGCGGTATCCTCGGCAGAAGGGATCAGCCAACGGATCTGGAAGAAATGGCGCGTTATCATATTCCTGAGATCGACCTGGTCATTGTAGACCTCTACCCCTTCGAGGAAACGGTAGCCAATACAAAAGACGACAAGGCGATCATCGAAAAGATCGACGTAGGTGGTCCTTCGATGATCCGCGCCGCAGCCAAGAATCACAAAGACCTTGTTGTCATCGCATCCAAAACGGAATATGCCTACCTGGAGCAACTGTTGACGGATCAGAAGGGAGAAACGACGCTGGAACAGCGCCGGACCCTGGCGGCAAGAGCTTTTGAGGTCTGCGCCCACTACGATGTCGTTATCGCGCATTATTTCAATCCTACAGAGCCTACCTATTTCCTCGAATCGATTCCTTCTCCCAAATCGCTTCGATACGGAGAGAACCCGCATCAGTCGGCAAAATTCTTTGGAAACCTGGATGAGATCTTCGAACAGGTCAACGGTAAGGAACTGTCTTATAATAACCTGGTGGATGTCGATGCTGCCGTACAGCTGACGCAGGAGTTCAACACGACAAACGAAGCCGTCTTTGCCATCGTCAAGCACACTAACCCCTGTGGTATCGCAATCCGTCCTTCTATAAAGGAAGCATGGGATGCGGCGCTGGCCGGTGACCCGGAAAGTGCGTTCGGCGGCGTGCTGTCCACCAACATGCCCGTCAACAAGGCTACCGCAGAAGCCATCAACGAGATCTTCTTCGAAGTGTTGATCGCTCCTTCTTTTGAGGCAGACGCGCTGGCAGTGCTGAAATCTAAAAAGAACAGGATCCTGCTGGTCCAAAAGACAAGAATTGGATCGGGATCGCAATACCGCTCCTTATTAAACGGCGTGCTGCAGCAGCAGACCGACGAAGGCAGCTATACTGAATGGAAAGAAGTTGGCGGCCGTGAGACGACAGATGCGGAGAAGAAAGATCTGGCCTTTGCCAATGTTGTTTGTAAGCACCTTAAGTCCAACGCTATCGCACTGGTAAAGGATCGCCAGTTGATCGGAAAGGGCTGCGGACAAACCAGCCGTATCGACTCCGTCCGTCAGGCGATCGCAAAGGCAGGACAATTCAATTTCGATCTGAAAGGCGCCGTACTTGCGAGCGATGCGTTCTTTCCCTTCAATGACTGCGTACAGATTGCGCACGGTGTGGGGATCGCTTCCTTTATTCAACCCGGCGGTTCTATCCGGGACAAGGATTCGATCGACTATGCGGTTGAAAACAAGCTGTCGATGGTTATCACCGGCATGCGGCATTTCAAGCACTAAGCATGGGACCTTTGCGATGGGCGGCGAACGGTGGTTGCCATGGTCGGCGAGGGCGGTTGCCATGGTCGGCAACGGTGATTACGATGATCAGCGAGGGCGGTTACGATGGTCAGCGGTGGGACAAACGTGGTGGCTGCGGTGATTGCTATGGTCAGCAAGGATGTTTGCGATGGGCGGCGAGGGTGATTGCGCTGGGCGGCAGTGTGACGAACGTGGTGGCTGCGGTGATCACGCTCCTGGTGCTAAGCCCCCCAATAGATCTCTTCTTTGAGAAAGACCTCATAAACCTTCCTCCAACCGGGAAAGGCGTTGTCAGAACCAAGGAATGAGTTATGCCAGATGGTGACCATGAGCCCATTGACCCTGCGGATCTGACGATAGTAATGCATCAGCTGCGTCATGGCTTCAGCCGGAGTATCTCCCTGTTCGTAAAAAGAGTTTGCATCCATAAAACAGAAAGGAAACAGCCGAAGGTTTGTTTCCTTTTCTTTTTCCAGGTCATACCAGTAAAAAGAGGAAGCCACGGAAGCGCGGAACCCGTTGATAGAACCATAGCCCATCGAAAATTCCTGATCGATGCCGTATTTCTGCAGACGCCGGAACGTCCCGGGAAGCGTAAAGCGGATATAGTGCTGGCGGCTGCGCGTGATGGTTTTTTCCGTCATCGTCTCCATCCATTCGAGCTCTTCCCTTAGCAGCTGTTCGTCATCGCCGCTCTGCCAGGAAGGGTGGATACCAACCCGATAACCCCCGGCATGGTATTGAACAAGCTCCTGCAGGCCCTTGCCCGAGGGCGGGATGTTTTTGTCTACACCCTTCGAATGCGCCGCAGCAAGAAAGAAGTAGTAAGGTTTCATCCTGCAGTAAAGGTGTAGGGAATCAAGCCATTCGTAGGCGTCAAAGGGATCGGGCTTTTTGCCGGCCAGCACGTCGATGCGCTGCTTCAACGCAGCCCATTGCCCTTTTATCAATTCTTTCATTCCCCCGCCCAGATTGCGTTTCCACCCCTTGTGCCGGTACGAGTAGGCCACGTCGATATCATAGGTCGGAATAAATTTAAAGGGCGTATAACGGAATGAAAGCTCCGGGTATACTGCCCAGAGTGCTGTCTTCAGTTCCTGCAGCCAGAAATTGATCAGCGGCGTATCGAGAAATCCTTCTTTAAAGGCTAATGAGTTGGTGTGGGCATAGCGGCCATACATATCCTTTTCGTGCGGCAGGTATTCTTCGTACCGGCTGAGCAGATAGAAGGCGGCAGAAAAGATATCGAAGGGGAAGTCTCCGCCCGTCGGGAAGAATGCGATAAGCCGGTTGGCAGAGTGAGGCGCGCCCGGGGTCATGGATAGCCCGGACTGACTGGCGGTATTGTTGAAGCGGAAGCACTCGATGGTCTGGGGGCTAATGCCTGTGGCAAACAGCAGCCCGGACGGTCGGACCTGAAAAGCGCCGGGGATGGCGATTTCGCTGTAATTGATACGCGGACCGATGGTCGCCCGGAACTGGTCAAGGTCTTGTGTAAGCAGCAGGGGGCTGTCGAAT
Source organism: Chitinophagales bacterium (assembly GCA_015654595.1). GTDB lineage: Bacteria > Bacteroidota > Bacteroidia > Chitinophagales > Chitinophagaceae > Puia. Next base: position 2,374 of record JAATGQ010000021.1, on the reverse strand, counting down.
AATTCCTTGCTGAAAAAATCGATGGTATAGCGCAGCCTGGGCGTAATATGGGGACTATAGATCAACATAGGGTCCGATCATCGGCCGGCAGTCTTTTCGCCACGTTCTTCTTTCCATTGCTGGTTGAAGGTGCGTGGGGCAAACTTCAGCTCGTCGCGGTGTGCGGTCCAGGCTTTGAAGGCTTTATTGACTATCCAGTTCTTTATTTTTGGGCCGCCCATATTCATCATGGAGCGGCTGAGACTTGCCTTTTTCCAGACCTGCCAGGCGAGCTTTTCACCCAGACCTGCATAGCCTTCTTCCACGGCTTCGTAACGGTTTTCGAGCAATAGTTCGTGAAGGTTGATCTTCACCGAGCAGACTTCGGTACAGTTGCCGCAGAGGGAAGACGCGTAGCTCAGGTGTTTCCATTCGCCCATGTCTTTGAGATGGGGGGTGATCACCGAGCCGATGGGGCCGCTATAGGTGGTGCTGTAGCTATGACCTCCAATGTTCTTATAGATGGGGCATGCGTTGAGACAGGCGCCGCAGCGGATGCAATAAAGACTTTCCCGTGTCTTGGGATTGGCGAGGATATTGGTTCGTCCGTTGTCGAGCAGAATGACGATCATCTCGTCCGGGCCGTCAACTTCGCCAGCCTGGCGCGGGCCATTGATGATGGTGTTATAGGAAGTAACGCGCTGGCCTGTGCCATAAGTCGCAAGCAGGGGCCAGAAAAGGCCCAGGTCGGTCATCGTTGGGATAACCTTCTCGATGCCGACGATCGCGATATGCGTTTTCGGGAAGGAGGCGCTGAGACGTGCGTTGCCTTCGTTTTCTGTTACTGCGATGCCGCCGATGTCTGCGATAAGGAAGTTGGCGCCCGTGATCCCTATCTCCGCCTGTACGTATTTCTTGCGCAGTTTCTCCCGTGCTACGAGTGTCAGCTGTTCGGGGGTAAGGTTAGGACGGGTGTTGAGCTTTTCGTAGAAGAGCTTTGCCACGTCTTCCTTTGACTTGTGCATTGCCGGAGTAACGATATGATAAGGCGGTTCCTCATCCAGCTGTTGTATATATTCTCCGAGGTCCGTCTCGACGCTTTCGATGCCATTCTCTTCGAGGAAGTAGTTGAGCTTTATTTCCTCAGTGACCATGCTTTTACTCTTGACGATCGTTTTGCAGGATCTTTCTTTGCAGATGGCCAGGATCTCGGCGAGCGCCTGTTCCGTATTTTCGGCCCAGATCACACGGCCTCCGCGTTGCGTGAAGATGGCTTCAAATTCTTCGAGCCGCTGGTCGAGCGTTTCGAGGGCGCGCCATTTGAGGTTCTTTGCTCTTTCGCGGGCAAGGTTGAGGTCGGAGAATTGTTGTTTTCCGATAGGGACAGCTGCATTATAGCGACCAATGTTGAAATTGATCTTCTTGCGATGGTCAAGGTCTTCGGCCTTAACGGTGCTGCGTGCGATAAAACTTGCTGCCGTATCTGTCACTGTTGGTTATTTAGTGAAGGACCTGCATTGATCCTTTTATTTTTTAGCAAAAAAGCTGCCAGCTACTTCTTCGAGTGCTGAATAAAAGTCTTCGCCGTATTTACGGATGAGCGCTTCTTTCAAAAAAACATAGACCGGAACCTTTAGCTTTTTACCATTGACGCAACCGGGGCGGCAAAGGGTCTGGCGTGGTTCATAGTTAACGATCTCGCCTTCCTCCGTCGAATCGGTCTTTATCGGATAGAGATGGCAGCTGATGGGTTTCTTCCACGTGGTCTTGCCGTCGTACCAGGCGGCTTCAAAACCGCATTTGATAATGCCCTTTTCATCCTTGAATCCATAAGCGCACATCTTACCTCCGATGGTCGGCGTGACCCAGCCAAACTGGCGGTCGAACATATAACGCCCGCGGGACTCTATTTCTTTTATCCCCTCTGGAGTAAGGTAGGGCTTTACAATCTCATAGAAATTGTTGATGTGGTCCATCTCCTCGTCTTCCAGCGGGGCGCCGGCATCGCCGTCTTCGCAGCAGCCGCCTTTGCATTTGAGAAGGTCGCATACGAATTGCTCCGTTATTACATCATCACTTACCAGGACGTTATCGATCGCTATCATAAAACAAAGATAGCTCCAAATCGTCACATGACGGCATCGGATGAGGGGAAGAGCAATCATTCCGGCGTGCGGGCGGGTGAAGGCACCGGGAGCAGACTGTTTTTTAAGCGTGGGCCATGGGACGGGCAGCAGGGGCGGACGCAGCGGGGGTCGGCGCTGCCACTGGCGGGTGGGTTCCGGTCGCCGCCGCCGGGCCGGCGGGTGTCTTCTAGCGGAAGGTATTGATCAGGTGATGCATATCGCCTTCGAGGAAGCGGTTGACGGGGGCGACCGAGTCCTCGTTGGGCGTC
>JAATGQ010000092.1 GCA_015654595.1 Chitinophagales bacterium | reverse complement strand
GCAATGACATTGTCATAGATACTGAGGTTGGGGAATGGGTTCGGGCGCTGGAATACCATGCCGATCTTCAGGCGGACGAAGATGGGGTGCATCTGGTAGATATCTTCGTTGTTGAGCGTCATTTCACCACTGCAAGTGGCGCCCGGGATGAGCTCGTGCATGCGGTTGATACAACGCAGGTAGGTTGTTTTTCCACAGCCGGAAGGACCCATCACAGCGACGACATGGTTGCGGGGGATATCTATGTTTACGTTCTTTACGACGTGATTGGCACCAAACGAAGCATTAAAATTCCTGCTCTTTATAACTGTACTTTCCATTTTCTTGTAATGATCTTGGTGAAGATGTTTAGGAATAAGACCCATACCAACAGGATCAGCGAGGCGCCCCAGGCCAGATCGTGCCAGTCGTTATAGGGACTGGTCGCGTAGTTGAAGATCAGCAGGGGAAGGCTCTGCATCGGTTTGGTCATTTTGTACGACAAATAGGGGTTCCCGAAAGCCGTGAACAGTAGCGGCGCAGTTTCGCCGGTGATACGGGCGATAGAAAGCATCACACCGGAAAGGATACCGCTAAAGCCAACGGGTACGATGACTTTGAAGATAACCCGGTGGAAAGGCATACCAAGCGCCAGTGCAGCTTCTTTTAAAGAATCCGGCAGCAGCTTGAGCGTTTCCTCGGTAGACCTGACTACGATCGGCAGCATCATGATAGCGAGGGCCACGCTGCCCGAAAAACCGGAGAACCCGCCAAGCGGTTTAACCAGCCAGAAATAGGCAACGATACCGATGACGATCGAAGGCACACCCTGCAGGATATCCGTTGACAGACGACACCAGTAGGCGAGTCTGCCTTTTCTGTTTTCCGCCAGATAGATGCCGGCCATAATTCCTATCGGAATAGCGATGATCGCAGCCACAATGATGATCAGGATACTTCCTAACAGGGCATTGGCGATACCTCCGCCCGTCTCGCCCACTGGTTTGGGAACGTTGACCAGGAAGTGCCAGTTGATCTTGGTGACGCCGGCTTTGATGATATAAAAGAGGATAGCAAGCAGGGGGATTACGCAGGCAAAGGCTAAAATATAAACCAACGCCTGAAACCCATAGCTTTTCCCCAGTCTGTATTTTACACTTCTGATTTCCATAAATTAGTCGTTGGTGAAGCGGTCAATAATTTTCTTGCCGATGATATTGATCACGACAGTAACGAGGAATAGCACCAGACCCAGTTCGATCAGCGCGGAGACATAGACAGGCTTATCCGCCTCGGTAAATTCGTTGGCGATAACGCTGGCCATGGTATTTCCCGGCGCAAATATATTTTTGGGGATAAGGCTGGTATTTCCGATAACCATCGTAACGGCCATCGTTTCACCAAGAGCACGGCCCAAAGACAGCAGGATACCTGCGAAGAGACCGGACCGTGTATAAGGCAGTACCACGCTGCGGATCACTTCCCAGCGGGTGGCGCCCAGACCATAAGCGGCCTCTTTGAGATGCGATGGTACCATCGTGATCATGCTGCGTCCGAGCGAAGCAGCATAAGGAATGATCATGATCGACAGGATCAGCGAGGAACTGAAAATGCCAACCCCGATCGGCTCAACGCCAAGGTGGATCTCCAGTATACGAACCATCGGAACGAGCACTGCCAGACCCCAGAAACCAAAGATGACCGAAGGGATAGCCGCGATCAGCTCGACGGCATTCTTTAAGAAGTTAGGCAGCCAGCCTTTTGGATGGTATTCACCCAGGAAGATGGCAATCGAGACGGAGAAAGGGATAGAGATGATCAGAGCGAGGAAGCTGCTAAGGAGCGTACCAAGCAGAAAGGGCCATGCCCCGTAAATATCCTGGACAGGATCCCATACTTTGCTCCACAAATACTTTATTCCAAGGGACTTGATGGAAGGCAGCGACTGGACAATAAGGGTCAGCAGGATCCCTAACACGAGAATGATCATGACCAAACCCATGATCGTCAGGGTGCGCTTAAAAACGCTTTCTGTTCTGATCTGACGCCAGGACCTTTTAGTCCTTGCTTTTGCTTTCGAAATTGCTCCGGGTGAAGAATTAATTACCCGCAGCGGCTCGCTGCGGGTAATCATATCTTTCTCTACAGATGCATCCATATTAATCGGTTCGTTCAATTACTGTAAAATCGGCTTGCCGTCGTAGGTAGCGGATTTGAGGATCGCGTCGCCTGCGCTTACAGCAGCGGGAGACAGCGGAGCATAGTTCAGAGCAGAGCTGAACTGCTGACCGTCATGGATCATCCAGGAGATCAGCTTCAGCAGCTTCGTGGCACGGTCAAGGCTACGGCCGTTGTACTTCTGCTCTTTGTAGATGATAATCCAGGAGAAACCAGAGATGGGATAGCCATCAGCAGCTTCTGTGTTGGTCAGAGAAACCTTTGTGTCGGCAGGGATCTGGATGTTAGCAGCGGCTGTTACGCTGGCGATGCTGGGAGTAATGAAATTACCAGCCTTGTTCTGTACCTTAGCGTAGGGCATGCTGTTCTGGATGGCATATGCCAGCTCGATGTAGCCGATAGCGCCAGGTGTCTGCTTAACCAGACCGGCAACACCTTCGTTACCTTTACCACCAAGACCTACAGGCCAGTTGACAGAAGAACCTTTACCAACCTTTGTGCTCCACTCGTCGCTAACCTTAGACAGGTAGGTAGTGAAAATGTTGGAAGTACCGCTGCCGTCAGAACGGTGAGCGATAACGATAGTCGTAGCAGGGAGCTTTACATTCTTATTGACAGCGGCGATCTTTGCGTCGTTCCACTTTGTGATCTTACCCAGGAAGATATCAGCCAGAACCTCAGGAGACAACTGCAGCGTATCTTTTACTTCAGGCAGGTTGTAGCTCAGTACCACAGCGCCAGCCGTAACAGGAATGTGGATAGCAGGAGCAGACAGGGCGGAGTCCTGTTTGCCATTCATCGGAGCGTCAGAAGCGCCGAAGTCTACAGTCTTGTTCGTCAGCTGAGAAATACCAGCGCCAGAACCTACGGATTGGTAGTTAACTTTCTGGCCGTTAGCCTTATTGTATTCGGAAAATTGCTTAGAGAACAGGGGGTTGTCGAAAGAGCTGCCCGCACCGATGAGCGTATTGTCATCACCGCTATTGGAAGTGCTGTCGGAACCGGACGTGCTTCCACCGCCGCCGCCGCAGGATACCAGGCTCAGCATGGCAAAAAATGTACCTGCAACCAGGACGCTCTTGAATTTGAAAGAATTGAATTTCATTTGTTAAAACTTGTGGTAGTTAAGAAAAAACTCTTTATATGACTTGCTCGCGGACGAGCCGCAAGCAAGTTTATATTATTATTTTCCGAATACAAAGTAGAACGTCATACGATATACCAGATCGTAATCGCTCTTCAGCTTAGAGCCGCTGACAGCAGCAGGCTGTTGGCCCATGTAACGGTTGTACCAGATGTTCGGCATAAAGTGAACATTTTTTGCAGGAGTGAAGTCCAGACCTGCAGTACCGAATGCTTCCTTCGTGTTAACATCGTTATAGTTAGCCGTGATACCGGAGATCTTGCTGTAAACGTTATAGTTTACGTTGTTGCTCGGGTTGGTGATGTCGTAGCGGGCGAAGAATCGAAGGGTGTTGGGGATGATGTTACCGTGAACGTACATAGAAATACCCTTTGCAGTCGAGTTGACTGTATCCGTGATACCTGTAACCTTGTTGGTAGCGATATTTTCCTTCTGGAAGTTGTTGATATAACCTTCAACACCTACGGTCAGACCAGGAGTGTTGTAAGCAATATAGCCCTTAACCATCTGACGGCTGTGGTGGTAGCCAGGAACCCAGTTCAGTCTTTCGTAGTCGCCATACAGGTCCAATACCAGTCTCTTGTCGAAGAACATAGCCCAAACGTCGCCATAGAACCATTTGAAGTTATCAGCCTCAGGCTTTGCGCTGGAACCATTGCCAACCATCAGGTTGTAACCGTAGTTGCCCTTTGCGTCGAATTTTCCCTGCAAAGCAGCACCCAGATCATAAGAAGGAGTGCGGCGGATATCAGAGATCGTTCTTTCGATTGAGCGGTAAGCCCAGATCCTTTCGGTCAAACCAGGGAAAGCAGGAGTTGCAACTTCACCTACAACCAGGTCAGTTCCTTTCCAGATATTCTTCCAGCGGATGTTAGCCAGCTTGATGTAGAAAGTCAGCTTGCCATCAGCAGTCAAATCACCAGCGTTGGAGTTGGTGCCATTGGTAACGGATGTGTTGGAAGTAGGATTACCCGTAGGGAAGTTGTCTTCAGCAGCCAACAGCAACTCGGCAGAGAATTTGTTGGTGATGTTGTAGTCATAACCCAGGTAGATACGACGGAACTGAAATGCGGAACGATTTTTAGGAATACCCGTGTACTGGTTGTTGCCGCCGCGGCTTGCAGAGTCAGCGTGGCTTTTCCAATACAGATCACCAAATACATAGCCCCAGATACGTCCTGAATTGGCTGCGCCAGCTTTAAAAGCGGAATCACTGTTCCACAGATATTGAGCCTGGGTAGTAGCAGTCAGAGTTAGGAGGAAAGCGATAAAGAGAAGTTGTTTTGCAGAATTACGTTTCATAAAAAGTCTTGGTTCGTTAATTTAAGTGGATTTAGCGGACCTGTTGTTCGTTTAAATTTTATGCAAAACAATTGTTAAGGAATGACCCGAATGTTACGCCAACATTACCTTAATGTTAACACTCGCCGGAAATGTGGGTTTTCAGCGTAAAGTTGGCAATTCCCACATTACGTTAATGTTAAGAAATTATTACCAAATCCATTGTTCACTGTTTTGCCACTGACATTCGATTTATTTTGCTCACCCAAAAGAAATCACGATATGAAGATGAAGGGTATTAATGCGTTTGTTCAGTTGTTTATGCCGAAGGACAAGGTCTTCTATTCTTTGTTCGAGGAAGTCGCGGATAGTGTTGCCCGGATGGGCGAACTGCTGAAAGAAGTGGTCAGTGAACCGGACTTTGACAAACGAGCCGCGTTGATCTCCCAGCTGGAGTCCCAGGAACACGTGAACGACGAATTCACACATCGCATTTTTACCGAACTGGGCCGGAACTTCATCACGCCTTTTGACCGGGAAGACATCCACTATCTTGCCAGCGCGCTGGACGATATCTGTGACTATATATATGCTGCCGGTAAGAAGATCAACTTTTATAAAGTCAACCCCGATGACCCGGGCATACAAAAGATGGCGGATCTGATCGCGCAGGGAACGATACAGATCAGGGCTGCAGTAAAAGAACTGCGTAACATGCGGCATATGCGCACGATCACCGACGCACTGGTTCGCGTCAACAGCATCGAAAATCAGGCGGACGACATCTTCGATATGAGTATCGAACGGCTTTTTGAAACTGAACCCGACGCCAAGGAAGTCATCAAAAAACGGGATATCTACCAGGTGATGGAAGTCGTGACGGACAAATGCGAGGACGCCACGAACGTGATCGAATCGATTATTATTAAATATGCTTAAAAGCCGGCCTCTTTCCGGAATCTCATTCACCCATGGCCCTATTGCTCACTATCATTGCGCTGGCTTTATTGTTTGATTACATCAATGGTTTTCACGACGCGGCTATCTCTATCGCGACGATCGTGTCGACAAAGGTGCTGACTCCTTTCCAGGCAGTTTTGTGGGCCGCTATCTTCAACTTTGCCGCCTTTTTTATCTTCAAGTATTTTATCGGAGAGTTCAAGATCGGCAATACGATCACTCATTTTGTCAATAAGGATTTTATTACGCTGCCGGTCATCTTTTCGGGTCTGATCGCCGCTATCATCTGGAACCTGCTGACCTGGTGGTTTGGGATCCCGTCCTCTTCTTCTCATACGCTGCTGGGAGGCTTTGTCGGCGCAGCCCTTGCCCATGCCGGCGGCTGGATGGTCGGAGGAAAGAACGTTATCGACTACAGCAGCGTCATTCCCACTTTCTTTTTTATCATCCTGGCGCCCCTGATCGGGATGTTTGTTGCACTGGTGATCACGATCCTGATCGTGAATCTTTTCCAACGGAGCAACCCCTACAGGGCAGAAGGCTGGTTCCGCCGGCTGCAGCTGCTTTCGTCGGCCCTGCTGAGTCTCGGGCATGGCGGCAATGACGCACAAAAGGTACTGGGCATCATCGCGGCGGCGCTGGTTGCACATGGGGATATGGACAGTATTTCGGAGATCCCGACCTGGGTGCCTATCGCCTGTTTTTCCGCCATCGCGCTGGGCACGATGAGCGGCGGCTGGCGGATCGTAAAGACGATGGGCAGTCGTATCACCAAGGTCAGTCCGCTGGAAGGGGTCTGCGCGGAAACAGCCGGCGCCATCACGCTTTTTCTGACCCAGTCCCTGGGCATCCCGGTCAGCACTACCCATACCATCACCGGGGCGATCGTAGGCGTCGGGGCAACCAAAAGAATGTCCGCGGTAAGATGGGGAGTGACCATCAACCTGGTCTGGGCCTGGGTACTGACGATACCCGTAAGCGCTCTGCTGGCAGCCCTGGTATATTGGGGCGTCCATTCCTTTCTTTAACGGCATTTTTATCCAATGAGCTGACATCCTGCCTTTTTCTTCCTACCTTTATTCTACAGTATTATGAGAGATAGAATACATAAATTCCTGTTTTATACCTTTCTACTATCGGTATACGGGGTATTCTTTTCCATACAATCCTTCTACAATTTTGAAGGACAGCTGAATGTCAAGGCGACCATGGCCTATACCTCCATGGTCAAACAGACGGGTGGGCACCAACAGTTTCTCCGCGCCCCGTCGCCCAGGTCTTCCCGTAGTATCCGGCTCAACAAACGCTTTTTCAAGACAGACATCGAACCCTGTCCGGTCTTTGTTGTAAGAACACCGGAATGCCGGATCATTCCCAGGGTACTTGGCCGTTATCGTGATCTTCCGCTGTCTTCCATTCAAGTCCTCCACTATCCGCTAAGGGGCCCTCCTGTTGTTGCCTGATCTTTTCAGCAACAACATTTTTCATTTTAAACATATCATAATGGTCACTTTCTGTTCCAGAAAGTTGCTATGGGTTTGCTGTATTGCCCTTTTACAGCTGCCTTCGCTTACTTTATTGGCTCAACCATCCACTCGCTCCCTACCGGAGTTGATCGATTCAGCGCAGCGTCATCTGCCCTTACTCCTTCAGAAAAAGGCAGAGCTCGCCGCAGCCCAGGCAGGAGTCCGGGATGCCCGGCATACGTTTCTACCTACCTCCGCCATCGGAGATGAGGTCTCTGTTGGCTCTGACAACGCACTCCCCGGCGCCTATTATTCTTTTGGCATCATTCCATCTGTATCCAGCGGGATCAGTTCCACAAATAATTCACAGGCAGCAGGCGGCAATATGGCTTTTCTGTTCAATGAATATGAATTGGTAAACTTCGGTCTCAGGAAAGCAACGGTCCGCAATGCGCAGGCAGGCGTCGGTCTCAGCCAGGCAGACCTCGAACGCGAAGTTTACCTTTTGAAATGGCAGATCGGAAAGCTATACCTCCTTTTGAGAAAAAGTGAATACCAGTTGGGGATCGACTCGCAAAACGTAGAGCGCTATAAGCAGTTGTATACGGTGATCCAGGCGGTAACACAAAGTGGGATCAAACCCGGCGCGGACTCGGCCCTTGCTATGGCCGAACTGTCAGAGTCCCGGACGATCTATAACAAGACGAATGGCAGTATCCGCCAGCTCTTGCAGCAGATGAGCTTTTTGACCGGTATCTCCGCCGATCAGATCCGGATCGACACGGTAAACACCGGAAGCAACTGGTCTGGTTCGGGCTCAGCAGCAGGCGCCGGCCCAGGCTCATCGACTGGCCCGGGGATAGGCCCGGGATCGCAGATAGCGACCGGATCGGCGTTTGGCCCCTTGGCTTCGCCTTCCGACAGCGCTGCCGCGCTCAACCCGCTTCTGGATTATTATACAAAGGAAAAACAGCTCTACCAGCAGCGGGAAGACCTGGTAAAAAAAAGCTACCTGCCCAAGATCCTGCTCACCGGTGTCACCTGGGCCCGCGGATCAAGCATCGACTACCAGGACAATTACAAATCTGTCCCCGTCGGATGGGGATATCAACGCTACAATTATCTTGCTGGACTCACTTTTCAGTATAACCTCTTCAACCTGGTACACCGCCGCGACAAAGAAGCCATCCTCCACCAGGATATGATGGCCAGCGAATACCAACAGCAGCAGCAACAGCTCTCGCTTCGCAATGTCGGCAATAAGGCGGATGAAGGAATGAGGACGGCAATGATGAACCTCGCTGAAATTCCCATCCAGATCCGGTCTTCTGATGATGCCTACAATCAAAAAACAGCGCAATACAGGGCCGGCATTATCAACCTCGTCGATCTGACCAACGCCAGCTTTGTGCTGTACCGCTCTCAAACGAATTATGTAGAGACGGTCAGCGACTGGCTGCTCTCGGGTCTGGACAAAGCCGCCGCTGACGGCAGTCTCAATCAGTACATTCAAATTATCAAATAAAACCCGCTCATGATACCTATAGCGTTACGAAGGCCTATTACCATCCTGGTAATATTCATGGGCTTTCTATTGTTTTCGGTGGTCGCACTCCGGACCATTTCCATCGATATTTTTCCAAAGCTGAACGCTCCCACTATCTATGTCATCGAACAGTATGGAGGTATGTCAGCCAAACAGATGGAAGGGTTCTTCGCCACGAGGATGCAGGATCAGTTCCTCTATATCAACGGCGTAAAAAATATCGAAAGTAAAAATATACAGGGTCTGTCCTTGATCAAGCTGACCTTTTACGAAGGCACGGATATGGCGGAAGCTTCTGCCCAGCTGGCCCTGCAGGTCAATCGAACGATGGCCTTCTTCCCTCCTGGTGCGCTCCCGCCCCAGGTTATCCGGTTCGACGCGTCGTCGCTTCCCGTCGGAGAACTGGTCTTTAGCAGTAAGACAAGGGCGTTGAAAGATATTTTTGATCTGGCATTGACGAGGGTTCGTCCGCTGTTTGCGTCAGTACCTGGTCTTTCGGCTCCGCCGCCCTTCGGCGCGAATGCACGCTCCGTACTGATCAACGTCAATCCGGAAAAGCTGCGGATGTTCAATCTCTCCTCCGACGAAGTGGTGGAAGCCATCGTCAGGAACAATGCGATGACCCCTTCGGGTAACCTTCGTGTGGACAGCACGATGTTTATAACGTCCATCAACTCTCTTGAATCCAAGGTTTCGCATTTTGCGGACATTCCGATCAAGAGCAATGGAACCACCTCGGTCTATGTAAAAGACGTGGCCAATGTGGTCGACGGCGCCGATATTACGGTCGACTATGCGCTGGTCAATGGCAAACGCTCGGTCTATATCCCGGTGGTAAAGACCGCGGACGCTTCCACCTGGGAAGTCGTACAGGCGCTGCGGAAAAAGCTTCCCGAGATGAAGAGTCTGCTGCCCGATGACGTCTATATCAGCTATGAGTTCGACCAGTCGGTATTCGTGATCAACTCGGCAAAGAGTCTTCTTTCGGAAGGGATCATCGGGGCGGTGCTGACGGGTCTGATGGTGTTGTTGTTCTTAAGGGACTGGCGGAGCAGCCTGGTAGTCATCATCACCATTCCGGTCTCTGTGATGATCGCCGTTTTTCTGTTAAAACTGGCGGGACAGACGATCAATATCATGACGCTGAGCGGTCTTGCGCTGGCCATCGGTATCCTTGTGGATGAAGCGACGGTGACGATCGAGAATGTGCACCAGCATCTGGAAATGGGCAAGACGAAACGACAGGCGGTTTTGGATGCCTGTCTGGAGATCTCCTTTCCAAAGCTGCTGATCCTGCTGTGTATCCTCGCAGTGTTTGCACCTTCCTTTGCGATGACGGGGGTGCCCCGGGCGATGTTCCTGCCCTTGTCGCTGTCTATCGGTTTTGCGATGATCGTCAGTTATCTTTCGTCGCAGACGCTGGTGCCTGTCATATCCGTTTGGCTTCTTAAGGCGGAAATGTATCAGGGTCATCATCATGGCACCCCAGCTGACGCGGGTATAACGCCGGGCGAAATGACCGTCGCCGAGATCGACGAGATGAACAGGGTAGGACGCAGCGAGGCGGCTCACCACGAAGCCATTACCCATAAAGAATTGACGGGGCATGGCAACAGCACGCATCACGCAGAAACGGGTTTGTTTCCAAAGATGAAAGCAGCACTGATGTCAAGGCTGATCAAATGGATGGCTTACCGGAAGCTGATCGTATCCATCTATATCGTCTTCGCGCTAGGGGCAGCCATCGGCTGTTATCTGTGGATCGGCAAGGATCTGCTTCCCAAGACGAATACGGGTCAGTTGCAGCTGCGGCTCAGGGAACCGGATGGAACCAGGTTGGAAGTGACGGAAATTACGACACAGGGCGTGTTGCATATCATCGATTCGACCGTCGATCACCACGTCGCCATCTCTTCCGCATTTGTGGGGCTGGTGCCTTCCAATTTCGGAAGCAGCAACCTCTATGTGTTCAACAGCGGCACGCACGAGTCGGTTATCCAGATCAACCTGGATGAGGATTATAAGGTAAAGATCGAGGACCTGAAAGAAGAGCTGCGCAAGAACATTGCGGCAGCGTATCCGGGTCTGCGGACATCCTTTGAACCGATCGAACTGACAGAGAAGATCATGGCCCAGGGCGCCAATACCCCGATCGAAGTGCGGGTGGCCGGAAAGAATATGGGAGACATAAAGACGTATTCAACGGCGCTGCTGGCAAAGTTGCAAAGCATTCCCTTCCTCCGGGATGTACAGATTGCGCAGCCGCTGAACTACCCTACCGTGGATATCAGCATTGACCGTAACAGGCTTGCGTTGATGGGGCTGACGATCGACAATGTATCGAGGAGTATCACCGATGTCACTTCCTCAAGCCGTTATACCGACAAGAACCTGTGGCTGGATGAAAATTCGGCTTATACATATCAAAGCCAGGTACAGGTACCGGAGTATATCATGAATTCGCTGGAGCAGCTGCGTTCTGTGCCGCTGGTCAAGGGTCAGACAAGACCGGTACTGGAGGATGTCGCCACGCTGAAAGTAGATACGCTGCCGGGAGAATACGATCGCAGCGGTCCGAGAAGATATGTAACGGTAAGCGCCAACGTCTATAAGAAGGATCTGGCTTCTGCAACCGCGGCTATCCAAAAAGCCCTCGATGCGATGGGCGCCCCGCCTACGGGTCTTGTCGCACAGATCAGGGGGATGTCACAACTGCTGGTGGAAACGCTGGATTCTCTGCAAACGGGATTGCTCGCGGCTATCATCGTCATCTTCCTGCTGCTGGCAGCCAACTTCCAGTCCTTTGGACTTTCGTTGACGGTGTTGTCAACTATTCCGGCGGTACTGCTTGGCTCTATGTTTTTCCTGATGATGACGGGATCGACGATCAACCTGCAGTCTTATATGGGATTGATCATGTCAACCGGCGTATCGGTATCCAACGCCGTTCTGATCGTGACGAATGCAGAGCAGCTGAGGCTGGAATACAAAGATCCATTGAAGGCCGCGGTCGCAGCGGCCGGTCTTCGGTTACGTCCGATCATGATGACCAGCCTTGCGATGATCGTGGGTATGATCCCGATGGCCAGCGGGCTGGGCGAAGCTGGCGATCAGTCGGCCCCTCTTGGCCGTGCGGTCATTGGCGGTCTGGCAGTTTCCACTATCGCCTCGCTGTTTATCATCCCGCTGGTCTATGGCTGGATGCAGCAGCGCTCTACGTATACATCTCCCTCTTTATTACCTGAAAATGAATCAATATGAAACCCAGCGGAATAAATAAAGTCTATTCGATAATATGTTTGATCGTATGCGCTGTTTGGGCAACGGGTTGTTCGGACAATAACGCAGTAGAAAAAAAGAAACCGGAAGCAGGCGCTCCCGTCCCTCATTTCCAACTCGCAACGGCGCTGCAGCAGCCTGTCGAGCAAACGATGAAACTGCCGGCCCAGCTGGCTGCTTACCAGGAGGTCAGCATCTTCCCCAAGGTCAATGGGTATGTAAAAATGGTACTGGTGGATATCGGCTCCCCCGTCAGGACGGGACAGCTGTTGATGGTGCTGGAAGCGCCGGAATTACAACAGGCGTCCATGCAGGCAAAGGAGCGCTATGCTCGTGCGATGGCCGACTATACGATCAGTCGGGAGAATTATGAAAGGCTAAAGCAGGCCGCCCGCACCCCCGGCGCTATCTCGCCAATGGACCTGGCAACGGCAAAAGCCAGGACCGAAGCCGACAGCGCGCTGAGCAATTCGGAGAAAGCCAACTGGCAGATGCAACAGACGATGATGGGTTATCTGCAGGTGACGGCGCCTTTCAGCGGCATTATCACACAACGTAACGTTCATCCGGGAGCGCTGGTCAGCGCCGAATCCAAGAGTATACCGATGCTGGAACTGAAAGAGATCGACCACCTCCGTCTGCAGGTAGATATTCCTGAATATATCGCCGCTGCATTGCGTAACAACGATACGCTGTCCTTTTTCTTAAGCGCCTACCCGGGAAAACGACTGACAGGGCATATCGCCAGAAAATCCATGAACATCAGCGCCCAGTACCGCAGCGAACGCGTCGAGCTGGATGTATACAACAAGGACAATACGTTGTCTCCTGGTATGTATGCCGATGTTTTATTCAAGTCTAAAGGCAATCCCCATCCTCTGGCCGTTCCGCGTTCTGCGGTGGTCACTTCTACAGAGCGCAAATATGTCATCGTCGTACGCAATGGACGGACACAAAAGGTGGACGTCACGACGGGTAATGAAGGCAACAATGCCATTGAGATCCTGGGCGACGTACAAGCAGGTGAACAGGTGATCGCCAATGCAAATGACGAAATAAAAGAGGGAACAGCCGTCAAATAGTCTATTGATCCTGTCGGCGCTAATTATTATGAACGGCCAGCCCTACAGGTTGGCCGTTTTATTCATTTAGGGTAGCTTTGGGGATGACCATTCTTGTCTTTACTTTAATTTTGTTTGCAGGCGCCCTCGCCGCGGGATTGCTGGGTTCATTGACCGGTCTTGGCGGCGGCGTTGTTCTGATCCCCTTGCTGACATTGGTTTTCAAAGTAGATATACACTATGCCATAGGCACCTCGCTGATCAGCGTGATCGCCACTTCATCCGGTGCTGCCGCAGCATACGTCAGAGAAGGCATCACCAATATCCGGCTGGGTATGTTCCTGGAGCTGGCTACGACGATGGGCGCTATAGGAGGCGCCTTTCTGGCGACCAAACTGGATACTTCTCTTATCGCGGTATTGTTTGGCGGCATCCTGATCCTTTCGGCAGCCATGTCGTTTGTAAAAAGGGGGGACCATGCCGTCACCACAGACGCGAGCCGGCTGTCACAGGTTCTTCGGTTGAACAGCAGCTACCCGACGGCAGCGGGTGTCGTGTTTTATACCGTCAGAAATGTCGTTGGAGGATTCTTTATGATGATCATCGCGGGTATCGTATCGGGTTTACTGGGTATTGGATCGGGCGCATTGAAAGTGATCGCAATGGATAATATCATGCGTATTCCCTTTAAAGTATCTACAACGACCAGCAACTTTATGATCGGGGTTACAGCAGCCGCAAGCGCGGGTATTTATCTTCAGAGAGGGTATATCGATCCCGGTTTATCGATGCCTGTCGTATTAGGAGTGCTCGTAGGCGCTTTTATCGGTTCGAGGATGCTAAAGACTACCAGCGTCTCGAAACTCAAAATGTTATTTGCGATCGTCATCTTTGGCCTGGCACTGGAAATGATGTACAACGGCCTTACACACAAAATCTAACAAATGGCGCTGCTGAAAAAAAAGATACAGGATACGGATCTGGAGATCATCATCGGACAACTGCTCCGGTACGGGGTTTTGATCTCTTCGATCATCGTCATTGCGGGAGGTTCGCTTTATATTTATCGGCATGGTCATCAACTACCCAACTATAAAGAGTTCCGGGGAGAGCCGGAAAAGATGAGAGAGCTTTCGCCGCTGTGGGAGGCCGTATTACGTGGGGAAGGAAGACCCCTTATTCAACTGGGATTACTGGTGCTGATCGCAACGCCGATCGCACGGATCTTCTTTTCCATCTTCGGCTATGTGCTGGAAAAGGATTGGCTTTACGCCATATTGACGATCATCGTACTGACCGTCATCTGCTGGAACTTTTAAGGTATAAAAGTTCCGGCACTCCGCGACGAAGTGCCGGAACGGACATCCACTACTCTTCCTCTTCGTACTCTTCTTCTGTATACTCTTCTGTCGTCGTCTGCTGATACAGGCTTTCCAGCTGCAGCGCAAGTTCTTCATCTACTTCTTCCACCAATTTGAAGATGGATTCTCCGCGATACTTGAAGAAGTCTTCCGTTGCCGGCAGATAGCTCCGTAACAATACTGTTTCTTTGGTCAGAAGGATAACAGATACCAGTTCGATATCCGACTCTGCATCTACCTGAAGAAGGTAATACGTGTTGGGCTTTAATTCACCGAAAGTTGCCATAAAAAATGCTGTTTAGAATTTAAATTTCCGTCATTAATATTACCTGACGATAAAATGTTTCCCTAAAAAAGCGGACCACTTGTTTTTTGCAGCTGGACCACCCCCGCAAAGACTCCTTTGCCGGACATAATGTGTAAAAGTCAGAATTTAATCTTGCAATAGTTGTTTCTGAAACAATACCTGATCTACATCTTGTCAATTACTTCAATAACCGTACAGCCTATGTATCGGGATCGGACAGTTTGGAAGATGGGCTTTCAATCAATCAATTGATTTTAAATTCCTTAGCAAAATGGCATAAGCTTAGTAAAACAATGTGCAAATTACGCATAATCAACCGTTTATGATCCACAGCTATTTGAAGGTAGCCTGGCGCAACCTGCAAAGAAATAAACTCTTCTCGGTAATTCATGTCTTGGGCCTGTCCATCGGGCTAGCCTGCTGTCTGCTCATTCTCCTATATACCAAGGACGAACTGACTTTTGACCGCTTCCAGCAGAAACGGGACCGACTATTCAGGGTGACCTGTGAAGTTATTGACAAAAAAAATGGACGGGACACCCGATACGGCGAGGCTGGTGCGGTGCAAGGCCCTGCTTTCAAAAATGGGATTCCGGAAGTAGAAGATTTTGTGCGGACCTATGAGCAGGATTTTCTCATGAGAAATGCAGGCGAAAGCTTTGATGAGAAGGGAACTTGGGTAGATAAGAATTTTTTCCAGGTCTTCTCGTTTCCACTGTTGTCCGGGAATCCGGAGGAGGTTTTGTCCGATCCTCACCATATCGTATTGACAGAGGAGATGGCTAAAAAGTATTTTGGTACGACCCAGGCCATGGGCAAAACACTGGAATTGGAAATAAAGAATAAATTTGAAACCTTTGTCGTCTCCGGCATCGCCAAAAGATGTCCGGAAAATTCTTCGATAAAGTTCAAAATGCTGCTGCCATTCGACTATTATGCAGCACTGAGTAAAAATGACCAGGGTTACTGGCATTTGCTCAACTACTCCACCTATTTGCTTCTGCACCCTCATATCAACCAGGATGCGGTCAGCGCTAAAATGCAAGCTGTTTATAAGGAAAACGCCAGCGAACAACTAACGGAGTTGGCCCAATCAGGAACTGATCGGAAGTTCATCTGGGGACTCCAGCCCTTTTTGCAAATGCACCTGGACAGTCAGGTGGTGAACGAGGGGAGCATCAAGGATGAAAGCAAGCCGCTTTATTCTTATATCCTGACGGGCATTGCTTTCTTTATCCTGCTGATCGCCTGCATCAATTTTATCAATCTTACGGTCGCCCAATCCTTACGAAGAAGCAAGGAGATCGGCTTGCGAAAAGTGATTGGCAGCAGCCGGATAAGGCTGATACGCCAGTTCCTGGGAGAATCTTACGTACTTTGTTTTCTCTCCTTCGCACTGGCAGCCCTGCTGGCCTGGGTCACGTTACCGCTGTTCAATGAACTGGACAATAAACAATTAAGCCTTGAATATTTGTTTGACTGGCCATTGGTAGCGGCCTTTACCGGCTTGTTCCTGCTAACGGGTTTTGCCGCGGGGTTTTACCCTGCCCTTATCTTATC
>JAATGQ010000056.1 GCA_015654595.1 Chitinophagales bacterium | reverse complement strand
TAAGCTCTTCTCTCCGCGGTTGAGAAACACCTTTTTATGGCACTACCACCCGGAGTTCGAACTGGTGTATGTAGAGGCGGATGCGGGTATCCGGCATGTCGGGACGCATATTTCGACTTATACGCAGAGCGACCTGGTCTTTATCGGGAGCAACCTGCCGCATCTCAACTTCGACTACCGGCTGAGGAGCGACTATCACCAGATCGTGATCCAGCTGAGGTGTGACTTTATGGGCACGGCCCTGGGGCTGACCCCCGAGTTTGCCGGCATCGCGAAGCTGTTCAAGACGGCGGAATATGGTATCGCCTTTGATGGCAGGACGAAACTGGAAGTGGCAAAGAAGCTGCGGCAGTTGGAAGGGGTGACGTCGCCGCGGCAGCTGCAAGGCCAGTCATCCCTGGAGCAGTTGCTACAGCTGATAGACATTTTCCATATCCTGGCAGACTCGGATGAAAAGACGATCCTGAATAAAGACCTCGGCAGCAAGAACTTTATTCTGAAGGATAAGATAAGGATGGGCGCCATTTATGAATATATCGATGCCGAATATCATCGCCAGCCCGATGTCAATGTGGTCGCTCAGAAAGTCAACCTCACCACGCCCGCCTTTTGCCGGTATTTCCGGCGGCAGACGAATATGACCTTTACGGAGTTTGTTAATCAATATAGGATCGAACGGGCAAAGAATCTGCTGATGCAGAATAATAATGTGAGCGAGACCTGTTATGCCGTGGGGATCGACAGTCTGTCTTACTTTAATAAGCTGTTTAAGGAAATCGCAGGCGAGAACCCATCCGATTTCAGACGTCGGTGGAAACTATTAACCCCGCTGCTATTGAGCCTTGCCGTCGCGCTCCTGTTAAGTCTTGCCGGCTGTGGCGATAAACCTGATCCCATCGATGAAGTAGCCGCCCTGTATTCCAACACCCAGGTGATCGGAAATATAGAATACAACAAGATAGATTCCATTAGCCTGTTGCTTGATGTTTATGTCCCCTTCACACGTCTTGGCGAACCGCCATGGGTAAAATATTCCGACAACCGGAAACCGACTCTGCTGTTCTTACATGGCGGCGGATGGAACAGCGGTGACAAGATCTCCCGGTCTCTTTTCCTGATGCCCTATATCCAAAAGGGCTGGTGTGTCGTTACGGCCGACTACCGGCTGATAAACAAAGCCACTCTTCCCGGGATGATCGGTGATGCGCGGATGGCGTTGAACTGGATCTATGATAATGCGAATAAATACAAATTCGATACTACAAAGATCGTTGTGTCCGGCGAGTCCGCCGGTGGGCATCTCGCCCTGATGACGGGTTTAATGACGGCTGACTCGTCGTTCATGGAGGGGTACAGGCAGATCCATCGCCCGATGAAAGTGGCGGCTATCATCAACTGGTTTGGGGTACCCGATCTTGTGCTGGCTGCAAAACATTGGGATTCGACACATTTGAAAGAGGTAGTTAAAAATGATCCGCATCCGGATAGTATATTACGCCTGTGCTCGCCGATCAACTATATTACGGCATCGTCTCCGCCGGTGATCACGATCCATGGCGACTCGGATAAGGCTGCCTGGTATGAACAGGCGCCAATACTCCATGATAAGCTGAATAAATTTGGAGTGAAGAATTACCTGTTCACGGTGAAGGGAAAGAAACATGGGAATTTTGACGGGGAAGAAATGACGGCGATCTACAAAGAGGTGTGGCGATTTTTAAAAGAGAATGGTGTCGAAAAAAGATAATAAAGGCTGAGTGACCGGAGTTGAACAAACTTGAACCGCGTTTGAACAGCGGTAGTCTGCGGGCCGGCTTAGGTTTGCGCATATATACCTATACTATGCGTAAACTTCATCTTTTACTTATCAGCCTCTGCTTCGCGCTCCCTATGACTGCTCAAAAGACGCTCTGGAACAGCCGCGACGCCTACCTTGGACAGAAGCCTCCGTCAGACACCCCAAAAATATTTGCGCTGGACCTGCTGGCGCAGAAGGACACCTTTGCGTTTGACCGGGTGGCCTTCTCTGATGACGGGAAGGAGTTCTATTATCCGACCAACAATTCCTGGTTTAACACTGTCAACGAGAAGATCCGCTATTTCAAATACGAGGGCGGGAAATGGAACGGACCTTTTATCCTGATCGAACACTATTATGCCCCCACCTTCTCGATGGACGGACAGACGCTTTATCTGGAGGGTGGCGAGAGGGATACCCTTCATTCCAGGGTCTGGCAGATCCACCGGAAGCCGGGCGGCGGTTGGACCGATCCTTCGATCTATTTAATAAAGGACTATGGGCTCTACGACTTTATGCCAACCAGTAGCGGCGTGGCCTATGTCGGAAGCAATGCCCATCAGGGTAAACGAAGGGACTTTAGCACCTATGATTTCTGTCAATTGAAGATGTCGGCGACGGACACGACGATTGAAAAACTTGAAGGCCCGATCAATACCCCGGCGTTTGACTGCGATTTTTTTGTGGCCAGGGATGAATCCTATATGATCGTCAGCGCAAAGGAAAAACC
>JAATGQ010000242.1 GCA_015654595.1 Chitinophagales bacterium | reverse complement strand
GGGCAATCTGGTTCGACGAGGCGACGCCGGGAGCAGGTAATGCAGTGAGCGAATGCATGCACCGAGCGGACGGACCCGACTGAGCGGGGACGAGTCAGCCGAGCGGGCAACCAGGTTCGAAGAGGCAATACCGAGAGCGGGCAATCTGGTTCGACGAGGCGACGCCGAGAGCGGGTAATGCAGTGAGCGAATGCATGCACCCGAGGGTGGCATCAGGCCGAGCAGCGTGATCCGGCTGAGCGGAGGCATCCGACCGAGCGAATGCATGCACCCGAGGAGGCATCCGGCTGAGCGGGCGCACGCGCGCATCGAAGCGCCCAAGCGAGCGCTGCGGCTCAGCGCGGCGCCGCACCTTAGGCCGACACATGAAACGCACTCTTTCCAAACCCGCCGCGGACAGCAATATGCCCCGGTCCATTGACATGCCCTATATAATAACGCATCCGCGGGTAAGATATATACCCAAAGCTCTCGTACCAGAAATCCAACGGCGAAACGTAACGTTCATAGACCGGGTAATCCTCCTCCCCGCGACAGGCACAATCCGGGCTTGCCGTATCCGCCGGCGCCTTTGTCAGCGCACTGTCCGGAATATAAGGATCGATGGGCTGCTGCCTTTCCGGAAGGACCACCGTTCTGCAGGACGCCAGCAGAGCAGTCACCAACACCAGCTGAATTCTTGAAGATTTTTTCATGAGCCGTCAGATTTTAGTTAACAGAAAAACCAAGCGTCAGACTCCACGCATTGCCGCTGAAATCGGACCCGCCATGCGTCGTCAATCTCATTACGTTATACCGGGCGATCAGATCAAAACAGCCCAGCTTATGAAAAGGAAAATATTTCACCCGGACACCACCCCCATATAAAAACGAATTGATCGTAGGCGCGTCATCTGTTGAAAGCGTCGTAATCGACTCCACGCCGATCCCCGCCAGACACCCAAGATCCAAACGCCGGAGATGAACGAAATAACGCGTGTAATCCAGCGTCGCGTAGAAGCCTACAAAATAGTTACTGAAGTAAGTGCTGTCATCGTGTATAAAGTAGTAAGGATGGATAGAACCGATCCCAGGTTGAACCGCAAAATTGCAATCTATTTCATTGAGCTTATTTCTCCATCCAAACAAAGCCCCGAAACTGGCAAACGTTCCCATCTTACGCAGGGCCCCCGTCGGAACCCAAGCGCCTGAATAGATCGCAAACAAGCCGTCCTCTCCATCTCTGACCTTATTAAAGTAAGCAGCCTGCTGAGCCTTCCCGGCATCATCTGCCTTTGCAATCCTCGGAAAATCCTCCGGATGATGCTTGTACTCCGCCGCCGGATCTTCGGTTACCCCCGCAATAACCCGGCAAAAGACCAGCTCCTCCTGGCTCGTAGTCGGCGAAGACATCAGCTCCTGCGCCCAGCTTTGCAGAAAGAGAAGGATAGCCCGCACATGCTTCGAGGCGTCGTAGTCGACAGGCCTTATCACACGCGGAGCCATTCTATTGACATTGATATAATACTTAAAGGCGGATGGATCGGCCGAGCGGGCCTTCTTCAACTCACGGGCATACGCGTTCAGCAAGTAGATCGATTCGCAAGGCTGTATATACTGATCAAAGCTATTGGTCTCGATCGCCGTCAATATTTCCCCCGCAAGGATCAGCTCATCGCAGGGAAGATAGCTCCCGCGCCAGTTGTAGAAGAAGCCCTTTATCTCGTTGAATTTCTTTTCCTGGTAAAGCCTGGGCAATAGCGTCGGCGCCCGATCGATAAAGATCAGTTCGTGTTGATAATCCGAAGTTAAATGCTTGGGCAGCTGTTGCTGCGTCGGCGAAGACTGCTGCGCAGGAGACTGGGCATTCAAATATGAAAAGGGCAGGACAAGAAGCCCCAGCAGGAGCAGGCTCGGTTGGGCCAGGCGTATTTTCATATACTGGTAAAGGTTAGCGGTTATAAGTCCTGATGCCACTACAAATATAAACAGCGGGTCTACTATTTCATAGTTAACCCGCTGTTAAACCAATTAAAATCCGATGAAACCTTACAACTCCGTCCGGCTGTGACCCAGGTCGGGATCCCATTCAATATCGTCCTGGTCGCCTGTTAATCTGTTCTCTTCCAAGTCTCTCTCATCCAATAAAGGGTCGTCTTCTTCCGCCATCCTCGAGTCTTCCGATCTTGTTCTGTCCTCCGACAGTACGCGATGCGAAGTCGCCGGTGCAGGTTTATTGCCCGGCTCGCTGCCATTGCCGACGATCCTGCTTGCCCCAGGCTGAGGCTTCGCATTCGTATCTTCGCTTTTGGATTTCGGTTTTATATCTGTGCCGTCGTGCTTCTTTTGCATAACAAAATTTTGAAGGTGATAAAAGCTTTTCAAATGACGCACATAAAATATGCCCGCATCCCCCCGTTGATAATAGCGCCCAGTGAGGAAAGACATCCATTGTTTTGAGGAAAGAAAGCCCTTCCTGCACTATAGAAACCGCGAGATAACCCTTGGTATTTTAATTGCAGCAAGTATACTAGAGAAGACAAAAATTATTCGGGGTCCTAAAAGACTCTGCCTATATGAAAAGCCACAGATTCAATCACTTGGAGTGGGCGGGGAATATGGACTGACCAGTCTTCCCCGTCACCATTTCCGTTTATATAGGGAGGGTGTGTTTTAACAAGAAGTTTTAGCAAACTCTGCTAATAATCTCTATATTAGTTACCAGAATACACTTAATCCCCACCCGAATGAACTCGTTAAAAAAGCTATTCAGCCATCATAGTCAACTTGAGGTGATAGGTCAAGCCAAAGACATACTTCCCATTCTAATCCGCGTTAATCAAAAATATAGTAAGGACGAGACGGTTTTCTTCAACGCAGCCTACGGACATCGGCTGCAGAAGCGAATCGCAGACGACCTCGCCTGTATCTTTGTGCTTCCCGCCGCAGAAGGCCCCGTTGTCGTAGACCAGAAATTCCTTGCCGACCAGCAGCTGGATGCAGCTACCGTCATCGGCTATGCGGAGCAGAACCTGATACACCTCTTCAACTCGCAGGCACAGACTTTTCAAAAGAAGGCCGACCATAGCAGCACCCTTTATACCCTGGTACTCAATCGGCGGAACGAAGCCTCTACCCTGCTCTCGGCAACCATCTGGCAACAGATCAGCCACCAGCTGAACGACCATCTTTTTGTCACAGTACCCAGTAACCACGAGATCCATTATAGCGCCGTCAAGAGCGGCAACGGTCTGCTTCATCTGATGAACCAGGCCAGGCAGGCTTACAATGCCGCCGGCGCGCAAAAGCTGTCCCCGAGTGTTTATCTGTTCTACAATTCCCGCTGGCAGGTATTCGAGAAGGGAATTGAAGAGATCTTCGAGTTTTGTATGGAGCATAAGCTGATCACCGGCTTTTTGTAAATTGCAGGATGCGGCTCACCATCACCGGTTATTCGACAGCGCTTTTCTCCACCTGGTACTTTCTGGAAGAATGGGGTATCCTCATGGATGCGGGAGATGGGATGATCTCCTCGCTGCTTCAAAAGAGCAGGAAGATACAGCAGGTCTTTATCTCCCATGCCGATCGTGATCATCTGACGGGCCTGCTGCAGTTCAACCAGCTAAACGCACGCCCCGACTTTCCGATCATCCACTATCCAAAGGATGCAGGCTCCTTTCCGATGCTCGCGAACTTTTCGCGGCTCTTCGACCCCCAGGTCGAACAGGTCACCTGGTCGCCCGCAGCATCCGGCGATACGATCGAGGTTTCAAAAAACATTTTTGTCCGCCCCTTGCGAAATGGTCATGTGCCCGTGGCAAAACATATTGAAAAATCGCTCAGCTACCAGGTTATCGAAAAGAAGAAGAAGCTCAAGCCCGAGCTCGCGCACCTCTCCGGCGAACAGCTGCGTCAATTGAGCGAACGGGACGGCCGCGATAGCATCTCCGTCGACGTGATGACAAAGCTGCTCGGCTATTCCGGCGACACTCCCGTCGAAGACGGAGACCGCTGGAACGACACAAAGATCCTCATCCATGAAGCGACCTTCCTCGATCATGGTGAAGGCGTCAAGCTCCGCGACTATGGCAATAAACACAGCACCCTCGATGAAGTGATGGAAATGGTCAGCGGGCTCCGTATCGGGCAGTTGATACTGGGACATTTCTCTTCGCGCTACTCCGCGGAGGAGATCATCCGCGCGGTGAAGGGACAATGCGGGAAATATGCGATCAACCTGCCGGTCCGCGTGGTGCTGCCCGGTGAGACGGTGCATGATATTCTCGGGCAGCCCCCGGTTAATGCATAAGCGGCCCGTGTGGCCACCATCTGTACGACAACGGCCCCCATCGCTGGAGGCCGCTGCTATCATATGTGCTACGATTTAGTTTGCGGCAGCATCGTCCGGCGTTTGCAGCAGACGATACAGTTCATCGAGTTTGGGAGACAGGATGATATCCGTTCTTCTGTTGAGCGCACGACCTTCCGAGGTGCTGTTCGGTTGAACCGGGTCGAACTGGCTGTGACCGGATGCGATCACGCGAACAGGGTCGACGCGATAATCCGTCGTAAGAATGCGCACAATGGATGCCGAGCGGGCCAGGCTCAGATCCCAGTTATCCTGGTATTTACCATGGATCGGAATAGAGTCCGTATGTCCTTCGATGTCGACGGTGATATCGGGGTTGACATTGAGTACAGCGGCGAGTTTGCCAAGGGCGTCCTTACCCTTAGGGTTAACGACTGCGCTGCCGGAGGGGAAAAGCAGGTTCTCCTGAAGAGAGACATAAACCTTACCATTCTTGATCGCGACCGAAAGTTCATTGGACTTGAATCCGACAAGCGCGTCCGTCATTTTCTTGCGGATCTCTTCGATTGCTTTCTTTTGTTTATCCATCAGCACCTGCAGGTGTTCGAGCTTTGCCTGCTGATTGATCAGCTCCTGTCGGCTCTTGCTGAGCAGAGACTGGCGGTTGTTGGATTCAGCCTGAAGATCGGAGATCTTGTTCTTCAGATCGGCGATCGACTTTTCCAGCTTTGCACGCTGGTCAGCCATAGCCTGGTTGAGAGAGTCGATGGAGTTTTGTCTGTCGGCAGCCAATTGGTTGGCCTTTGCCAAAGAATCTGTCAGGTTGCTTACCCTGCCGGCGAGTCTTGTGCTGTCGTATCTGGCCGACGATAATGCCTGTATAGCGGCATTGTACTTCTTTGTTGGAACACAACTGGCGAAAAAGGCTAGCCCTGCTACCAGGGCGGCAAAGCCTGAGGTTGTTTTTATCATAGACTTGAATGTATAATTTAACACCATGCTGGTGGTTACTGGATTTAGCAGGTCAAATGTAAGACCTTACGGGCAAATGAAGATTAGATTAATATTAGAATATTAAAAGAATCAATCCTTTACGCGCTGGGCTTACATTTTCTTTGCACAACCGATCAGTTGCATTACATTCCCATGTCCCCGCGCCGTCGTCCGTCGATTACTGTGAGTATTCCGGACAAAGGACAGGAAAGGCAACACAAAAAGAGCGGAGCACAACCAGCGTTCCATAAACTTAATCTTTGTAAAAAGACGGAACGCCCACTCTTCATGACTACGCCCCATTGTTAGTAAATTGTTGCCACCGGTCAAATTGCCTGCCGGTCCTGATCAATACGCTCTATCTTCCCTATTCCAAACAACCAGGCTTTTGAGACCTCTACTCCTTATCTTAGCACTACTACACGTCAGTCTGCTCTTTGCCCAGCGACAGGGATGGAAGGGCGGGTTACGCGGCGTCGTCTACGATCAGACCCACGACTCCGCCCTAAAGTCCGCCACCGTCGCCATCTACAAGGCAAAAGACAGCGCCCTGCTCGCCTACCGGCTTAGCAATACAAAAGGAGAATTTAGCTTTTCCGGCCTGCCGACCGGCACGGACTTAAAAGTAATCGTAAGTTATATAGGGTTTGGCAACGCCCAGCAGACGGTGACCATCGCCGACTCTATCGATCTCGGCCACATCGGCTTAATAGTCCGCTCCGGTGAACTCGAAGAAGTAACCGTTTCAGCGGCCCCGCCCCCCGTCCGTATGAAGGGCGACACGCTGGAATTTAATGCAGACGCGTTTAAGCTGGATTCTACTGCCCAGGTAGAGGACCTGGTAAGGATCCTTCCCGGAGTTACCCTCTGGATAGCGGACGGCAGCATCACGGTCAACGGCAGAATGATCAGCCAGGTTCTTGTCAACGGGAAACCCTTCTTTGGCCAGGACGCTAAAATAGCACTTCAAAATCTGCCCAAGAATATCGTAGAAAAAGTACAGGTCTATCAGCGGATCACGGGTATGCCCAACAAAAAAGATTCGACTGCCATACTGGACATCCGACTAAAAAGAGGAAAGGATGCCGGCTACTTCGGAAAGATTGCCTCGGGCTACGGAACATCCGGCCACTACCAGGGTGACTTTAGTCTGAATTATTTCAATGGCCGTAACCAGGTGGGTGCAGCCTTTACCAGCAACAACGTGAATAAGGTAGCGGGCAATATAGCCTTCGTGCTGCGCAACAACACTTATAAAGGCGATCGCGGCAGTACAGAGTATCAATCGGATTTCTCGTCTCCGGGCATCAGCAATTTTACCTCAGCCGGTGTTTTATTTCAACACGATTTTGTCGATAGCCCGTCCTATGGTCATCAGAATCAACTGTCTGGAGTTTACTTCTTCAAAGACAGGCAAACCGATATCAATACGGCTGTGAACCAGGTCACGACGGTCAACGACTCGACCGTGTATCACAACAACAGCGTTAACCACAGCCATTCTTTATATTATGGACATAACGCCGATCTTAAATACGATAAGTCTGTCGGAAGCGGGACGCTGACGATCACCAGCTCTCTCCAAAGCGATATCAGCATAAACAACGGGGCAGGGCAAAGCACGACGAGCGACAAGAACAACCAACGCCTTACGCAGCAAAACACCTCAAACAGCAACAACGGGCAAGTCAACACCTATAACTTCGAGGCCCAGCTATTCAAATTCTGGGACCCCAAACCAAAATGGTATAAGATCTCGCAGTTCGATTACCATTTCACCCTGAACAATTCGACAAACACACAGAAGACGCAGACCAGCTATATCTCCGCCGTCGACTCCAGTCAGAATACGTTTATCGATAGGATCTATCACCCTGCCAATAAGGGGACCACCCAATCGCTGTTCGTCAGCCTGCCTAATCTCAGCATGCTGTTTACAGGATCAAAGTCGTCCCCTCTTTCAATAGGCATCCAGACATCGGCCCAGGTGTCGACCAGCAGCAACGACAAGGAGGTCTATGATATCGACACCACAACAAAAACAATGGCCGTCAACAACGGGCTGTCCAACCGGCAAAACGATCTTGCCTATAATTTCGATCCGGCGATCTCGATTGCCCGTCAATGGTCCAACTCGGGTCCAAAGAAACATCCCAAAACAAACCGGTCCGTCAACGTCTTCGGCACGCTGATAGAAGAGTTCCATGGCTATAAAAGCTGGAGCATCCAACAACTGCAGCAGCTTACCCGCAGCTGGCAGAATTTTATTCCCTCGGCCCACCTGATCTATTCGACTTCGAAAGGTCCCAGGCAACAATCGATGCAGCTGGGGTATGCCATGCAATTCTCTTATCCCGTCCTGCAGCAACTGGCGCCGTTGGTAGACAATTCCAATCCGAATCTGATCCAATACGGCAATATTGCGCTGACTCCACAAAAGACCAACGACCTGCTCCTCTCTTTTATGCACAACAGCACCAGGTCAGCAGGTGCTATATCTTATACGATCAACGCAAAAACCTCCTTTAGCGATAGCTATATCACGTGGAGTTCGAATATCGACAGTCTTGGCCGGACGCATACGATGCCCGTCAATGCAAAAGGATATCGCCGTGTCTACCTCTCCGTTGAACTCAAAAAGGCGTTTCATTCCCGCGACCCCAACCAGCTGCAGGTGCAATTTACCTTACTGCCCGAATTCTCTATCGACCGGTCGCCGCGTATCGTAAACCAGCAGTTGAATCTCTACGACAATTACAATGGGGTGTTGACGCCAACGATGAACATCACCTATAAGGACTGGCTTACGTTTGGACTCTCGGATAGAGAAGGATGGGCAAGATCTGTACAAAGCAATGCAGGCTCCGTTCCTTTGACCAATCATACCAATAGTACTACGGCGACAGGCTGGATAAAACTGACCAGAGCTTTTTCAGTCAGCAGCAATATCACCTATACGGTCAACACCAGCACCGCAGCCACCAGGCAGGCATTTACGCTGTGGAATGCCAGCGCGAATTATCGCTTCTTAAGAGACGAGACGGGTGAGATCAAATTCTCTGCGCTCGACTTGCTCCATCAGAATACTGGACTACAAAATTCAGCATTCGACAATACGATCACTCATGGCAGCAGCAATATCCTAAGACAGTATTTTATGCTGACAGCAGCATGGCATCCAAGAAAATTCGGCAGGCGACATAAAAGTTAATACCTATACGCCAAGGATAGCGGCTAGTTTAGCAATTATAGCTCTTAACAAAAAGTTAAATTCGATAACTCTCTTACGTAAGAGCACTCCTCCTTAAGCCGTCGTTCGACGCCTTTATTTTTTCATTACCAATTAAACATTCAAGTAATGCGAACAATCCATCATGTCCGTAAGATGGCCATTGCGTTGATGGCCTTATCCTTTCTTGCTGCCTGCCGCAAAGATGCAGTAGTAAAAACCAATCCTACGACACCCGCTACGACGGGTACAGCGGCGCAGGGGCAGGTGCTAACGCCGTTTGGGATGCGGGACGCATCTTCTGTCCATCTGATCGAAAAGGGTTATCACCTCGATGTATCTACGGGTAACATTCAAAAAGTTGAAAACGCAACCGGAAAGGTTGTTGCCGATTTTGGCAAGGCGGGGCCGATCACGCAATCACATACCAACGTCACTGGCGGCTCCAATGGCATCCTTCCTTATACCGAAGGTTGGATTACGGATGCCAGCTGGACAAATAACACGGGCAGCCCGATTACTTATTTCAGCACGAACTGGACCGTACCTACGACGCCAACCAATCAATCCAGCCAGACCCTGTTCCTGTTCAATGGTCTGCAGGATGGTTTGACCTCCACTTCTTATATCATTCAACCCGTATTGCAATGGGGCGGCTCTGCTGCGGGCGGCGGTCAGTATTGGGCCATTGCGGACTGGTATGTATCCAGCAGCCAGACCTTTTATACAACGCCCGAAGCGGTCAGCAGCGGCACCAACCTGCAGGGCGTGATGTCGCCATACGCAGTATCGGGCAGCAGCTATACCTATCTGATCTATTTCGCCGGCCACAGTGGCGTGGAGGTCATCGGAGCACGGCAAGTCACATGGGCTTTCGAAACGCTT
>JAATGQ010000053.1 GCA_015654595.1 Chitinophagales bacterium | reverse complement strand
AGGGGCGAACTGGCCGAGAATGATGGCTGCCAGCAGCGCAATGAATACCAGCAGGGTGAGGTGACGGGAGAACCAGGGGCCGCGATGGGTAGGCGATGGCATAGCAGGTTTATTGCATTTGTTGGAGGATCTGATAGAATCTGAAGACGTCTTCGAAGCTGTTGTAAAGGGGGGCAGGGGCCACGCGGATCACGTCGGGAACGCGGAGGTCGACGACGATGCCGGCTTCCATCATTTTATCCAGTATGGCTTTGCCCCGGTTTTCAAAGAAGAGGGAAAGCTGCGCGGCGTGGCGGTGTGGTTCTTCGGGGGTGATGATCTCGAAGGAGAGGTTGGTCAGGGACTGAAGCAGGAAGCGGAGCCAGGCTGTCAGCTGGCGGCTTTTGGCCTGAAGACGTTCGATGCCGGCTTCTTCGAAGACAGCGAGGGAAGCTTTTAGCGCGGCCATATTAAATACCTGTGCGGTGCTCATGCTCCATCCTTCTGCTGTTGGTTTTGGGACAAACCCCTTTTCCATCTGGAAGCGGCTGGATTCGTCGTTGCCCCACCATCCTCCAAGCCGGATCAGTTGTTGATTACGGGCGTGTTTTTCGTGGATGAAAGCGCCGGCGGCGGCGCCGGGACCCGCGTTGAGGTATTTGTAAGAACACCATACGGCGAAATCGACATCCCAGTCATGAAGGCGAAGGGGCGCATTGCCGACGGCATGGGCAAGATCAAAGCCTGCATAGGCGCCGGCTTTATGAGCGGCGGCTGTTATCGCGGCCATATCGAAGACCTGTCCCGTATAATAGTTGAGACCGCCTATCAGGACGAGCGACAGGCTGTCTTTGTGATGGTCGATCGCGTTGAGGATGTCCTCGTCGCGGATGATCCTTTCGCCTGGCCGTGGAGCGACCTCTACGATCGCATCCTTAGGCTGATAGCCATGCAGGCGGACCTGGGTTTCTACGGAGTATTGATCGGAAGGGAATGCGCCTGCTTCTACCAGGATCTTATAGCGTCCGGGCTGGGGTCTGTAAAAGGACAGCATCAACAATTGGAGGTTGACGGTGAGGGCATTCATAACCGTTATCTCTTCTTCGAGACCGCCGACGATACGGGAAAGGGCGGGGCGGAAGGACTGGGGATAGGTCATCCATGGGGTCTTGGCCTTCCAGTAGCCTTCGATAGCCATCCGACGCCAGTCCTCGAGTTCCTGTTGTATTTGTTCGGCTGCTGGTTTGGGTTGAAGACCCAGGGAGTTGCCGCAAAAGTAGATAACCTCGCGGTCCTGATGGCGGGGAAAATAAAACCGGGAGCGGAATTCTTTCAATTCGTCCTCCCGGTCTTTTTGTTGAGCATAGGTCAGCGTCGGCTCAAAGTTTTGCAGCATACAATCGAATTTTTTGCTGCAATATAGTTATTCCACCCGGATACATTTTATACTTTGACGCCGGAACTGTATTCATTATTCGCGGCCGATCGGTACCGGGCTGCTGCCGGCGGATCAGATGCCATTGCTGCTTCCGTTGCTGGTGCTGGTCCCGTTGCCGTGATCATTATCGTTGTCGTTGTCATTGTCGTCATCACTGTCCCGGTCTTTGTCTTTATCTCTGTCCCGGTCTCTACTCCTGGAGCGGTTTCTGGCAGCTTTTTCCTGGTTACCGGACCGGTCTCCGCTGTCGGAAGCGTCGTGGGTCATCCGGACGTTGCCAAAGCTGCTTTTTATGTGGATATTGCCTTTTCCGTCGCCGGCCACACCATTGTAGTCTTTGTCGAAATGCGGGCCATAGTCGCCCTCATCTTCCTTCTTTTCCTCGATGCCAAAGTCGCTGTCGTTGTGGAAGCTGCCAAAGCTGGTGTGTACGCTTACCTGGGCGGAGAGATTATGAGCGACGACCACTCTGACGGTCGAATAGGATTCGTTCAGAGACAGGTCTTCTATATTGTCGGCAACGATCAACTGTACGTTGTGGGAAAATTCGCTGTTGACCTTAACGCTGCCGCTGATCTTGTCGATATGCGACTCCTTGTCGAATTTGAACGCGATTCTGCCGTTGCTGACCTCGGAGATAAAAACCTTCCCGAATTCTACGTCGATCTGGTCAACGTTGTCGAGTTTTCCGGCGTTCAGGCTCCCGAATTTGCTGGTCAGGGAAACGAGACCTTTGAAGGAAGGTACTTCGGTTTTACCAAAGCTGTTCTCGATATGCAGCGGATTGCCTGCGGGCATGTGGACAACGTAGTCTATATAAAAGGACCGGTTGTCATCTGATCCATGATTGCCTTTGCTGTTGTGGATCTCTCCGACCTTTGTCTTGAAACGGATATCGTGCCCTGTGTGATCGTCTTTTACGTCTATTTTGTCAAGGATATCCTGGGCTTTGTCCTCGGTTGCAGCACGGGCGCTGATTTCGATGTCAACGGTGATCTCGTTCTTGTCCCAGGTGCTGACGACCACATTGCCAAACTGATTGTCGATGTCGAGTTTGTCGGCATTGGTAACGGAATAAGATCTGTTGATGATCCTTTGCTTTCTTACGTCTTCATCACCAGCGGCGGCCGAGCTGAATACCGGAGCAGATAAGACGAGCAGGGCAATAAAACTAAAGGGTCTTATATGCTTTTTCATATTCTGTTTTTTTGGAATGATTGATTTGTTTGATGATGTCGAGCTGATGATTTAGCAACCCCATCTGCAGCTGGAGGTTCTGCAACATCGCTTCGAGTAGTTGTTCACGGTTTGGATTTTTTGGCAGCTGCGCCTGTAGGTTACGGTACACACTGTCCAGCTTGTTAACGTCCGATGCGAATTGTTTATAGAGCAAAGGTTCGTCCTTTTCTATGGCTTTTAGCTCTTTGTGCTTGATCTCTACGAGTTTGGCGTAGTGGTACATTTCCTCTTTCTCTGCCTGGTCCAGCTCGGTATCCGGCTTGTCAGTTTTGGGCCGTATGCTCCTGAGCGTGGGATCTGCGGGCTGGCTGCCGTTGGCTGCTGCCGTCGCGGTCTGACTGCTGTCGTTGGTCACTGCAGGGGCGGTCTGAGCTATACCTTCTGCAGGCTGGGTTGCTTTCAGCGTATCCGGGCTGGCGGCGGTCTTTGT
>JAATGQ010000144.1 GCA_015654595.1 Chitinophagales bacterium | reverse complement strand
GCGGGCGGCTGGACCGTAAACGGGAAGAATGTCGTTGATT
Source organism: Chitinophagales bacterium (assembly GCA_015654595.1). Classification (GTDB taxonomy): domain Bacteria; phylum Bacteroidota; class Bacteroidia; order Chitinophagales; family Chitinophagaceae; genus Puia. The sequence continues at coordinate 2,619 of JAATGQ010000144.1, read as the reverse complement.
ATAGCAGCGTGTTGCCGACCTTCTTCTTTATCGTACTGGCGCCATTGATAGGCATGTTTGTCGCCCTGATCATCACCATACTGATCGTTAATTTGTTTCAGAAAAGCAATCCCTATAAGGCAGAAGGCTGGTTTCGCCGTCTGCAATTGTTGTCGTCCGCCCTTCTAAGCCTTGGACATGGCGGTAATGACGCCCAAAAGGTGCTGGGTATCATTGCGGCAGCCCTTGTCGCACATGGAGACCTGGAGAATATCCGGGATATCCCCAACTGGGTGCCGGTAGCCTGTTTTTCCGCGATCGCGCTGGGTACGATGAGTGGTGGCTGGCGCATCGTCAAGACCATGGGCAGCCGGATCACCAAGGTAAGTCCGCTGGAAGGGGTTTGTGCCGAGACGGCAGGAGCCATCACCCTCTTCCTTGCTCAATCACTGGGTATTCCGGTCAGCACCACGCATACGATCACCGGAGCCATCGTGGGGGTGGGCGCGACCAAACGGATGTCTGCCGTCCGTTGGGGAGTGACCATCAACCTGGTCTGGGCATGGATCCTTACGATACCGGTCAGCGCCCTGCTGGCAGCCATTGTATACTGGATCGTACGATTATTCCTTTAGGACAGGTTAACACGTTGTTAGAATTCCGGGTGATCATGGTTTTTATCACTAATTTTACAGGAATCGGTAAAAATGAAAAAAAGAATACATACCGCTCTTTTCTACACCCTCCTCCTGTCGGTGTACGGAGTATTCTTTTCGGTAGAGTCGTTTTTCAATTTCGAAGGACAGGTCAATGCGAAAGATCTTTTCAAATATTCCTCCTTCGTCCACTTTTCGGGAAGTCATCAGCATGCTATCCGAACCACGCCTCTCCAGTCTTCATCCAAACATAATGTCCGGCTAAACAAACGCTACCACCAGGAGGATATAACTCCTTGCCCCCTGATCAGTGTAGCTGCGCCGGTGTTGCCCCTGATACCGAGGGTGCTCGGCTCCTACAGCATCATTCCCCTTCCATCCATTGCGGTAGTCCACCGCCCGCTGCGCGGCCCCCCTGTTGTTGCCTGATTTCCCGCAACAACATTTTTCATTTAAATAACATCATCGTATGGGCACTTTCTGTCACAGAAAGTTTCTCCGGGTATGCAGTATATTCCTGTTGCAGCTGCCCGCGCTTTCTCTGTTTGCACAGCAAAAAAAATATTCGCTGACGGATTTTGTTGATTCCGCTCAAAGGCATCTGCCGGTGCTGCTGCAGAAAAAGACATTGGTTGACGCGGCCAGAGCCGGTGTCACAGATGCAAAACACGCCTTCCTGCCCACCTCCTATATCGGAGATGAGGTGACAGCCGGCACAGACAATTCCATTCCGGGGTCATATATTGGTTTTGGAGTTATCCCATCCAGTTCCAGTGGTGTACGTTCGTCCAACATTTATCAGTCGGCCATAGGGAATATAGGTTTCTTTTATAATCAATATGAGCTCCTGGACTTTGGCCTCAAAAGATCTACCGTGCGAAATGCGCAGGCCTATGTCAATCTCAGCCAGGCCGATCTTGATCGCGAGACATATCTTATAAAATGGCAGGTCAGCAAGTTATATTTAGACATCCTGAAAAACCAGTTCCAGCTGGCCATCGACCGGGAAAATGTCAGCCGGTACGAGACGGTCTACACCGTCATCCAGGCCCTGACACAAAGCGGGATCAAACCCGGCGCCGACTCGGCGCTGGCCATGGCAGAGCTGTCCAAAACCCGGATCACCTATAACCAGACTTACGGAGCCATCCGCGAACTACGGCAACAGCTGGGCTATCTGACCGGGATACCTGCTGACTTTATCGATATCGATACGACTCAGACCAGGGGCTATCTATCCGCGCTCGGTGTCATGGGACCGGCAGACAGCACGTCCATCGCCCGCAATCCGCTGGTCGACTATTTCAACAAGGAGAGATCATTGTACCAGCAAAGGGAAGACCTCGTGCGAAAATCTTATTTGCCAAAGGTCCTGCTGACGGGTGTCGGTTGGGCCAGGGGGTCCAGCATCGATTATACCGACAACTATAAGTCCACTATCTCGGGGCTGGGTTACCAGCGGTTCAATTACCTGGCAGGGCTGACCCTTGAATACGATCTGTTCAACATCGTACACCGGAAAGACAAGGAAAGAATAGCCCGGAACAATACGCTGGCCAGTGAATACGGCCTCCAGCAACAACAGCTGTCCCTGGCCAATGTCGGCAACAAGGCGGAAGAAAGCATGCGGACAGCAACAAAGAACCTCATCGAGATCCCGGTGCAGATCAATGCCGCACAGAGTGCCTATGATCAAAAGACTGCCCAGTACAAAGCAGGTATCATCAACCTTGTCGATCTGACCAATGCCTCATTCGTCCTTTACCGTAGCCAGTCGGATTATGTACAGACGCTGAGTGACTGGTTGCTGGCCAACCTGGATAAATATTCGGCAGAGGGCAATATTGCCCAATTCATTCAATCTATCAAATAGTAATTAAATGGTACGAACAGCTTTAAAAAGGCCCATCACGATCATGGTGCTCTTCATGGGTCTTTTGTTGTTCTCGGTAATTGCGATCCGGACCATACCTATTGATATATT
>JAATGQ010000024.1 GCA_015654595.1 Chitinophagales bacterium | reverse complement strand
TATCCTGCTTTCCTTTACCATAGGCGGACGTACGAGTGTGGCGGGCTCCTCGGTAAAGCCGGCCTTTGTAAACTCATTCACCTCTTTTGGATAGTCGCAGCTGGAAAGACTGGCCTGATGCACCATATCGTAGTCGACGATATTGATAACGACCTCCGGCACCTCCATCACGTTGTGCAGACTGTGTTTGGTCGTGTTGTCTTTTACACGCCGCGAAGGAGAAAAGATGAGGATCGGCGGAGTGGTAGAAAACAGATTGAAGAAACTGAACGGGCTAAGATTTACCCTCCCCCCGCCATCAATCGTGCTCGCAAAGCAGATCGGCCTTGGCGCCACCGCCGCATTCAGATAAGCCTGTCTTTCTACAGGCGTCAGTAAGGACAGATCGATCGTCATAAGGAAGTTTTCTTTTTCAGCTGCAACAAAGAGAAATCGCTGTTCTCGCGGACGATCGTATTGGATAGCGTACCCAGTCCATCAACGTCCATTTCTACGACGTCGCCGGGTTGCAGCCATTGTTCAGTATAGTTGGGATCGTTGAGCTTGCCGGTCCCGTTCAGCTCGAGGAAGCAGCCCGTTCCAACCGTGCCGCTGCCGATCACGTCGCCCGGATAGAGGTCGGCGCCATAGGAGGCGCGTTCGATGATCTCCGCAAAGGTCCAGTCCATATCCGCGAGGCTGCCGTCGCTGACGGTTACGCCGTTGACCCGGCAAACCATCCGCAGGTTCCATGCCTTTCCCGTATGGCCTTCCTTACAGGCCGTCTCGAAGGACTCCAATTCGTCTGTTGTAACGAGCCAGGGACCGATCACCGTTGAGAAATCCTTTCCTTTTGCGGGTCCGAGGTTGAGCAGCATTTCTTCCATCTGCAGGGTGCGCGCGCTCATGTCGTTCATGATCATAAGGCCGGCAATATATTCGTCCGCTTCTGCGGCAGGAATATTCCGGCCGTGTTTGGCGATCACGATGGCGACTTCCAGTTCGAAGTCCAGCTTTTCGAAATGGTCGGGCATGCACTGGATATCGCCGGGGCCTTGTATGCTATGGTGATTGGTAAAATAAAACACAGGATATTGATCAAACTCCGGGATCATCGGAACCTTCCTGTTGCGTCTGGCGGCGGCAACATGCTGACGGAAAGCATATCCATCACGGCAGGAGGAGGGAAAGGGGACGGGCGCAAGAAGCCGAACCGAAGAAAGGGGAATACTTTTGTTGCCAAAAAGCTGCCCATTGCGGATTGCCTGATCCCCAGCCTCGAGAGCCGGAAGCATTTCGTCCCAGTAGGTCAGCAGCATATTCATCGTGTTGGGAAGATCCGGATGGATCAGATCCAGGTCGTAAAGCCTGTTGTCGACAAAGAGCGCCAGCTGTTCGTGCTCTTCTTTGAGGTAGGAAACAAGTTTCATGAAAAGCGCATGTTATTTTTATGGCCCGCAGCAGTCGCAGGCCCATGCCATGCCGGCCAAAGGTAAAGGAAAAATTTTCCGGCGGCCAGCGGAATTGGCTAGATTTAGTCCTGAAAATCACCTGTTTTGAATAAGCCTATGGTCCGATGGTCGTACTACAACCGCCAGGCACCCGGGATGGCGCGATTTGCCTTCTTTTTACGAGGGGCACTGATGGTCCTTTTGTTCCCGTTTACGCTGCCATCGGCTGCGCAAACGACCGACTCCTTCTTCGAGCGGCTGCTCCGTTCAAAAGGATCGCCGGCCCTCCTGCATGTATTGGACAATCCGGACTCTTTTCGCTATCAGCTGATCTATACCCGCATTGACAGAGACCGGCAGAACCGCCCGCATTTCCAACGCTACCGGCTTCGGGTCAGCCGCAACGAATATTTCAATCCCGCTTCAACCGTAAAGATGCCGCTGGCTTTCCTGGCCCTGGAAAGGATGGATAGTCTTGGTCAGTATGGCGTCGATCGGAATACGGCGATGCTGACCGACAGCGCCTATGAGGATCAGACCAGGGTGTATGCCGACAGCAGCAGCGCCAACGGTCTGCCTTCTGTTGCGCAATATATCCGGAAGATATTCCTGGTCAGCGACAATGACGCTTACACCCGTCTCTATGAATTTCTGGGACAGGAAGGGATCAACCGCCGGCTTTGGCAGTTGGGTTATCCCGATATCCGGATCACCAGGCGTTTCGTGCCCATGGATGAAGAGCACAACCGACATACCAATCCCATCCGGTTTGTCCGTGATGGCCAGATCTTATACAGTCAGCCGCCGGCTTTCAGCCGGATCAGCTTTGACTTCAGCCGGCCGGCGCTGATCGGCAACGGCTATCTTGACCGGCGGGACTCCCTGATCCATGCGCCGATGGACTTTACCCGGCACAATAACTTCCCGCTGGAAGACGGACAGAGGCTTTTGCAATCCCTGCTATTCCCCTTATCTGTACCTGAGCAGCAGCGGCTGCGGCTTAGCGCAGACGACCGGAAATTTCTTTTGCAGTATATGTCCGAATATCCGCGGGAGTCGACCTGGCCAAAATATGATACAGCAGAATTCTTCGACAGCTATGCCAAGTTCCTGTTCAAGTCGGGGCGTTCGCGGATCCCGGCCTCTGTCCGGATCTTCAATAAACCGGGCTGGGCCTATGGTTTTCTGACCGATATCGCCTATTTCGTGGACTTCGACCACCACGTCGAGTTTATGCTTTCGGGGACGATCTACACCAACCGGGATGGTGTCCTCAATGATTACAAATACGACTATGACGACGTCGGCTATCCCTTTTTTCAGGAAATTGGCCGGATCATTTATGACTACGAGCTGACGCGGAAAAGAAAAAATCCGCCTGACCTTTCCGAATTCCGCTTCGACTACCGCTAAGGGGAACACTTAGCCTTGAGAATCATCCCGGTGGAGGATGCCGCCATTTCGTGCGTATTTGGCCGGTTCTTCGTACTTTTGTAGCCTAATAGACGATACCATGAAATTCGAAAAGATTCATAATAAAGGGCAGGCTCAGTTGTTTAAGAACCAATACCTCGAAATGTTGACAAAGACCCATCCTTTAGTCATCTGGGGTATGTATCTGCCGATCATCAGCTATATGCTTTATTATAGCTGGGCGAAGCTGGATTTTGCTATCAGCAGAGTAGCGCTCGTCTTTCTGGCGGGGATGTTCTTCTGGACTTTTTTTGAATACCTTATGCACCGTTTTGCTTTTCATGCCGTCGCTGAAAGTCCGCGGGCGCAGAAGGTCATCTATACCATGCATGGCAATCACCACCATTATCCCAGGGATAAAGAAAGATTGTTCATGCCGCCGGTGCCCAGCCTTATCATTGCCTCTGTTCTTTTCCTATTGATGCGGCTGGCGATGGGGCATTATGTCTTTATGTTCTTCCCCGGTTTTATGCTTGGATACCTGTTGTATGGCAGCATGCATTATGCTATTCATGCGTGGAATCCTCCTTTCAAATGGATGAAGCCGTTGTGGCGCAATCACCACCTGCATCACTACAAAGATGAAGGCAAAGGATTCGGTGTGAGCAGCACGATCTGGGATCGTGTCTTTGGAACTATGTTCGATCTGAAAAAAGAAAAGGAGGACAAAGAAAAGGTTAAGGAGTTAATGTACTAGGCTGCAACCGGGCATAGCGCTGCAGCTGCGCCTATCATACTACCATTTTTCTTCATCACATTCTGACGCGCCAGGTTTAAAAGACCGGCGCGTTTGTATTTTCTGGAGCTGTCTTTCGATCACCAGCCGTGCGATGATCATACCGGCATCTTCCTCCGTGTTTTCTTTAAGGAGGGTTCTGAGCTTCTTTTCGTTGACATCGATACGGTAAAGGAATTGAAGCAGCGCGGCAAAGTCCGAGCGTATCCAGTCGTCGAACCGGGCGGCCAGTGCTTCTTCCAGCTGTCGAAGCGTGAGAGATTCCATCAACTGCAGGGTATGGGATTCCTGCGATAAGGTTTGATTGATCGCCTGTATAAGACTGCTTTGGTCGATAGGGTTATCCATGTCAGAATTTTTCCATTACGCCCAAACCGAACAGGGCAAAGTCATATTTAACCGGGTCTTTTGCATCGAAGAGTAACAGTTCGCTGGTCAATTGTTTTGCGGCTGTCCAGTCGGCCCGGTCACGGTCGAGCAGCCCGAATTTTTGCGCTACCCGGGCAACGTGCAGGTCGAGAGGGCAGATCAGTTTGCTGACGGGGATGCGTTTCCAGAGGCCAAAATCGACGCCATTGTTGTCATCACGGACCATCCAGCGGAGAAACATATTGATGCGTTTACAGCTGGAATTCTTCTCGGGTGTCGCGATATGCTTTCTTGTTCGCGGCGGCGCGTCTTCGAGCGTAAAGAAATAATGGTGAAAGGCGCTAAGTGCGGCTTCTGCGTCATAGCGGGCGGCGGGTTTTCCTTTCCAGGGCAGCAGGAAGGCATCTTCCAGTGAATCGTAGCGCTCATAGTGATGACGAAAGAAGTCGACAAAGTACAGCAGGTCTGTTGGGTTAAAGGTCCGGTGTTTAAACGCAAGCAGCCGACGCAGATCGTTTTCCGTGTGCTGCTGTACGAATTGATAGGGCGCCTGATCCATAAAGGCCATCAGTTCCCGCGATTTGCGGATAATGGTGGTTCGGTTACCCCAGGAGAAGATAGCCGCAAAAAAGCCGCTGATCTCGATGTCCTGTTTGCTGCTGAACTGGTGAGGAACGCTGACGGGGTCATCGGGTATAAAAGAGGGACGATTGTATTCCCCGACCTTGCGGTCGAGGAATAGCTGTAATTTTTTGTCGATGGCCATTATCCGATAGCCTGGTTGAGGTCTTCTATCAGATCGTCCACGTCTTCGATACCAACGCTGAGACGGATCAGGGAATCGCTGAGGCCGTTGGCTATTCGCTGCTCCCTTGGAATGGATGCATGGGTCATCGTTGCAGGATGATTGATCAGCGATTCTACGCCGCCAAGGCTTTCGGCCAGCGCGAATACCTTTGTGGAAGACAATACCTTTTTGGCTGCTTCGGGGCTGTCATCTTTTAAGGTAAAGCTCATCATGCCGCCAAAACCGCGCATCTGTCTGCTGGCGACAGCATAGCCCGGGTGATCTTCAAAACCGCACCAATACACCTGTCCGACTTTTGGATGTTGTCTCAGCCAATGAGCAATAGCGGCGCCATTAGAGCAGTGTCTGTCCATTCGGACGTGCAGTGTCTTGAGACCACGCAGCACCAGGAAGCAGTCCTGGGGACCGGGCACGGCGCCGCAGCTCTTCTGGATAAAATAAAGCTGATCTCTGAGCTGGTCGTCGTTCATGACCAGACAGCCGTGGATCACGTCGCTGTGACCGCCAAGGTATTTTGTGGCGGAATGAAGGACGATGTCGGCGCCAAGGTCCAGCGGGTTTTGCAGATAGTGAGAAGCAAAGGTGTTGTCAACCGTCAGCAATACCTTTCGTTCGCGGCAGATGGCAGCGAGGGCGGCGATGTCGACGATATTCATCAGCGGGTTGGTAGGCGTTTCTGCCCAGACCAGCCGAGTCTTGTCGTTGATAAAGGGGCGGATGGCTGAAGCGTTCTGCATGTTGACAAAGTGGAATTTGATACCGGCCTTTTCGAAGATCTTTGTGAAGAGCCGGTAGGTGCCGCCATACATGTCGTTAGCGGCGATCACTTCGTCGCCGGGGACCAGCAGGCGAAGGACCGCGTCTGTTGCTGCGACACCGCTGCTGAAACAGAGACCGTGTTTGCCGTTCTCGATATGTGCAAGAGCTGACTCCAGCGCGAACCGGGTTGGGTTTTGGCTGCGGGCGTACTCGTATCCCTTATTAACTCCCGGAGCGGACTGAACATAGGTCGAGGTTTGATATATAGGGGTCATGATAGCGCCGGTGGAAGGGTCCGGTTCTACCCCTGCGTGAATGAGTTTGGTAGAAAGTTTCATAGGCTAAAGATACAAAGTAAAGTTACTCCATGTAGTTTAACACAAACTTAACTGCATTTACTGCAACAGACCTACTCCGGATTCATGCCTGCTTTATCCCGTCTTAAAACTTCTTTTACATGCTTTGGTCATTTAGTGCTTTTTTCCCTTTAAAATCCGATGGTTAAAATCCTGCCGGGCCTGTAGTTTCTCTTGACTCCCCTATCGCATGGTATAGTTTTGTACAACGAATGAGAATGCGATTATAAAAAAATCTAAAAAAGCAAGCCATGACACCGAGCAGTATTTTAAGAAAGAGCTTCCTTATTGCCAGCTGCCTGCTGGTCTTTACAGCAGGAGCTTTTGCAAAAGATGTTACCATCAGCGACAAGCTGAAAGAAGCCTTTAAGCAGTCATTCCCCGACGCAGAACAAGTCAAATGGGTGGAGAGTGAAGACAAGTACACTGTCAATTTCAAACAAGGGGACGTCCTTACCCGGATGGATTATGACAAGGACGGGAATTTTATCTCGAGCCTGCGCTATTACTCTGAAAAGCATTTACCTGTCAGCGTTATCTGTACGCTGCACAAGAAATATCCGGAGCGGAAGATCTTTGGCGTAACAGAAGTTACTGCCGAGTCTACTGTTGCCTATTTTGTAAAGTTGGAAGACGCGTCCAACTGGTACACGGTTCGTTGCGACTTCGATGGTGCGATGCAGACCGTAGAAAAATACAAGAAAGCCGACTAGGCGAGATAAGCTGCCGCAATGAGGTAACGCCATTCGTGATTTTCAGCCGCATGGGCAGCCATCGGTTGAATTTTTTTCGACAGGATGGCGGCTTTCAGAATGCCTGCATCGACAAGCTTTCGCCGCGCTTCCTGAATGTATTCCTGCAGGATGGGGTCCTGCATCCAGATCTGTTGGGGCGGCTCATATCCGGTCTTATCCTTTCTCCACGCGATATCATTGGGAAGGCTGCCGTCCATGTTCATGCGCAAAATCCATTTAGTCCATCCTTCCCTGATCTTGAAGTGGGCGGGCAGGGAAAATACAAAGTCGACCAGTTCCGGAAACAGAAAAGGAAGCCTGACTTCTACACCATGGGCCATCGAATTGCGATCTGCATATCGAAGCAGTTCCTCCATGCCGTTGATGAGGGTATTGTAATACAGAATGCCGTTCAGCCGGTCAAAACGCGGGACATCGTAATAAGATACTCCGTACAGTCGTATAAAGTCTCTGGAAAGATCATTGCTCCGGCGCTGCTGCGAGGTCCTTTGTTTTTTCAGGAATAAGCCGGCATATACAGGGAGGTGTGCCGCCAGCCGGTTTTTCCAGGTCCAGCTGTTGCTGATGCCGGAGGACGCTGCTGCTTCGAGCTCCAGTGCAAATGCCTTCTTGTCGCTGCGATATAGTTCCTGCCAGTACCAGTTATAGTATTTATGGTATCCTGCCAGCAGTTCATCCGCGCCCTGTCCATCCAGCAATACCTTTATCGGCTGACTGGCCGCGAGTCCAAACACTTTGAATTGAGCGTAGATGCTGGCGGAGGTGAAAGGTTCATCCTGGTGATAGACCAGTTTTTCAAAGTCTTTGATCAAACCCGAAACATCGGGCGTAACGGTTTGATTCCCGACGGAAAAATGACGGCAGACAGACTGGATATAGGCAGACTCATCCTTATCAAAGCCGGGGAAGACTGCTGAAAACGTCGGCAGCGTCTTTGGATCTTTTATCTGCTTGAGCATACAGGCGACGAGCGAAGAGCTGTCGAGTCCTCCGCTCAGGCTGGTTCCGACCGGGACGTCGCTGCGCAGACGACGGTGAACGGAGAGGTTTAGAAGACTGCCGAGTTCTTCTATCGCCTCCGCTTCGTTCAGAACCGGTTTTACCTTGGGTTCTATGTCCCACCAGGAGGAGGTTTTCTGTTGTCCCGTTGTGGCGTTATAAAGCAGATAGGTTCTGGCCGGCAGCTTGTTGACGCCTTGGTAAAAAGTCTCGAAGCTGTTGGTGGGATTTTGAGTATAACCGATCGTGATGAAATTGAAAAGCATTTTTTTATTGCTTTCCTTTTTTATTCCTGCGGCCCATAGCGCTTTGAGTTCGCTGGCAAATACAAATTCTTTTCCATCCCTGTAGAAGAAGAGCGGTTTTTCGCCAAAGCGGTCGCGGGCGAGGAATAGCGTCTTTTCCTGTTCGTCCCAGATCGCAAAGGCAAACATCCCATCCAGCTGTCCAAGGCAGGAAGGGCCGTAATAGTCGTAGGCGGCGAGGATGACTTCGGTGTCTGTTCGGGTGGAAAAAGAATAGCCTTTGGAGCGGAGTTGTTCCCTGAGCTCGATATAATTGAAGATCTCGCCGTTGTAAACGATGGTATAGCGGTCCTGGTAAAAGAAGGGTTGTGCACCTGCGGGGCTGAGGTCGATGATGGCAAGGCGGCGGTGTCCCATGCCCACCCGGCCGGAGTCATTGATCCAGACAGCTTCGCCATCCGGACCGCGATGAGCAAGGGCGTCGGTCATCTGCTTCAGCCTTTGAGTGCAGATACGTGTTGGATCGGATGATAAGATGCCCGCGATACCGCACATAGTTACAGGGGTTTGAAAGTTACCAGCTGATCGGAAGCTTTACCTGTACGTCATCCCAGTTGACGAGCAGGTCAGCGCCTTTGCCTTCTTTCAGGAATCGGATCGATAGGGCTTCTGTGATTTCGGGTTGTTTTTCTACTGGTACGGTAGTCCGCAGTACGTCTTTTGTTACGTCATATCGGAATGCGCCCCAGGTATCCGTTTCTTTGTTCACGATCATGACCCAGTTATCGGCGTTTACGAGCGCATACAGTGTGTAACGGCCTTTTTTGACGACCTTTCCATCGATGTGGACATCCCGGAAGAATTCGATCTCTGTGGCCTCATTTGCGCCAAGCCGCCATACTTGTCCATAAGAGACCAGGTCCCCAAAGAGGCGGCGTCCTTTCTTTTGCGGCCGGCTGTAAACCACCCGGGCGACCAGGGGCTCGTTGACCTTGTCCTGTATTTTCAATACCGGGTAGTCGACAGGATAATAGCTCATATCGAGAGGGGAGCTGTCCGTGTTAGATTTCGAAATATTCGGACCCTGGGCCTTTGCCAGGGTCAGGATGCCTGCAAAACTCATCAACAAGATCATCTTCTTCATAAAACAAAATTATCCAATTTTCCTGTCCTCTTGCAGTTGTTGCAGAGTGTTCAGGGCAAAAACTTTTAAAGCCGGGAAAAATGCCGTGTAACAGGCTTTTAATTCGATGTAATGTTCTTCAAAAAGCTGAAATGCGGGCGCAGCATCGCCCATATAAGCGGCTCTTCGGGCCAGTCCCGCAAGGCTGTTGGAAAGTCCGTCGGTAAAGCGGTAATGGTAGAGCCAGTCCTGGGTACGCATGTAATAAAACATACGGGCAAAGCGTTCCGGCAGCCATTGCTGGTGGTCGCTTAAGTGGGTATAAGCCCTCTGGGCGAATGCCTTTAATGCCTGTTCTCCGGTCTCTTTGCCGGCATCGGGCCAAAGTATTGGGTCGTTGGCTACAAAATAATCATAGACAACATCCGTTATAGCTCCGGAATAAAGCCCGTATGCCCGTCTGAAAAACGATTTAGCATGCGCCGTTAATTCATGGCTATCGGTAAAATTATCGATTGCCCGGTGCAGTATGATGCCTTGCCGGATCGTTTCAGGATAGACGAATTGCTGTTTTCCCTTGACGAAATCGCTTATTAGATTACCAACGGTAATTTCGGGCCTATCAAAGGAAAGCACTGCGTGCGCCAGATAATTCATGCTTATAAGATAACAATTTGACCTTAAAATTATTTTAACAGAATCTATGCATAATTTAATCTTCTCTTAAGATTTCTTGTATAACTTTGCATCAGCAAGCATCCCATAACGGTTTTGCCTTCTGCTCAGATCACATCCGATTCTACTACACCAGATTCTACTACACAAGTTCATAATTCCATAACATTATCATCCATTGGTCAAAATTTCCTTTCGGGAATGTGTAACCTAAGTAGCTTTGTTTTCGTCTTAGATAATGTAACCGGACATTAAAATTAGAAAATAAAATTTTTTGTTGCTGCAACATTGGCTCAATGACAGCGTCTCTTTTAAATGTTCAAGAACAGATAACCATATAAAGACTATTACAACTTATAAAAGTAAAACCATGAACAAGATTATTTTATCTCTCGCTGCAATGCTCATCATGAGCGTCAATGTATTTGCCGCAAACGACGACGGCGCTGTCAACCAACTGGCCGTCAAATCATTTAAAAGCGATTTCGCTTCTGCAACCAATATCACCTGGGAGCAAAAGAAGAACTTTACCCGTGCAACATTCACGATGGAGGGTCAGATCTTCTATGCGTACTATGGCAATAACGGAGAATTGCAGGCAGTTGTTCGCAACATCACCGCCGCTCAGCTGCCGATCACGCTGTTGACGGACATGAAGAAAGACTATGCCAGCTATCAGGTCACCGATCTGTTTGAGATGGTGGTCGATGGTGCAACGACATATTATGTCACGCTGGAAACCAATGAGAAGAAAGTTGTGCTTCGTTCCAACGGAGCCAGCTATTGGGAAACATTCTCCAAAGAAAAGAAAATTTAAAAGCCGTATCATTTAGGTTAGTTTTAGTTGGTGGAAGGCCGTCCAAAGGACGGCTTTCTCTTTTTTAGCTGGTCTATGCAGTCTCGGCCCTGTCTGGGCGGGGCCGGAAGCACGGGCGGGGATTGGCAAAAAATCGATACTTTTGCGGGGCAAAATTTCATCCCGAAAATCAAATAAAAAGGTATCATGAACAAAGGTCCCATCTCGCAATTCATTACGCATCATTACAGGCACTTTAACGCCGCCGCGCTGGTGGATGCCGCTAAAGGATATGAAACGCATTTGCTGGAAGGCGGTAAAATGATGGTTACGCTTGCCGGGGCTATGAGCACGGCGGAGCTGGGGATTTCTCTGGCCGAAATGATCCGTCAGGGTAAGATCGATATCATCAGCTGCACGGGGGCCAATCTCGAAGAAGACGTGATGAACCTGGTTGCCCACAGTCATTACAAGCGGGTACCCAATTACCGGGATCTGACACCCCAGGACGAATGGGATCTGCTGGAAAATCATTACAATCGTGTTACCGACACCTGTATCCCGGAAGAAGAAGCCTTCCGTCGTCTGCAAAAACACCTGGTTCAAGTGTGGAAAGATGCTGAGGCGAAAGGGGAAAGGTATTTCCCACATGAATTTCTTTATAAGGTCGTTTTAAGCGGAGACCTCGAACAATACTACGAGATCGATCCCAAGGACAGCTGGATCATCGCTGCTGCAAAGAAAAACATTCCGATCGTGGTTCCGGGATGGGAAGACAGTACGACGGGCAACATTTTTGCATCGTATGTAATCAAGAATGAGCTGAAAGCTACCACCGTGAAGAGCGGTATCGAATATATGACCTGGCTGGCAGGTTGGTATCGTGAGAACAGCGGCGGTAAGGGTGTAGGCTTTTTCCAGATAGGCGGCGGTATCGCCGGCGACTTCCCTATTTGCGTCGTACCCATGATGTACCAGGATCTGGAATGGCATGATGTTCCTTTCTGGAGCTACTTCTGCCAGATCTCGGATTCTACGACCTCTTACGGATCTTATTCAGGCGCTGTGCCCAACGAAAAGATCACCTGGGGAAAGCTGGATATCCATACGCCGAAATTTATTGTTGAAAGTGACGCCACCATCGTTGCTCCGCTGATCTTTGCGTGGGTACTGGGGTGGTAATTAATCCGGAAGATCATGAACGCAAATTCAGAAGAGCTTTACCTCGAAGCAGAGGCCGATATTAAGAATAACCACTACGCGGAGGCTTTCAAGAAATATGAAAGCATTCTGTACGAAGAGCCGGGCAGTGCGCCTGCTCACAACTCGATGGGCTGGTTGTTCAATACGCAGTTCGACGACTATAGCAAGGCCGAGAATCATTTTCAGACAGCAATGAGATGCGATCCCCTGTATCCTCACTCCTATTTCCATATGGCGGCATTGCTGATGGATATGGAGCGTTTTGAGGAGCTGCAGGCCCACCTGGAGAAATGTCTCCGGGTCCGGACGATCGACAAGTCCTGGGTCTACGGACGCTTTGCGATGTCGGAAGAGTTGCGGAACAACTATGAGAAGTCGATCTTTTACTTCGAAAAGGCGATCCTGGTCAGTCAGAATGACGAGAAGATAAAGGACTACCGGGGGGATATCGAAAGATGCCAGATGAAGATGGAGATCTTTCAGAAACACAAAAAGGATCAATAAGAAGAAACGCTCGTGCTGGCGAGGGCTTCAAAAGAAAAAGGACCGCGATTCGCGGTCCTTTTTCTATGGTTGGGAGCAACTAGCTCCATTCCTCTTTATCTCGTTTTTCCTGGTTCCTGGAAACTCTCACGGAGACCCGGATACTCAGCTCATACAGGATGATCAGCGGCAACGCCACAATCGTCTGGCTCATCCAGTCGGGAGAGGGCGTAATGACGGCCGCGATAAACAGGATGGCGACATAGGCATATTTCCGGTAGGTGCGCAGGAAGCCAGGAGTGATCAGACCGATGGCCGTCAGGACATAGCTGACCAGCGGCAGCTGGAAGGCCAAACCCGATCCAATGATAATATCGACCAGGTTTTCGACGTAGTCGTCCAGCGTCGGGATGGTCCGGATGGCGCCGGCAGAACCCAGCGAATAGTTATAGAGAAAGCTGAAGGTAAAAGGCGCCAGCAGGAAGTACCCGAAGGCGACACCCAGCAGAAAGAAGAAAGAAACCCAGAAGATGGCTCCCCGGCTGCTGTTTAGTTCTTTCGGGGACAAGGCGGGCTTTATAAAGCGCCACAGTTCCCAGAATACATAGGGAAAGGCGGCGATAAAGCCGCCAATGACGGCAATATTAATACTCGAGATGAACTGTGATCCAAACTGGGTCGTCTGCAAAGTCAGTCCCTGAACGGATTGCAGGCAAAGCGCATCGTGCCAGCCCAGCTTGCGGCCAAGGTTACAGAGTCCGACATAACTGACGAAATCGTTCCGGATAGGACCCCGGATCACGACGTCGAAGATCCAGTCGATCTTGATAAAGATGACAATGGCAACGATAACGATCGCAAAGGCTGAGCGGACAAGGTGCCAGCGCAGGGCTTCCAGATGGTCTACAAAAGACATCTCTTCGTCGCCGCCATTTCTGTTTAAGAGATTTAAAGCCATTTGTTTTATTGAGATTCAATACGTTGGACCACGTCGAAGCAAAGCTGGGACGGGGTCCTGAAAAGCATCGCGAAGTTAGTTGAAAATGCCAATCACCGGCGCAAATCCCGGCATGGGCATAAAAAAAACAAGCACTCCATTACAGAGTGCATTGTTTACTCCTAACTGACCTATGAAAAACAGTTTCCCGGAACCGGGAAAAATATCTTTTATGAGCAAGGACCGTCAGTCAGATGGGCTCGGGAGAAATATTTCCGTCGCTGTCCTTACGAGAACGAAGTTGAATAAAAACCGGATGATGGAGAAAAAATGGACGCTGTTTAACCACGGGTTAACTATTGTTAACACAGGCTGGCTGCGTATGGCAGGACTTTTATAACCGCTGTACTGCAGTCAGCTTTTGCTGTGGCCCGCGAGCGTTGAACGGGGGTTCAGCAGGGCTGCGACCGTTTTGCTGAGCGGCGCAATGGCCCGCCCCAAGCCTATTTGAGCACTTTCACCCGGACCAGGTCGATGCGGGTTTCGCTTACGTTGAGGATCTCGAACTCGTAGTCGCCGATGATGATCCGGTCCTTGAGGTGAGGGATGGTTTCGTGTTCGTTGATGATGTAACCCGAGAGCGTTTCGGATTCGTCATCGGGCAGATCGAGGCCGTATTTCCGTTTGATATAGTCGAGCTCCAGTCTTCCGGAGAAGATAAATTCGTCATTGGAGAGCTTTCTTTCCTCAAATTCCTCCGTGTCGTATTCATCCCGGATATCGCCAAAGATCTCTTCCAGCAAGTCTTCCATGGTGACGATACCGGCTGTGCCGCCAAATTCATCCACTACCCAGGCAATACTCTTCTTTTCCCGGCTGAACTTGTTGATCAGGTCGGTCGCACTCATGCTTTCGGGGACGGCCGGGATGGGATGCACAATGCTCTTTAAAGCCGGCGGGTTCTTGAACAGATCCAGCTGGTGGACATAGCCGGTTACATGGTCGAGGTTGCCATCGTAGATGACCAGCTTGCTAAGACGGGTTTCGACAAACTTCTGCCGAACCTCCTCCATGGTCATACTGGCGTCGAGGCCTTCGATCTCTTTCCGGGGGACAAGACATTCTCTGACCTTTACATTGGGCAGTTTTAATGCGGCTTCAAAGAGGTTCTTATTGAGGTCGGTAGTTTCATCTTCAGTATCGCCCGTCTGCTGCATAAAGTTCTCCAGGTCGGTGCTCGAGAACGTGCCCTTCCGCTCGTCAATCCTTACGTTGAAGACGTATTTCAGGATCCAGAGAGCGATCGAGGCGAAGAAGCTGGCGATGGGATACAACAGCTTATTGAAGAGCTCCATTGTGCCGGCAAAAAAGCTCAGCAGGGAATCGCTCTTGGCGCGGAACAGCGCCTTGGGGATGAATTCTCCGAAGAAAAGAACGAACAGCGAGGCAACCAGCGTTTCGGCAAAGAGGCGGATCGCGTTGACATAGCTGCCGGGCATATGGATCTTTGTGATCAGCAGATTCCAGAAGGGAAGGAAGGTCTCTCCCCACATCAGCCCGAATATGATCAGAAAGAGATTAAAACCCGTTATACTGGTCCCGATGAACTGTGCCGGGAAGTCCATGAAGTGTGAGAGGATGATCCCGCTCTTGAGCCCTTGCTTTTTCTTTAGCTCGATGGCCAGCCGGTTGGCTTTGGCAAAAGCGATCTCAATGCCCGCAAAAAAGGCAATCATCAGCCATGCAATGACTATCCAGATAAGGGTATTTGTGTTGATCATCATAGTTTGCGGGGCGTATTACCCGGAGTACGAATTTAAACGGAAAAATTCACATTTCTAAATCATCGGGCATCCCACAAACCGGGTTATCGCGACTTCTGCCTCATGGCATGCCTTATTGAGGTCGTCGTTGACGATAACCCGGTCGAAATGGTGTTTAAAGGACAGTTCATAAGAGGCTTTGTTGACCCGGGCGTGGAGGCTTTCAGCCGTCTCGGTTCCTCTCATCTCCAGCCGGCGGCGCAGTTCATCCACCGACGGCGGTTCGATAAAAAGAGAAAGGGTGGATTCCGGGTATTGTTCCCGGATATGGATGGCGCCTTTTACCTCGATATCCAGCAGCGGCGTCCTGCCGGAGTCCCAGATCCGGTGCAGTTCGCTCTTGAGGGTGCCGTAGTATTTGCCTTCGTATACCATTTCCCACTCGGCGAATTCATTGTGCTGGATCTTTTGTTTAAAGGTATCCAGGCTTAAGAAATAGTAATCTATGCCGTCCTTTTCATAAGCCCTTGGGCTGCGTGTTGCGGCGGATACGGAAAAAGCCAGCTTGTCGGGGTATTTTCCCAAAAGGTAACGGGTAATCGACGTCTTACCGGCCCCGGAAGGAGCGGTAATGATGATGATTTTATTGAGTTCGCTCATATTCTGTTGATTTGGGCGCCAAGTGCGCGCAGCCGTTGGTCGATCTGTTGATAGCCCCGGTCGATCTGTTCGATGTTCTGGATGACGCTCCTGCCTTCGGCGCTAAGGGCGGCGATCAGCAGAGACACGCCGGCCCTGATATCGGGGCTGCTCATCGTGATGCCCCTCAGCTTTTGCTCACGCGCCAGTCCGATGACGGCTGCGCGGTGCGGGTCACAGAGGATGATCTGTGCGCCCATATCGATCAGCTTGTCGACGAAGAACAGACGGCTTTCGAACATTTTCTGGTGAATGAGGACCGATCCGCGGGCCTGTGTTGCCACGACGAGTACGATGCTCAGCAGGTCGGGCGTAAAGCCGGGCCAGGGATGATCGTAAATGGTGAGCACGGAACCGTCCAGAAAGCTTTGGATCTCATAGACGTCCTGTTCCGGAATATAGATATCGTCGCCTCTCAGTTCCATCTGTATACCGAGCTGACGGAACTTATCGGGGATAACGCCAAGGTGTTCGAGTCCTACGTTCTTGATGGTGATCTCGCTTTGGGTCATGGCTGCCAGGCCGATAAAAGACCCGATCTCGATCATATCGGGCAGCATCCGGTGTTCCGTTCCCGAAAGATTGCGGATCCCATCGATGTGCAGCAGGTTGCTGCCGATGCCGCGGATACGGGCGCCCATCCGGGTAAGCATTTTACACAGCTGCTGGATATAGGGCTCGCAGGCCGCGTTATAAATAGTGGTCGTGCCTTCCGCCATGACCGCCGCCATGATGATATTCGCTGTTCCGGTGACAGAGGGCTCGTCCAGCAATAGATAACAGCCTTTTAATTGAGGCGCTTCTAAATGAAATAACCCTTCCTCCTGTTCGTAACGGAATTGCACACCGAGTTTCTCAAATCCTATGATATGCGTATCCAGCCGGCGCCGGCCGATCTTGTCGCCGCCCGGTTTGGGGATATAGGCTTTGCGGAACCGGGCCAGCATCGGGCCGGCCAGCATGACGGACCCGCGGAGCTTCCCGCTCTTGTTACGGAATGCTTCGCTGCGCAGATAATCGATATTGATGGTGTCTGCCTGAAAGGTGCAGGTGTCTTGGGATATACGATCTGTTTTCACGCCCATTTCGCCGAGCAGGTCGATCAGGTTGTTGACGTCCAGGATATCCGGAATATTGGAGATGGTTACTTTTTCGGGTGTTAGCAGGACGGCGCTGATGATCTGAAGTGCTTCATTTTTTGCGCCCTGGGGAATGATCTCGCCTTTTAATTTTTTGCCGCCGATGACTTCGAATGAGTTCACGCGTTGTTGGTTTTTATAGAATAAAAAAAGCGATATCGACAGTACGTGGGCTGTGCCTATATCGCCTTGAAATAAATGTTCGGACTCTTATCCTAGAATCTTTTCTTTTTGAATTTGTTGTTCCCCCGGTTATTATCGCGGCCATTATTCCGCTGTTGAAACTTCCGGTTCTGCTTATCACGGTCACGGTAGTTCCCGTAATTGCCGTTGCGCTCTCTTTCCCGGCTTTCGTTCGGGCGGAAACTTTTGACATAAGGAGTGTTGGTGAACTCTAGCTGACCGTTGGTCAGTGTGGACAACTCCTGCTGGATGGCGTCGTCGTGCACAGTTTCCTTGTGCCAGTTATTATAAGCCAGCTTCATGTAATAGGCGATCGCATTGGCGAAACCATTGCGTTTGTCCGGATTTTCTTCCGCCAGCGCCTTGTCGATCACGATCTCCAGGTTCTTGCCCATGTGGGAAAAACGAGGATAGCGTTTTGGATAGCGCAGCGGCTTTGGTCTGGCTTTCAGCGTTTCCCGGGTAGGGATCGGATAAGGTGAAGACACTTCCAGTTTGAAATCCGAGATCAGGAAGAGATGATCCCACAGCTTATGCCTGAAGTCTTCGACATTCTTGAGATGAGGATTCAGAAATCCCATCAATTCGATTACTGCATAGGCATTCCGCTGGCGTTTCTCTCTATCCTCGAGCGACAACAGGTACTCGATCATCTTTTGAATATGGCGTCCATATTCACGCATGATGAGATGATTCCTGGTCGTATTATATTCCATTCCCTCTATGTTACGCAAAATTGTAGGTATTTATGACAAACGTACGTCAAATTGACGAGATCACAAACAGCAGACCGGACTTGCGTACGGCGGCAGCTGGCGCCGGCCTCAGCGGCGGGTCTGGGCGGATGCCGGAAATGGGGGAAAAGCTGTCGGCTTCCAAATAGTTCTGCATGATTACCTTTGTGTCATGCTCATCTTAGTGGACTGTCGCCCCTTGTTGTATGCGGGCGCCGGGAAAGAAAGAACTCGCTTTATCCTCTCTGTTTTTCCAGCGCTGCAGGCCGGTTGGCCCGTCGAGTGGCTTTTTTTGGTAGATCAGACCTGGTCGCAGCAACGGCTGCCGCTGCCGGAGAAATCCGTTTTGATGCAGAAGGCGGTGCGGGGCCGTATCGGCTGGCGGTTCTGGTATGGCTGGCGACTACCGGCAATAGCGCGCAAACATAAGGTCGACGGGGTCATGCTAACGGGCGGGGTATGCGCAGCACGGCTTGCTGTCCCACAGATCCTCTGGATGCCGGAAGCGGCGGATATAAGGAAAGGCAGCGAAAGAATGCCCTTCTCCTTTTTGTATGTGCGGAAGCTGATCGTGAGTCTGCGGGCGGCGTCGGTCGTCTTTTGTTTTTCCGAAAAAGACCGTGTCTGGCTGGCCGAACAGGTGGGGGCAGAGGGGAAGGATAAGATAAAAGCCGTTAAGCTTTTTCCGTCGGAAGGGCTGTCGCCCCTGGGGATGGGGGAACGGGAGGCCGCCAGGCAAAGCCATACTGCTGGGAAAGAGTACTTTTTTGTGTCGGTGGATGGGGTTGCGGTCAAGTCGGTAATCACGCTGTTAAAAGCCTTCTCGCTTTTTAAAAAGCGGCAGCTTTCCAATATGCAGTTGATCCTGGCCGGTAAGCTGGCGGGTGATCCTTCGGCGCTGACCATGAGTCTGGATACCTATAAATACAGGCAGGACGTGCATCGTTTTGAATTGGCGGAGGGGGCGGGTAGCACAAATGCCGCATCGGGGGAGGCCTTGGGGGGAACGGCGGACTCGTCGAATGTGTTGTCAAAGGAGGCGATGGCGCAACTCAGAAGCGCAGCTTATGCCTTGTTATTGCCGTGGAAACGCGGGCAGCTGGGGCAGGAATTGCTGGATGGCTGGAAGACCGGGGTGCCCGTTCTGATCAACAGCGATGGGCCCCTGCAGGAAATGGCGGGCGAGGCTGCGGGGAGCGCATCGCTGGAGGATTCCGGCGCATTTGCGGCACAATTAATGAATGTTTACAAAGACGAACGGTTTCGGGCGGGGCTTATCGAAAAAGGGTTTCAGGCTTTGTCCGGTTATGAAAAGGATGCTATAATAAAGGCCATCGAAGACGTCGTCCGGCCGGTGATCCGCCAATGATTCCGATTGTATTGCCAAATTCTATTAACTTGCGGCTTGCTAAATTCTATATATGGCAACTTCTTCTATAAGTATTGATGTAACCCTGGACAAGGATCGGGTTCCCGAGGCGATCTCCTGGAATGCTTCGGATTCGAGGACGGAACATGACCGGAAGGCGAAGGCGATGATGCTGGCTTTCTGGGACGGAGCAGACAAGACTGCGCTGCGTATCGACCTTTGGACAAAAGATATGATGGTCGACGAAATGGCGGACTTTTTTTATCAGACCCTGATGACGATGGCGGAAACCTACCAGCGGGCAACA
Source organism: Chitinophagales bacterium (assembly GCA_015654595.1). GTDB lineage: Bacteria > Bacteroidota > Bacteroidia > Chitinophagales > Chitinophagaceae > Puia. The sequence goes on along the minus strand of JAATGQ010000024.1, from coordinate 7,150 downwards.
CAGGATCCCAAGCTGACCGGGGAAATGAAAGAGTACGCCAAGGACTTTTATAAAAAGTTCCGCGAGCAGCAAATGAAAACAAATAAGCTATAATAATCGTTAAACCGAAAGACATGGGTTTAGAACAAAAAGTTATGGCCGAACTGAAGACGGCCATGCTGGCAAAAGACGAGGCCGCGCTTCGCGGGCTTCGCGCTATCAAGGCTGCTATCATTGTTGCCAAAACAGCTGAAGGCGCTGGCGGCGAATTAAAGGAAGACGACGAAACGAAGTTGCTCCAAAAGCTCGTCAAGCAGCGCAAAGACTCTTTAACCATCTACCGGGAACAAAAAAGAGACGATCTTGCCCGAAAGGAAGAAGAAGAGATCACGGTGATCGAAAAATTTCTGCCTGCTCAGCTGGATGGTGAAGCGCTTAAAGCAGCTGTTGCTAAAATTATAGCAGAAACCGGCGCTGCTTCTCCCGCCGATCTGGGAAAAGTGATGGGTGCGGCAACAAAGCAGCTGGCGGGTCAGGCTGACGGGAAAGCGATCAGTGCTGTAGCAAAAGAATTATTATCTAAATAATAATGGCGATAGACGTCCTGTTTCTGCTTTTCATGGTCCTGGCCATCTATAAGGGGCTGAAACGGGGATTCATCATTGCTGTTCTTTCTGCGGCAGCGCTGATCATTGGCATTGCTGCAGCCATAAAACTTTCAGCAGTGGCTGCCGGTTATGGACGGGCCCATTGGCATTTGTCTTCGCGCTGGCTGCCGGTGCTTGCGTTCATCCTGGTCTTTCTGGCGGTAGTCATTGGGGTAAGAGCCCTGGCGCTGCTGGCGGAGAAAGCGGTTGATCTTACCCTGATGGGGTGGTTGAATAAACTGGCGGGGGTGATATTATATGCGGTGGTTTATACAATTGTATTGAGCGTACTGCTGTTCTATGCACGGGAAGTGCATATTCTTTCCGCCAAAACGATCTCGGCTTCGGTCGTCTATCCTTGGGTAAAGCCATGGGGACCCGTGGTAATCGACGAATTTGGTAAGTTTGTACCGTGGTTTAAGGGGATGTTTACACAGTTGGAAGAGTTTTTTGGGCGTCTTGGCAATGAATTACAAGGATAAACCAGCCTTTTTCCCATCGGTGGATTATCTTTTCAGAGCGGGTGAAGGCATGACATTTTAATGTAGATTGACGAGGTGTTTTTTTTGGGTTAAAACGTTTATTTTAGCGGTTAATTACTGGGATAGAATCTTATTAGCTGATGCAATACGAAATCAAACAAGACGATAAGTTCAGATTCATCGAGGAAGGCATAGGCGAACCGTTGTTATTGTTACACGGATTGTTCGGGGCGTTGAGTAATTTCGGCGGTAAGATCGATTATTTCCGCTCCAAATACAGGGTTGTTGTGCCCTTGCTGCCCTTATTGGATCTGGATCTGCTGCACACCACCGTCGGAGGTTTGGAGAAATTTGTCCATAAGTTCATCGAGCATCGTAATTACACTAATATCAATGTATTGGGAAACTCCCTGGGGGGCCATATCGCTTTGATGTACGTGCTCCGCCATCCTGAAAGGATCAAATCGCTGATCCTGACAGGAAGTTCCGGACTCTTTGAAAATGGTATGGGCGATACCTACCCTAAGCGGGGGGACTATGAATATATCCGTAAAAAGACGGAACTTACCTTTTATGATCCTGCAATGGCCACCAAAGAGCTGGTGGACGAACTTTACGAGACCGTGAATGTCCGGATCAAGGCCGTCAAGGTGATTGCGCTGGCAAAGAGTGCTATCCGCAACAACCTTGGCGAAGAGGTCAGCCAGATAAAACAGCCGACCCTTCTTATCTGGGGAAACAATGACGCAATCACGCCTCCTTTTGTCGGGCAGGAGTTTCATAAACTGATCCCGAACAGTGAGCTGCACTTTATCGACAAGTGCGGACATGCGCCGATGATGGAGCGGCCGGAAGAATTCAATGCTATTTTGTTAGAATTCTTACAAAAATTGAATGAGCCGGCAGCGGTAGCCTGATTTATTGCGTCTATTATAGTAGAATAATGCTGAACAGAGATTTCATATCGGCCGCTATTCCTTCCCTGCACCTGAACGATCCGGTGGCGCAAGCCCTCGATCTGATGGCGGACTTTCATGTCAAGCATCTGCCTGTCGTGGTGGAAGACAAGCTGGCCGGGCTGGTCAGTGAGGACGACCTGTTGAATGTCGAGAATGATGAGGTACTGCTTTCTTCTCTGCTGCCTGTCTTTTCAAAGATAGCGGTGCATGCAGCCGGCTTTTTTTACGAAGCCGTACAGATGGTCAACGAAAACGGACTCACGCTGATCCCCGTGATCGGCGTTGACCAGGAATACGTAGGCGCGATCATCACTACTGACCTGTTAAAGCAGCTGGGGCGTGTAGCCGGCGTAAGCGAACTGGGCGGTATTATCGTGCTGGAAATGGAGAAAGTGAGCTTTGCTTTTACCGAGATCAGCAAGCTGGTAGAAACCAACGACGCCCAAATCATCCAACTCAATACCTTTACAGACGCCGCATCAGGAAACTTTTTCGTCGTTCTGCGGATAAATAAAGCCGAAATCTCCGATATTGTCGCAACCTTTCAACGCTATGAGTACCAGGTAAAATATTATTTTGGTGAAGAGCTCTACGAAAACGAGTTGCGTAACAATTATGACCACCTGATGAATTATTTGAATATTTAATGTCTTGCTGGAAATTCAGGGCCCTTCCACTCTTTTTGATGTGGATAGCCCTGCTGGCTGGCTCCTCCGGGCTTCTGGCACAATCCGTGCCGTCTTCCTGTATTGTCGGACATATCCATATCAAAGGAAATCGGCGGACAAGAAACTATATCGTCTTAAGGGAACTTTCTTTTCACCCGGGTGACACAATCACGTTGAGTCAGCTCATCAAGGCCTTCCGGGAAGGCCACGACCGGCTGATCAACACCCATCTTTTCAATGATGTCGTCCTTTATATCGATTCCGTCAATGGGTATACGGTCAATGTAGGTATCGATGTAAAAGAGCGCTGGTATATCTTTCCCCTCCCTTATTTCAAACCGGTCGACCGCAATCTTTCTGCCTGGGGACAGCGGCATTATGCGCTGGACAGGGTCAATTACGGCGGAAAATTCACGCATCATAATTTTACGGGTCGTAATGACAATCTCACGGCCTGGCTGATCACCGGTTACGCGCGGCAATTCGAGCTGTACTATAACCAGCCCTATGCGGACCGGTCCCTGCGTCATGGCTTCGGGTTCGGGTTTAATTATATCGAACAAAAAGAGCTGGATGCATTTACGTATAAAAACCAGCAGGGCTTTATCAATTCCGATACGATCTCCTATGCCGGGAGATACCTGAGCAAGTCCTTTTCTGTTTCTGGCCGCTATTTTTTTCGTCCCGGGTTGAAGGTCAGACACACCCTGAATCTGAGCTTTGTCAGTGCAAAGATCGACAGCGCGGTGTTGCACTGGAATCCGTACTATTTTAATAATGGCCGTACAAGCGTTATTTATCCCGAAGCAATTTACCGGTTCAATTATACAGATGCAGATTATGTCTCTTATCCGTTGAGAGGAGTTATCTTTGAGACCTCGCTGACGCGGCGGGGTTTTGGCCAGGATATCAATTTGTGGCAGCTGGATACCAGATTCGTCCGTAGCTGGCCCGTCGCCTACAAGCTTTGGTTGAACATCCAGAATAACAACCTGCTCAAGCTGCCATTGAACCAGCCTTTTTACAATCAGCCTTTCATCGGGTATGGGGATATTTATCTGCGGGGGCTAGACCGGTATGTGATCGACGGTGTTGCGGGGGGGATTCTTCGCAACACGCTGATGCGTGAGTTGATAAATGTCAATATCCCGGTGGCCAATCCTTCGGCGGCGAATGACCACATTCCCGTGCGTATCTATGCCACCCTTTTTTCCGATTACGGGTATGCCTACAATCGGGATTTCAGGGCTAATTCCCTGGTGAACCGAATGTTATATACCGGTGGAATCGGGCTCGATATCGTTACATTTTATGATCTGACCTTTAAGTTCGCTTATAGCTTTAATCAATTAGGACAAAACGGTTTATTTTTACATATCCGGAACGATTTTTAGAGTAGTTAATCCGGTCACCAGTAACTGACAATATGAAAGTAGCTATATATTCTCGCGCGGTCGATCTCGAACAGCAACAGGGGGTCCAGCGGTTGTTTGACGAATTGGTCCGGCAAGGTTTGCAACCTGTGATACACCAGCCTTTTTTAGAGAAAATGGGAGCCGGCTTTCATTTGCCTTCTGATATCAGCACCTTCCGCGAGTCCGGCGATCTGGATGAGTCGATCGAGTTTTTGATCAGTCTGGGCGGGGATGGAACGATGCTCGATACCGTTTCGCTTGTACGGGATAAGAATATTCCTGTGCTGGGTATCAACTTTGGTCGTCTTGGCTTTCTGGCGAGCATCGGGAAAGAAGAGCTGGTGACTGCAGTCACTGCCTTAGCCAACCGCACTTTTGTGGTGGATAAGCGTTCGCTCATTCACCTTGACGCCAATCGCCCGCTTTTTGGCGATGTTCCTTACGGACTAAACGAATTTGCGATCCACAAGACCGATACCTCTCCGATGATCAAGATACACACGTATCTGAATGGAGAATTTATGAATACCTATTGGGCCGACGGTCTCATCGTCGCCACGCCGACTGGTTCAACCGGCTACTCCCTTAGCTGCGCCGGTCCGGTTGTTTTCCCCGATTCTGCCAGTTTTGTAATTACTCCTATCGCTCCACACAATCTAAACGTTCGTCCCATCGTTGTACCTGATAACAATATCATTTCGTTCGAAGTCGAAGGGCGTGCAGAGAATTTTATCTGCGTGCTGGATTCCCGGAAAGAGATTGTAGACAAACAGGTTCAACTGGCGGTGAGAAGCGAAGCCTTTACGCTGAGCCTGATCCGGTTGAACGAGAATAACTTCCTGCAAACCTTGCGGGGCAAGCTTTCCTGGGGGCTCGACACCAGAAATTAAACCTACCACCCAATATCCCGTAGAGAGCCGGCAGTCCGGCGAAAGGCCGCGTTGAAAATTTTAACAAAACGTTATCTTTTATAAATCTATGAGGAAGAAGTTGTTTTTAGCCGGCCTTATTGTATTGGTTACCCTATGTGCCCGTGCCCAGGAAGAGGCTATTGTGACGGAGGGGGAATATGGGTTTCAGGCAGGCGCCGCCCATTATTTCGGAGACCTGAATCCGAATCCTCGTTTCAATCGTCCGGGCCCGTCCTTCGGCGCTTTTTTTAAGAAGAACTACGGTCAGTATGTAGCCTTGCGGATAGCGGGCAATTATGCTTTTCTGGGGTATTCCGACAAATACAATTCCTATAACGAGTTTATGTATCGCCGCAACCTCAGTTTTAATTCCAATATCTGGGAGCTGACGGTTCAGGGCGATTTCAATTTCCTCAAATATGTTCCCGGCAGCTGGGATCATCGTTTCACGCCGTATGTGACCTTTGGTCTGGGCGTCTTCAATTACAATCCTTATACGTATTACCAGGGGCAGAAAGTATACCTGCGTTCTTTGGGTACGGAGGGCCAGGGGACGGCGGGGTATGGGAAGCCGTATAGTTCTATGGCGGTCTGTTTCCCGTTGGGCGTTGGTCTTAAATATTCTCTGAATCGCAAGATGAACCTGGGGTTTGAAGTCCTGTACCGGTTTACGACGACGGACTATATCGATGATGTCAGCAAGACATACGCACCGGATGCCCGGCCGCACTATCTCCCCGATGGCCAGCCTACGCTATGGTATGCGCTGCAGGACCGGTCTTATGCTACCGGCGAGCCTATTGGTATCCAGGGCAGACAGCGGGGATACTCCAACCAGAAGGATAGTTACGTGACGGCGGTCGTCTCGCTTTCCTTTAATTTGACCTCTTATAAGTGTCCCACTGCGAAGTAGGTTTCGAATGAGACAGGAGCCCCAGGATGGGGTTCGTCCGAAGGACCGACATTAACGACGTCTTACAGGCATCCTTACTTTTCGAAAAAGTGCGTTCCCGGGACTTATTAGCGAGTTATGAACGCGATAGACCTGAAATCCCCTATCTTTGGGCCCTTTAAAACGCCTTAAATGGACGCGCTGAAGGAAAAAATCGATTTACAGCGGCTGCCGCGCCATATCGCCATCATCATGGACGGTAATGGTCGTTGGGCCCGGGAAAAGGGGCAGGACAGGTTGTTCGGCCATTTTCACGGAGTGGAAAGTGTGCGGGATATAGTGGAGGGCTGTGCTGAGCTGGGAGTCGGTTATTTGACTTTGTATGCTTTTTCTACCGAGAACTGGGATCGTCCCGAGTATGAAGTGACTGGCCTGATGGAACTGCTGGTGGAGACGATCCGGAAGGAGGTAGGTACGTTGAATAAAAACAATATCCGGCTGCATGTGATCGGTGACATGAGCATGCTGCCCGAATATGCCCGGCTTGAATTAAAAGAAGCGCTGGATCTGACGGCAGCCAATACTGGTCTGAACCTGGTGATGGCGCTTAGTTATGGTTCGCGCTGGGAGCTAACCGAAGCTGTGAAGAGCCTGGCGGCGGACGTAAAGGCTGGAAAGCTGGATCCTGAGTCCATTACCCAGGATACGCTTCAACAATATCTGTCCACGCGCGATTTTCCCGATCCAGAGCTGATGATCAGGACAAGCGGCGAATATCGTATTAGTAATTTTCTGTTATATCAACTAGCGTATGCAGAATTATACTTTACAAATGTTCGGTGGCCTGACTTCCGCAAACAGAACCTGTACGAGGCGATCCTCGATTTTCAGGGGCGGGAAAGACGTTTTGGCAAGACAAGCGCACAGATTAACCAAGATTTGATTGCACCTGGTTCTACTTTTTAACAAACACTTTGTATAAATCCCCTTAATTTGCCGCCCAAAGTCGCCGGAGGCAAGTAAGGATTGTCAACGAGGCCTTCGCTGAGGCGGCCAAGTTTTAGGGCGAGGGACAGAAATTAGCGCTTAAGCCGGAAATGCGTTAAGTTTCTTTGAAGCGAGTTTCCGGCAGATTTAATAAAAACCGACTGGATGCAACGAAGATCGCTGATTTGCGTTTTTTTATTGACCACTTAC
>JAATGQ010000115.1 GCA_015654595.1 Chitinophagales bacterium | reverse complement strand
CTACACGCAATATTGAAAAAAAATGGACTCAGCCCTTACGGAACTGGAGCATAACAGTCTCCCAACTAGCCATTATTTTTGGGGATAGATTGAAATTGAATCTTTGAAAAAATTAATTGACACGGTTTATTTTACACTCCCTCGAGGGTTGTCCAAGTACCTGGCAGGTGCGGAGTATTTTGCGGGTAAAACCGTTGTATCATTAGCGAAAGTGTTTTCTGTGTCGATTGAAACAATGGCAATTCGCCTAGAAGAATTGGACTTAGTCAGGTTCTAAGTCTTTAAAGGTGATATCATAGCGATGATTTGCCATGGGTTTTCATTGATTTAGCTGCTAACTCTTGTTCGTTCGATTTACATTTGTGCAGGTTGCTAATAGTATAAATGCCGAGGACGGCTCTGGATGCTTCGTGGGGCTGTTTAACTTTTTACAAAAGATTGCCGTAGGATTGAGACACAGATGGTTTTAAGAATTCAGATGTTTTCAAAGAGTTTTTAGATATATTTTAATCAGTCCATAAAATTTTAGTTCACTTAGTTATGGCTAGGTGTTTTAAGTTAAATACATATTTTATAAATGAAATAGGGACTCTACGCTTTTATAGAGGACTCTTTGGAAGCAGATCGTGCAATGAACATTTCAAAATCTTCGCGAGTTCATTAAGATGCCTAAGATTGTAGTGTGCTGGATATTTGGGGCTTTCTACTTGGCCGATGAAGCCAGTGGAGACGTTAAGTTCAAAGGACAAATCAGCCTGAGAAAGGCCAAGGGATAGCCTCTTCTCTTTGACTTTTTTGATCACATATTTGTCCAATTTAGAAAGTTCCGCCAAATGAAATACTTAGTATAGCTAAGTGCGTTTTTTGTGTGTCTGGCACAATCAGCTATAGCTAAGTGATATTGATGGAGCCTCCAGATGAACTCTAGAAGATTTCTGGGCCGCCCTTGAATAATTGGCAACTTTTTAAACAAAAAATAGAGTAGCATGCAGAACAACACACTGCCCATTCTTATTCCGTACGAACCCGATGTATTTTGGGAGGAGATCAAAAAAATAGTGCAAAACGAGGTCTCAAAGTTGGATTCAGCAAAGCCGCCAGCTGCCGCGGACGAAGAAGTCCTTGGACTTTCTTATCGACCTCTTTACAATACGAACGAGGTGTGCAAGATTTTTAAAATTACCCAGGCGACTGTTTATGACTGGATAAAGAATGGAATCCTTAAGCCAGTAAAAATTCAGTCTCGCGTCTACTTCTATACCAGAATGTTCAGCTGTTAATTAAGTCGGGTTCGAAAATGGAATAGACTTCTACGATTCAAATTCGGCTGTTGCGGTCCGTGCTGGACTCGAGCAAATGAAATAAGATGAATATTAATTGTTTGCAGCAGGTATAAACAAAAATTACCGGTGCTATCGCAGACTTATGGAAGGGCTATAAAAACTAAAGCCCGCTCTCAAAGCGGGTTTTAGTTTAAGCAGGTAGTTCTTAATTTGCGGACCGGACGGGACTCGAACCCGCGACCTCCGCCGTGACAGGGCGGCATTCTAACCAACTGAACTACCGATCCTTGGTTATTGTTGGGGTGCAAATATAGGGGAAGGACGAGCAAACGAACAAATATTTTAAGGAGCAAGGAGCATTTTTTTTTCGATTTTTGGGGGGAATGGCAACGGAGATAAGATTTCAACGAACAAGGCTAGCGCCCACACCAAGTGGTTTTTTGCATTTGGGGAATGTGTTGTCTTTCGTGCTGACGGCAGCGTTGGCGAGAAGGGCGGGGGCGCGTATTTTTTTACGGATCGATGATATGGATCGGGATCGTGTAGAGCCTGCGTATGTGCAGGATGTTTTTGATACGTTGAATTTTTTGGAGCTGCCCTGGGATGAGGGACCGAAGGATGCGATAGAATTTGAGCGGCATTTTTCGCAGCGTGGCAGAATGGGGATGTATGCGGAAGGGCTTAGGCGGCTGGTGGAGAGCGGGCTTGTGTTTGCCTGCAGCTGCTCACGCGCGAAGATATTGCGGATGCGTGCGGATGGGGTTTATCCGGGGACTTGCAGGGATCGGGTGATCATGACGGGAATAGAAGTTGACGGGGAGAGCTGGCGGTTGAGAACGGGAGAAGAGGAAATGGAGGTAAGGGAGTTGGACTGGGCGCTACGAAGACAGGATGAAGAGGGAAAGGTGAAGACGGGCGGCGGCGGTACGACGGTAGAAGTGGTTGGGGATAGGCCTGGAGTAGGGATGAAACAAGAGGAGAGTTTGTCGCGACCGGGGCCGGTAGTGCTGACCAAACGGGAAGGATTGCCGGATGCTGTGAAGGATTTTATAGTTCGAAAGAAGGATGGTTTTCCGGCGTATCAGTTGACGTCGGTTATAGATGATCTTTATTATGGAGTGGACCTGGTTGTGAGAGGACAGGATCTGTGGGCGTCGACGTTGGCGCAGCATTATCTGGCGTCCATAGGGGGAATGGATCTGGGGAGCGTGACGTTTTTTCATCATCCGCTGCTGTTGGGGACATCGGGGGTGAAGCTGTCGAAGTCGGCGGGAGATACTTCGGTTCGCTATCTCAGGAGCGAAGGTTTGAGGAAGGAGGACGTATTTATTCGTCTTGGCGGGCTGCTGGGACTGGAGCAGCCCGCGAGGAGCTGGGAAGAGCTGGCGAAGGCGCTGCTGGGTTGAATCGGAAGGAAACCTAATTACTGACACAACGGAAGCCTACGTGTTCCATGCCGCTATCTTCGGTGCTTTTCATGCGGCGCGATACGCGGTAGCCGGAGCAATAGGATTCGTTGCAAAGGAAGGAGCCTCCGCGGATGACGCGTTTTGTCGCATAGGGTTCGTCGGGGTCAAAGCTTTTAGCGGGGCCTTTTGGATTGAGGTTGGGTCCGTTAACCGGAAGCTGCTTGTAGTAGTTGTAGTTATAAAGATCGGCGCACCACTCCCATACGTTGCCGGCCATATCAAAGAGTCCGTAGCCGTTTGGTTGGAAGGAGGCGACGGGTGCGGTCTCGTAATATTTGTCGGTCATAGTATTGTGATCGGGAAAGTGGCCATCGAAGAAATTGCCTTTGGAATGCCCGTTGTTGACGGGTTCATTCCCCCAGGGATAGACATTACCTTTTAATCCGCCGCGTGCTGCAAATTCCCATTCTGCTTCGGTCGGGAGTCTTTTATGCGCCCACCGGCAATAGGCTGCTGCATCGTACCAGGAGACCTGGGCGACAGGATAGTTCTCTTTTCCTTTCAGGTTACTGGCTGGACCGTCGGGATGTTTCCAGTCGGCGCCTTTTGTCCAGGCCCACCACTGGCTGTAGTCGTCGAGCGCGACGGGACGGTCGGGTGGGGCGAAGGTGAGGGAGGCGGCTACGAGCAGGCTCTGGTCGGGCTTTTGTGTGCCTGGGGGAAGCTGCTTTTTTAGTTCGTTCCAGTCGGGCGCTTTTTCTGCTGTGGTGACATATCCTGTCGCTTTTACGAATGCTGCAAATTGTGCATTAGTGACTTCGGTTTTGTCCATCCAGAAGCCGTTGACGGTAACGGTGTGTTTGGGATATTCGTCGGCCTGTGCCTGGTCGTTGTCACCGCCCATGCGGAAGGTGCCGCCGGGTATCCAGACCATGCCGGGATGTGCGGCCGCATCGGCGGCGGAGGGGGAGCCAGAATGTGCAGCGGCATCGGCGGTGGAGGGGGGGCCACGATGTGCAGCGGCATCGGCGGTGGAGGGGGAGCCACGATGTGCAGCGGCATCGGATGAAGGGCCTGAGCCGGGCTGGATTGCGGCGCCGGCGGCAGAAGAGCCTGAACGGGAATGGGTGGAAGCGCCCGTCCCGGCGACGCTGTCGCCTGGAACGGAAGTTATAGCTGAAGCACCGTCAGCGTCTGTCGTATGAGGGTTTGCTGCGAATCGGGATGGGATATTCGACTCACAGGAAATGGGCGTTTTTTTTGCATGCACGAGCGAGCTGCTGTCGATCGCGTGCGTGCTGGCAGTGCTGGCGCTGCTGTTATTGCAGGACTGGGTTACCGCCAGCAAGAGCGGCAGTAGTGCCAGAGATATTTTTGTTCTCATGTTCTTTTGTACATAAGGGCGAAAAAAACCATTAAAAATTAAGTTTTTTTCGCCACAACATAATGTCTGTGCTTTCGGCCTCAGGGCCTCAAGCACTAATTGGACTTTGCCTAATTAGAAGGGTCATCGCCAACCATAGGTCCATTCTTTGCCAGTTCGCTTCCTTCTTTTCGGGACTTAAAGATAGGCCAAAGTAGCTGAGCATACCATTCTTCTTCTTTGTAATGTTTTATCCCGAACCCGGAGGGGTACTGACGGGTAATGAGTCCTGTTCCGAATATAACATCCCAGATAAAGAACATGTTGCCGAAGTTGCCTTTGTAGTGACCAACGCCGTCGTCGTTGCTGTCGGCGTGATGGGCATGATGGGTGGCGGGTGTCTAGATCAGTCTTTCGAGTACCCATGCGATGGGATGCAGCGCCTTATACCGATAGAAGGGTTTGTCCCAGGCGATGCTTGAGTGGGCCGCAAGGGTAATAAGGGATTTGACGCCGGTTACCAGCAGTGCGGATTCTCCGAGACCGAGATAGGTGAGGGCGGCGGTCAGATAGATCTGGGAAAAGAAAATAGTGTAGATGATATTCTGACGGCTGGCCATTGCCATGCCCATGTAGGGCGCCGAGTGGTGAGTCCGGTGAAAGCGCCAGAGGATGGGCAGCTGGTGATGGATACGGTGATACCAGTACTGGGTGAGGTCGTCTGCTACTGCGATGATAAAGAAACCCCACCAGAAAGGTACCCAGGAGAAGGTGCCCTTGAGGTCGGGGAAGACGAAGGGCAACACCCAGAGGGTAAACCAGACGATGGCCGGGCGGATGACTATTTTTGGCAGGATGAAGCTGATGATGTCGGTAAGTCTCTCGGTTCTTGTCCAGCGTTTTTCGTAGAGACCGAATAGAAATTCTGCTATGCCTACGAGAAGCGTCAGCGCCGATAGACCCCAGGTGTTGAGGTGTTTGAAGAAAGGGCCGAGAAAGGTGAGATGGGGTTTTGCCGGTCCTTCGAGCCAGGGGCGCTGGCCGGTGAAGTAGCAGGTCGCCAGCAGCAGGACGACCGGGGTCAGATAGAGCCCGAGGCTGATGAGGGCGTCGCGCGTGATATGGGAGGCGCGGATGGGCCCTTGGGGAACGGGGGATAACGGAGCCTCGGAACCGTGATTGTCGGATGATGAGCGGGAGAGTGCGACGGCGTTGGTAAGGGAGGCCGACGAGCTGTGATTGCCGGGATCGCAGGAATTGCCGTCGGTTCCGTGGCTGGCGGAAGCGGGCGGAGTGCTGATGGTTGAATTTTGAAGTGACATGGCAATTTGTTTTTTTGATTAGAAAATATGCCGGATCAGTTTGAGGCCAAAGAAGAAGATAGCGAGGGGGACCACCAATATGATGATGCCGATGAGTATTTTGATGATCAACAGTCGGATATCATGGAGTGTCATGGTTATTGATTTGTGTGGTGAATTCGGGCGTGGAAGACGTCGTCCCAGTCGATAAAGGGATAGATATGATACCGCTGGGCGTCTTCATCGAATTGCTTTTTGAGTTCGGCCAGTTTCTCCGGGTATTTTTTGGCCAGGTCGATCCTTTCGGTTGGGTCTTCGTTCAGGTTGTAGAGTTCCCAAACGTCTTTGTCAAAGCTGTGTCCGAGCGAATCCGACTTGTATCCTTTTACGGTGATGTCGACGATATCCGGATGGTGAGCGGTTTCAGCCTTCCAGCCGTTGCTGTACACTGAGCGGGCTCCGAAGATATAGTAGTGTTGTTCGGTGTGCCGGCTGGCAGCTTTGGCATCGTTAAAGGAGTAGGCGAGGGAAGCGCCCTGGATGGTATCCTGCTGAATGCTGCGGATCTGCTGCGGGGCTTGTAATCTCAGAATCTCGAGGGTTGTTGGCAGCAGGTCTATCACGTGTCCGTACTGCACCCGCACTTCTCCGGTGTGAGGGAGGGCTTTGGGATAGAATACGATCAGGGGATTGCGGGTACCGCCTTCGGCGTTGGCATCCTGTTTCCAGTATTTGAAGGGGGTATTGGCCGCTTGTGCCCATCCGAGCGGATAATTGGTCTCATGGCCTGCGGCGGTACCGATCTCGCCGATGCTATCGAGATTTTGCCTGACGGCTTGCGCGTCGGGGAGCGCTTTTGTGAAAATCTGGCGATTGATCACGCCGTGGAAGGTGCCTTCCTTGCTGGCGCCGTTGTCGCCGATCACCACCAAGATGAGGGTGTTGTCCAGCTGGTTGATCTCTTTCAGATAGTTGACGACGCGGCCGACTTCGAAGTCGGTATAGGTCAGATAGCCTGCATATACTTCCATGAAGCGGGCGTATACTTTCTTTTCCTCTGCAGACAATGTGCTCCACGCTGGTATATCGGGATTGCGGTCCGGCAGTTGAGCATTGGCGGGTATGATGCCCTTTCTTTTCTGGTTGAGGAAGACCTTTTCGCGGAAGGCATCCCAGCCCTCGTCAAACTGGCCTTTGTATTGATCGCTCCAGTATTTGTCTACCTGGTGTGGGGCGTGTGTCGCGCCTGGGGCGTAATAAAGGAAGAAGGGTTTGTTGGGAGCGGCCTTTTTCTGTTTGGCGATATAGCTGATGGCTTTATCGGTGATCTGGTCGCTGAGGTGGCGGCCGTCGGGGGTGACGTGGGCGTTGTCTTCGACCAGGTCGGGGATGTATTGGTCTGTCTGGGAGCCAAGGAAGCCGAAGAAGTGTTCAAAGCCTTTTCCGGTGGGCCAACGGTCGAAGGGGCCGGCGTCGCTGGCGTCTTCGTCCGGCGTAAGTCCGTATTTGCCGACAGCAAAGGTATTGTAGCCGTTGTCGCGGAGTATTTCGGCGATGGTGCCGTCTGTAGATGGAATTCGGCCGTCATAACCCGGAAAGCCAGCCGAAAGCGCTTTGTGAGAGAAGCCGCCTTCGTGGACAAAGTGGTGGTTGCGGCCGGTAAGCAGGGCCGCGCGGGTTGGCGCGCAGATGCCTGCGGTGTGGAAGTTCGTGTAGCGGAGCCCGTTGTTCGCCAGGCTGTCGAAAGTTGGCGTATGGATGATGCCGCCGAAGGCGCTGGAGGCGCCGAAGCCGACGTCGTCGATCAGTATCCAGATGACATTGGGGGCGCCTGCGGGCGCTTTTATTGGAGCGGGCCACCATTCTTTTGATTCGGCAAGCGTCTTGCCGACTATGCCCTGGTAGAAGGCGGGTTGCTGGCTGAAGGCCTGTGTGCTTAGCAGCAGTATGGATAGAGAAAGGGAGATTATTTTTTTCATTATGGTGATTTTAGTTGTTCGTCCAGCCTGGGTTTTGCGATAAAAGAGGATCGAGCTGAATTTCGGTCAGTGGTATCGGGTAGAGCGTGTCTTTGGCGCTGGCGGCGGATTTTGAGGCAAAGACGTGCAGCGCGTCTACGAGATAGGTTCCGCCCCGGCGCACGAGATCGAACCAGCGTTGTCCTTCCTGGATAAATTCCTTTCTTCTTTCGAGGAAGAGCGAGTCGCGGAAATCCGATTGGTTGAGTCCGGGTGTGAGGTTGGCGATACCGGCGCGGGTACGGATCTGGTTGATGGCTGTGTAGGCATCGGTGGTGGGCCCTCCGTTCAGTTCGTTTTGTACTTCAGCATAAAGCAAAAGGATCTCGGCATAGCGGATAACGGGGTAGTTGACGCCGCTGGTGCTCTGGTTGTTGAGCGGCGTTATGCTGTAGTCTACGAACTTATTCAGGTAAGGGGTATAGGGGTTGTGGAAGACGACCGTCTGGCCTGTGGCTGCGTTGTATTGTGTAGTATAGAACGTGACCGCCTTGCGGGTGTCGTTGTCTGCGAACAGTTCGGAGACAGTGCTGTCGGCGGGTATGTCGATCGGGTAGGTGCCGGTGTTAAAGGAGGTGAAGCTTTGGCTGAGGTATTGAGTACTGTTCGCTTCGCCGCCGTTGGTCACGAACTGGACGGAGAAGATATGCTCCTTGCCGTTCTTGGTCGCTTTTTGAAACGCGTCGTAGTAGTTGGGGAAGAGCGCGTAACCGTAGTTGCCCGTGGCGCCGGTGAAGGAGCCTGTCGTCAATACCTGCAGCAGCTGTGCTTGTGCGCCTGTCCAGTCGCGGCGGGTAACGTATACCCAGGCCAGCAGGGAGTGGGCTGCGCCTGCTGTCGCCCTGCCGACATCGGAGGCGCCGTAGGTGGCGGGAAGATTGGCTGCGTCGTTAAGATCGGCGATGATCTGGGCGTAGACGCTGTCTTTGGCCGCTCGGGGTACTTGCAGGCTGGCTGGGTCGAGGTTTTTCGGGTTATGCAGAATAAGAGGGACGTCTCCCCAGAGGCGGACGAGGTTGAAGTAAAGTAGTGCGCGGATGAATTTTGCTTCGTTGACGAGCCGGGTTTGGAGCGTGGCGTCGCTAAAGGCGGATGCCGTGATGGAGGGAATATTGTCTATCGCGATATTGGCTTTATTGATACCGGTGTACAACTGCTGCCATACTTTCAGGATGCGGCCATTCGAAGAAACGTAAGTGGCGGTGCCCATGGCCCGGACGTCGGGGTTTGTATTGCTGGGGCTATAGTTCTGGTTATCGCTGTTGCAATCGGTCAGCAGGTTGAGCTGGCGGCCGTATAGCGGGAAGTCGTTGTTGGGGTCGCTGTTGAGCGTGGTGTAGATCGAGTTTACGGCGGCAACGGCGTCGGCGGATGTTTTATAGAACTGAGAAGAGACGATGATGGAGGAAGGATGTTCCGAAAGTTTGTTGCAGGCCAGCAGGCTGGCTGCAGTTGCTATGGTGAGTATGGTGATCTGTTTTTTCATTGTTCCGATTTATAAAGTGACGTTAATGCCGGCCAGGAAGGTCTTGCTGGCGGGGTAGATGCCGTAGTCGATACCGGCTTTTGTGTTGTCGTTGTCGAAGAAGTTGGCCTCGGGGTTGTAGCCTTTATAGGAGGTCAGCGTGACGAGGTTCTGTGCAGAGACGTAGACCCGGATCTGTTTGAAATGGATATGAGATGCCACGTCCTTTGGCAGCGTATATCCCAGGGAGAGGTTTTTTAGTCTTGCATAAGAACCGTCTTCGACAAAACGGTCGATGACCTGTGGAACGGGCGAGTTGGTTGCCCGGGGCAGTTTTCCGTTGGGGTTGGAATTGCTCCAGCGGTTGGCCAGGTCCGAAGCGGCATTGAGGGCCAGCGTCGGCTTTTCCAGTTGTTGTTCGAACTGGTTGAAGATCTTGTTGCCGTAGGAGCCCTGGACCAGGAAGGAGAGGTCCCAGGCTTTGTAGCTAAGGGTGTTGGTGACGCCAAAAGTGAATTTCGGCTGACTGCTGCCGAGATAGTGTTTATCGGCCGATGTTACGCTTGTATGGCCGTTGAGGGCGACATATCGCTGGTCGCCTACTTTTTGCGGAACGCCGGTCAGCAGCGGGACGCCTTTGTCGATATCTTCTTGTGTCAGCAGTCCGTTTGTTGAATAGCCGTAGAAGGCGCCAACGGGAAGGCCTACCTGCACGATAACCGGGGACTGTTGTCCGACGGGGGCTGTTGGAATATAGCTGGATACGCCCGGGCCGAGGTTGAGGATCTTGTTCCGGTTGAGGCCAAAGACGATGGAGGTTTTCCAGTTAAAGTCTTTGCCCCGGATATTGTCCGTATTGATGGCCCATTCGATGCCTTTGTTCTCTACGCTGCCGACGTTTTCGAGTGCGCTGGCGTAACCCGTGTAGGTTGGCAGCGGTACGTTGAGCAGCAGGTCTGTTGTCTTTTTATAGTAGGCGTCGAAGATGATGTTGATACGGCCCTGGTAGAGCGTCAGGTCGAAGCCTGCGTCATATTGTGTGGTGGTTTCCCATTTGAGATTGGGGTTGGACAATTGTGTTGGAGAAACGCCGGTGACCAGGGTTGGTGTGCTGCCGAAGTAATAATTGGTTGGCGCCAGTGCGGCGAGGGAGCTATAGGGCGGTACGCCTGAGTTGCCCGTCTGGCCTGCGGAAAGACGGAATTTGAGGTTGTTGATCGGGGTATTGAGGTTACGGAAGAAGTCCTCGCTGGAAGCGTTCCAGGAAACCCCGATGGACGGGAAATAACCCCATTGGTGGTTGGCCCCCAGCACCGAGGAACCGTCGGCTCTTTCCGAGACCGTAACGTTGTATTTATGTCTGAAAGAGTAGCTTATCCTACCCAGGAAGGAATTGATGGCCCAGTGGTGAGCATTGGAGGACGGCAATAATGCGGTGGCGCCATAGCTCAGATTGTCATAGGAAGTAAGGTCGTTTGGGAATTTTTCTGCTGATGCAATGGAGCTTTCGTCTTTTTCCGCCTGGGTGGTATAGCCTGCGAGGATGTTAAAGAAATGCGTATTGTGGATCGTGGGGGTATAGGTCAGAGTGTTCTCGTTGAGCCATGTTGTGGAGGAAACGCTGCCTACGGATGCATAGCCGCTGGTGGCATAGCCGTTCGCTGTGTTGGAGGGAGCGTAGTAATTCTGTTTCGTATTGATCTGGTCGAGGCCACCGGTGACTTTCAGCACCAGGTTGGTCAGCAGTCTGTATTCTGCGGAGGCATTGGCCAGCGTACGGTTTATATTGCTCTGGTTGGTCGTGGCGGCAATGTCCTGGATCGGGTTGGTGGGTGTTGTAATGTAAGGGTTGGCGGTATTGTAAGTTCCATTGGCATTTTTGATGGCTACGATGGGTACCGTCTGGAGCAGTGTGGACCAGGAGTTGCCGATGCCGACGCTGTTGTAGCCGGCGCCTGACAAAGAGTTTTCTTTTGATTGGCTGCCAAAGACGTTGACGCCGATCTTGAACTTATCCGTCAGGTTCCGTTCATAATTGATACGGCCGGAGAAGCGGCGGAAGTTTGTGTTGAGCAGGATGCCGTCCTGGTCAAAGTAGTTGCCTGAAATGAGGTATTTCGATTTTTCGTCGCCGCCGGAGGCAGAGATCTCGTGGTTTTGTATGGGGGCATTGCGGATGCCGGCGCTTTGCCAGTCGTAGCCTTTTCCGAAGGCGGCGATCTGGGCGTCCGTATAGGTTGGGGTTACGCCGTCGCTTACGTTGATGTCATCGACAAGGGATGCCCATTGGGAGCCGTTGAGGAGTCCGATCTTTTTTGTTACCGATTGTCTGCCATAATAGCCGCTGTAATTGACCTCGTCGGTCCCTTTCTTACCGCGGCGGGTAGTAATGATCACGACACCGTTGGCGCCATGTGAGCCATAGATGGCGGTGGCAGAGGCATCTTTAAGGATCTCCACCGATTCGATATCGCTGGGGTTGATGGTGGAGAGCGCGTTGACCGATGCGCCGTTGGTTGCGCCGGAGTTGGTGTAATTATTATTGTTGTAGACCAGGAATCCGTCGATGACGTATAGCGGGTCGTTGCCGAAGGAGATCGAGTTACCGCCCCGAACCCGGATGGTGGAGCCGCTGCCGGGCTGCGAGGAGCTTTGTGTGACGGCTACGCCGGGTACTGCGCCTTGCAGAAGGTTGTCGAAGGCGACGGCGGGTTGGCTGAGAGCTGTCCTGGAGACCGGGGCTACCGAGCCGGTGATGTCGCTGCGTTTTTGTGTGCCGTAGCCGACGACTACGACGTCGTTCAGGGAGCTGCTGCCTCCGGAAAGGCGGATATCGACGTGGGTATAGTCCGACACCTGGATCTCTTTTGTTTTATAGCCTACATAGCTGACGATATAGGTGACCGGTATATGCTGGCCGGTGATGAAGCGGAACTCTCCGTTGTTGTCAGCGATGACTTCGTGGGTGGTTCCCTTGATGTGGATGACCGCGCCGGGGAGGGGCTCACCCGTTTTGTCGTCCGAGACGCGTCCTACGAGCGATACGTTGGATGTTTGGGCTGAAATAGGGCTGACGCCTGCGGACAATAACGCAAGCAGTGCAGCAAAAATGCTGTACTTTCGCAACAGATTCATGTTGATGGTATTAGTTTATCATTAATTGAACCCGATGGTTGCCGGTTTGTGATTGGCGTTACAGGACCGGCGCCATCTTTTTTTTGCCCGGTACGACCGGGTCTTTTATTCAGGGGAAGGTATTAACAACAACAACAGCAGCTGTTGTGCAGGGAGGAGGAAAGGAGCAGAAGATGGTCAGAGCCTTGATGTTTACTGTGTGCAGTTACTGGTCGCATAAATTTAGTTTGTGGGAAATGTACAATTCCTCACAAATATATGTGAAAATCTATTAGTCTACTAAAATAGTAGGGAAATAAATTCCAGATCATTGTAAGCGTTTGATGGGAAAGGAGTTGTTGGGGAATAATTGGGGAGAATGAAGGGATGGAGCAGGCAATAGTCAAGGCGGGAGGACGTTTGTTAATGGAAATACAAAATATTGGCTGGTTGTCTTTAATTTTAATGGAGGCTGTAACAATTAGAATTGATGGACGACCAATCATATATAAAAAAGTCAGCGCATGTCATCGCACCAGGTTTTTGTCTTGATTACTATACAGTTGTTGCTTTTGCTGTTACCTTCTTTTGGCGGATATAAGCTTTTTGAAAAGGCTGGGGTTTCGGGGTGGAAGGCGTTTGTGCCGATCTATAACACCTGGATAATGTTGGGATTGGGGCGGCGTCCGAAGCATTGGGTTTTATGGCAGGCGGTTCCGGTGTTGGGTTGGTTTATTACGATGGGGATCTATGTAGAGTTTGTGAAGCTTTACGGGCGGTTTAAGTTTTGGGAGCATGCGTTGGCGGCTTTGCTGCCTTTTCTATACTTCCCTTATCTGGGGTTTGATCCGTCTATTAAGTTTACCGGGTTTGAGCCGGCACATAAGCATCGGAAGGGAAAGGTGAGAGAATGGGTGGACGCGGGGGTGTTTGCGGTGGTGGCTGCAACGTTGATCAGGACCTTTGTTTTTGAGGCGTATGTGATCCCGACGGGTTCGATGGAGAAGACCTTGTTGATCAACGATTTTCTTTTTGTCAGCAAGTGGGCTTATGGGCCGCGGATACCGATGACGCCCTTGTCTATTCCGTTTGTTCACAACTCGTTGCCGGTCACCAATGGAAAATCTTATCTCGAGTGGCTGCATATTCCTTATACCCGTTGGTTCGAGACGCCGGTCAAGCGGGGTGATGTGGTGGTGTTCAATTTTCCTGCGGGGGATACCGTGATCAACTTACCGGATTATCAGTCGCAGCAGCCTTACTATGATGTGATCCGGCAGTTGGGGCGGGGCAATTCCGATTCCGGGCGTCAGATCGTTTTAAATTCTCCGGATCAGTATCCCCTGATCTTCCGGCCCGTGGATAAAGAAGAGAACTATATCAAACGATGTGTTGGGATACCTGGGGATACCCTGCAGATCAAGGATCAGATCATTTATATCGATGGGAAGGCGCAGGAGTTGCCGCCGGCGTCGGAGACGTATTATACCGTTACGACGAAGGGGCAGCCTTTGGATGAGAATGTGATGCGGGATGAGTATAACCTGGATATGAACAATGGGGATGAGTTTGTGGCGACGGGGGCGCCGAATGAGTATCGGTTGTTGTTGACCCAGGCGGCGAAGGAGAAAATGCTGAAGGACGGGCTGGCGGTGGGGATGGTTCCCGAGATAGACAGCAGCACTGATGTTTATCCCTATTGGGATCTTATACACTGGACGAGGGATAATTATGGTCCGATAGTTATACCGAAGAGGGGGATGACGATAAAGATGGAGCCTTTGAATTACGCTTTGTATCAAAGGGCGATTCGTGTGTACGAGGGAAATGATCTTGAAACGAGGGGCGGAAAGTATTATGTGAACGGGAAGGAGGTGACGGATTATACCTTTAAGATGAACTATTATTGGATGATGGGGGATAACCGGCATGGGTCACAGGATTCCCGGTATTGGGGATTTGTGTCGGAGGATCATATTGTGGGGAAGGCTTCTTTGATCTGGTTGAGTTGGGACAAGGGGATTCGTTGGAGCAGGTTGTTCCGCGGGATAAAATAATTGCCTTTTTTCATTTAGTAAATGTCATCCGGGTGGATCATCCGGGTGACATTGCTATAGCCGTTGGCGGCGAAGGGGCTATTTGTGTAGAGAAATCCGTTTTGTTAAAGAAATGTTTACCTGGCGGTAATATTGCGTTTACAATAGACTTGGACCTTGGGCAAAAGCTAATTAAATGTCAAAACATCGTTTGCTCAACGGCGGTCCTGCGTCGCTGCTTATCCTTGCCGCTTTAGGTCTAACCTTTGGGGCCTGTAAAAAAAGTCATAATGGCGGCGGTTCCAAAACCGATTCAACCAGTCTTGAAAAGTCCAATCACATCGTGGTCATTTACCTGGAGAACCACAGCTTTGACAATCTTTATGGTTCCTTTGCCGGGGCTGTCGGCATTTCCGATGCTACTTCTGCGCAGATTACGCAGCTGGATGCAAAGGGGAATGTGTATGATTTCCTTCCGACTATTACCGAGTCTTCCGCTTTTCCTACGAATCTGCCGAATCAGTTGTTTGATATCGATCAGTATATCGCGAATGATGCGTTGACGCCCGATGTGCTGCATCGTTATTACCAGGAGCAGATGCAGATCGACGGAGGGAAGATGGATAAATATGCCGCTTACAATTCCAATTCCCAGGGGCTTTCCCAGGGATATTATAAGACAGATCTGATCCCGATGTTGGGTCTGGCGAAGCAGTATACCCTTTGCGATAACTTTTTTCATAGCGCTTTTGGGGGTTCTTTCCTGAACCATATGTGGCTGATTGCTGCGGCCAGTCCTGTTTTCCCGAATGCCCCTTCGAGCATTGTTGCGACGGTGGATGCTAGCGGGAATGTTGTTACGGATGGCCAGGTAACGCCTGACGGGTATGTGGTCAATACAAGCTATACCGTCAACAAGCCGCATCCTGCCAGTGCTGCGGCCAATACACTGGTTCCGAATCAAACCTTGCCTACGATCGGCGATCGGCTGACGGACAAGGGGGTTAGCTGGGTTTGGTATTCCGGCGGATGGGATAGCGCGATGGCGGGGACGCCGGATGCGACGTTCCAGTTTCATCATCAGCCGTTTGCTTACTTTGCGAAGTATTCCGATACGGCGGCCGCAAAGACTGTGCATCTGAGGGATGAAAAAGAGTTTATTGCTGCGGCACAGGCGGGTACGCTGCCCAGCGTTTCTTTTGTAAAGCCTTTGGGGGTGAACAACGAGCATCCCGGTTATTCCGATGTGGCGCTTGGCGAGAACCATGCGGTGCAGTTGATCAATGCCGTATTGAACGGGCCGAACGGTAAGGATGCGTTGATCATTGTAACGTATGATGAGAATGGCGGTTTCTGGGATCACGTCGCTCCTCCTGTTATCGATAAGAAGTGGGGACCTGGGACGCGTATTCCGACGATCATTATCGGACCTTATGTTAAGAAAGCGTTTGTCGATCACACCCAATATGAGACAGTGTCTATTCTTAGTCTGATAGAAGAGAAGTGGGGGCTTTCTCCGTTGAGTTCCCGTGATCAGAATGCGAATCCTTTGAAGAATACATTGCAGTAAATTTCAATGAAAAAATATACGGTAGTTATGCTACTCCTGTCGATGACGGCAGGAGTAGTTTTTTATTGTTGTAAGCGGCCGGCGGTTGCGCCGGAGAAGGCGATAGCGGGGCGGCTGGCTGAGCAGACAGGGCAATTTGCTGCTGCGGCGGATAGTTTACGGGAGGCGATAAAGCGGGGGGAGGGGGAAGCCGGGCTGCAGTTGTTGTTTTTGAAGGCAAGGCTGGCTTATAAAGATATCGAGTGGGCGGCAGAATATTTTGAGCCTGCGACGGCGCGGTTTATGAATGGTCCCCCGGTGGCGGAGGTGGAGCCGTACGATGGTCAGGTGTTGGCGCCCGGGGGGTTACAGGTGATGGAGGCCTGGTTGTTTCCACATTATGACAGCAGTCATCGGAAGGATTTGTTGGATCAGTGTGGGTTATTGGATCGTGCGTCTGAGCGCTGCAGGAGTCATTTCACCAATATTGGGATCTTTGACTGGCAGGTTTTTGATGCGGTGAAGCTGGAGGTGTTTCGGGTCGAAACGACGGGGATTACGGGGTTTGACGATCCATTGACCTTGAAGAGTATGGAGGAGTCGGCTGAGGCGTTGTCGAGTGTGAAGGAGGTATTGGGCCATTATGGGGATGTTGGGAAGTATTTTGATGGGGCGTCGGCCTTTTTGTCGGCGGGGCGGGATTTTAATCGATTTGACCGGGCGGCGTTCATTATACAGTATGCGAATCCGTTGACGGCGGCGATTACCGGGCTGGAGGGACGATTGAAGATCCATGTGATCCGGTACAACCGGCTATTGGATCAGGATGCGAAGACCTTGTTTGATGCGGGGGCGTTCAATGTGAATGCGTATAGTCCGAACCGGTCTTCTTTTATGACGCCGGAGCGGGTGGCATTGGGGCGGAGGTTGTTTATGGATCCCGTGTTATCGGGAGATGGGAGTCGGAGTTGTCAGAGTTGTCATCAGCCGGATAAAGTTTTTACCGATGGGTTGGTGAAGAATACCGTATTGGGTTTGAACCGGTTGTTGAAGCGGAATACGCCGACGCTGGTGAATGCAGCGTTGCAGCCTTCACAGTTTTATGATATGCGGGTGACGACGTTGGAGAATCAGTCACGGACGGTGGTGCAGAATGAGGATGAGATGCATGGGGCGATGACGATGTCCGTGGAGCGGTTATGGAGGGATACCTCTTATCGGAGGGCGTTTACCGAGGCTTTTCCTGTTGAGGGACGGGTGAGGATCGACACGTTGGAGGTGATGAATGCGCTCGGGAGTTATATCCGGAGTCTGACGATGCTGAACAGCAGGTTTGATGATTACATGCGGGGGAATGGCGGGGCGATGAGTGGGGCGGAGGTTGCGGGGTTTAATTTGTTTATGGGTAAGGCGAAGTGTGGAACCTGTCATTATATGCCTTTGTTCAATGGGACTTTTCCGCCGCGGTATATGAAGACGGAGGCGGAGGTGATTGGGGTTCCGGAGGATTCGGCGGGGCGGCGGCTTGATCCGGACAGGGGGAGGTATGATGTGATGGCGGTGGCGCAGCTGGATCATGCGTTTAAGACGCCGACTTTGCGGAATGTGGCGAGGACGGCGCCGTATATGCATAATGGAGTGTACAGGACTTTGGAGCAGGTGGTGGCCTTTTATGAGAAGGGGGGAGGGGCTGGATTGGGGTTGAGGGTGGAGAATCAGACTTTGCCTTTTGATAAGTTGACGTTGACAGAGATGGAGAAGGGGGAGTTGGTGGCGTTTTTGAGGGCTTTGGACAGTAAATAACGGGTTTTGCTGAAAAAATATTCCCGATCTTGGGTGGTTTAACAGAGGGTTGGTTTTTAGTTAGTTGTGAGGTTTTGCCAGAACCGGGTTTGCGTTTTCCGAAGAAATTTATGGGATAAATACGAAAAATATTTGGTGGGGGATGTGAGGCCCCTTACCTTCGCATCCCGCTTGAAAAAAAGCAAGAGTTCTTTAAACATCTGCCTGTTGTAAGTTTTTGATTTTCCGCTTGGTAGCTCAAAAATTTCTTCGAAAAAAAGCAGAACTTTTTGGGTAGAATGAAAATAACT
>JAATGQ010000007.1 GCA_015654595.1 Chitinophagales bacterium | reverse complement strand
GTGCGGAGAAAGACAATTTCAAAAACTTTTATCGTACGGGCGTGACCAACCAGGCGTCTATCGGCCTGACCGGCAATAATGACAAGGGACATTTCCGGCTGGGGCTGACCGATCTGACAAATACGACACCGATCCCCAATGCCGATATGAAACAACAGGGGATCAACTTCAACAGTACGTATAATGTGCTGCCTCAGCTGCAGCTTAATATGACGGCTAACTATACCTTCGAGCAGGTCAAGAACCGGGTTTCTTTTTCGGATGCGCCGGGGAACGTTATAGCCGGACCTTTATATCTGCCGAATACTTTTGATATACGCTGGCTTAAAGCTGCTACCAATCCGGATGGTACCGAATTATTGCCAGGGTCCGATATCTATTTCAACAATCCTTATTTCGTTGCGGAGAAGTTTCAGAACCACAGTACGCGCGAACGGTTTACGGGCGGCCTGAGCCTCAAATACAATATACTTGACTGGCTCTTTCTTCAGGGCGGTGTTACCCGGGATGGTTATAACTATGGAACGACCAATATCGTTCCAACGGGGACAGGTTATGATGCAGGCGGCCAGCTGACGATCAACAATGTCAATTTCCATGAGTTGAATGCCAACTTCCTCCTGGGCGGCAACAAGAAGATCGGAGAAGATTTTTCTCTCAATGTAAACCTTGGCGGCAACTACCAGGACAATGTCAGTTCCGGGGCTTCTATTAATGCAGTAGGACCTTTTATCATTCCCTACTTCTATTCTGCCAATAACGTCGCCACGCGTCCTTACACGGTGGCTTATACGCATTACCGGGTAAATTCTCTTTACGGGACCGCGGATCTCGGGTATAAGAACTGGCTTTACCTGAGCGTGACGGCGCGTAACGACTGGTTCTCTACGCTGGCGATCAATTCCGACCGGAAGTTATATCCCAGCTTTAGCGGCAGCTTTATCTTTTCCGATGCCCTCAAACTTCCCGAGTGGATCAGCTTTGGCAAGTTGAGAGCTTCTTATGCTTTTGCTTCGAACGGAACGTCTCCTTACCAGGAAGCGCTGACCTATGGATTCCTGGGTTATACGATCGATGGACAGGCGCAGGGATATGTTCTGCCGAATGCTATTCCGAATAAACAACTCGAACCGGTGAAGATCGCCGAAAAGGAGATCGGGTTTAATATGCAGTTCCTGAACAACCGGGTCGGCATCGATGCGGCTGTATACGAAAAGAAGACGACCGATGACATCGTCATTGCCACCGTCAGCACCGCATCCGGATATGATGGAAACATCTCGAACATCGGTAAGATCAGGAACCGCGGTTTTGAAATGTTGTTGACGGGCACGCCGGTGAAGACAAAAGACTTCAGCTGGACGGCCTCTTTCAACCTGGGGATCAATATCAGCAAAGTATTGTATCTGACTCCTGACAGTACGCCGCTGGTTATTGCCGGCTCTTATCCTCGCTGGGGTAATGGGGTGAATGTAAGTAATGTCGTGGGTTTGCCTTATGGTCAGATCATGGGGTATGGATATAAGAAAGATGCGAGCGGCAACCGGGTCTATAGTGATGGTTCAGATGGTATCGCAGCCGGTGAGCCGGAACCGACGAGCAAGCTGATTCCCTTGGGTTCTGGCGTATACAAGCAGACGGGAGGCTTCACCAACGACTTCCACTACAAGGACTTTACGCTGTCTGTGCTGATAGATTTCAAATACGGCGCAAAGATCTATTCCGGTACCAACCTGTTGTTATACAACTACGGGCTGCAGAAGAAAACGCTGCAGGGCAGAACGACCGGGGTATTTATTGGCAAAGGAGTGGATCTCAGCGGACACGCCAATACAACAGCGGTCAATTCTCAGACCTATTTTCAGGATCTTTCTACGGGGAACGACGAGATCGCCGAGGAGTTTGTATATGATGCAAGTTTTATCAAGCTGCGTTCAGCCAGCCTGACGTATTCCATTCCTTCCAGGGTTTATAAAGGATCGCCGATAAAGGGTATCAATGTAGCAGTTGTAGCGCGTAATCTGGCAACGCTGATGAAACATGTTCCGAATATCGATCCTGAGTCCAACCTAAACGGCACAAATGGTCAGGGTATGGAGTTGTCCGGTTATCCTGCGATCAGGAGTCTGGGGGTTAACCTGAACGTGAAATTTTAATTAAGATCCTACAAAAACGAGCATGATGAAAAAGAACATATTTTTATTGCTGACCCTGGTTACGGCGCTGCTGCTGCTGTGTACGGGGTGTAAAAAAGATTTCGAGTCGATCAATACGGATCCGAATGCGGTCATCGGTACAAACGAAGACTATGCGTATTTGCTGACCAATGCCGAGATTACCATGTCCGGGAACACGGATGGCAACGATTACGAGGACTGGCGCGGCAACCTGATCTATGCATCCTGTATGATCCAGCATCTATCCTCTACGACTGGATATTGGGACGGGGACAAATATTTCAACAATCCCGGTTATCTTTCTGCGTATTGGGATATGGATTTCGGTCCTCAACAAAACGGCTCCAACCCGCTGCAGAATACTAATTCGGCTCCGATACAAAATATCGTAGAGGTCGTTTACCATACGAAGACCGATACAGCCCGAAAGAACCTGTACAATATTGCCCGGATCTTTAAGGCCTTTTCGTTTCAACGGCTGACGGATATGTACGGCGATATTCCTTATTCCCAGGCGGGTCTCGGTTATATCTCAGGGATAACAAAGCCTGTATACGACAAGCAGCAGGATATCTATACCGATCTGCTGAACGAGCTGGATCAGGCTGCATCCGGTCTGGATGCTTCTGCCCCTGCTTCCAGCGGTCCAGGCGCTGCCGATCTTATCTATGGCGGCGACGTTACGAAGTGGAAGAAGTTTGCGTATTCCGAGATGGTACGTGTAGCGATGCGGCTGAGCAAGGTTGATCCGAATACTGCGGCGACCTGGGTGGCAAAGGCGGCAGCGGGAGGAACGTTTGCGGGGAATGCGGACAATGCGATCGTCGCACACCAGGCGGCTGTTCCCAATGGTTCCAGTTCTCAGGTCGGCAATGGTTCGGGCGGCGTATTCGTGTACAATGACGCTTCTGCTGCACATCTGAGCGAAACCTTCGTCGATTACCTGAAGTCGACATCCGATCCGCGGCTTTCTTATCTGGGAACGCTGTTCACCGGCGGCCCCGCTGTAGGAGCCTTTGGCGATACGAGCTGGAACAAACAGCTGGGGCAGCCCAATGGTTACGATACCTATGACGATGCGACCAATATCTCTTACGCACCGAACTATCCCCGTATACCAGCGGTTAGTACGGCTGACTCTGCAACCGTCTATCAGAACAGATATTCTTATGTCAACAGATATACCTTTGCACGTACGGATGCGCCGACCTTTTTCCTGACCTATGGAGAGACACAGCTGCTGCTGGCGGAAGCGGCTCAGCGGGGCTGGGTTACCGGCAGTTCTGCGGCATCCTACTTTAACAGCGGTGTTCAGGGGGCTATGCAGCAGCTGGGATTACAGGCTGGCGCGGGTCCCAGCGACGCGGCGATCAATACCTACCTGACGACGAATCCGCTGGTAGCAGGATCGGAGCTGGAGCAGATCAACGATCAGTATTGGGTGGCTTCGTTTATGGACGAGACCGAGTCCTGGGCTAACTGGAGAAGAAGCGGTTATCCTGTTCTGACACCGATCAATTATGTCGGCAATGCAACAGGCGGGACCATACCGAGAAGATATACCTATCCTACCGGCGAGGCTGGCACAAATCCGGTCAACTATGCGGCGGCAGTCGGTAGACTGTCCAACGGAGACAAGATGACTTCGAGGGTTTGGTGGGATGCACAATAACACAACAGGGTTCACTACATAAATGAGAAGACAAAGGGGCCGTCCAGCTGGACGGCCCCTTGCATTGCGGCCTTTTTTGTGTGGCCTGTTGTTATTTTGCGATGGCTAGTGCTATTGCATATTTTCCGATCGGCTTGCCGCGAAGAGCGGCGGGGACAGTGATCACGGTTTTATGATCGGCAGTTGTCCATTTCCAGGAACCTTTCCGGCCAAGACAGCTGATCTTGCTGCCTGCAGGGGCGGTGAAATGATCGATGGTCAGCTGTTAGGGCAGAATGACGTCTTCACCTGTGCCAAGCACAAAGGCGTACACCGTCTTTTCATCCCTGGACTGCGTCAGATATATGTTTTCGGAAGAATAGGGCCGGATCGGGCGGCTATTATAGATCCCAGCGCCGTTGATCTTCAGCCAGGCGCCAATGTCTTTCAGGCGGGCATAGGCGGTGTCATCGAAGTCTCCTTCGGGTGAAGGCCCGACATTGAGCAGGAAGTTGCCGCCGCGTGAAACGATCTTTACCAGTAACTGCACCAGTTGTACAGCGGGCTTATACTGGTCGTGGGGAACATAGCTCCAGGAGTTGCCCATGGTCATACAGGTCTCCCAGGGATCTTCCATTGCGTGCTGCGGAACCTGCTGCTCCGGTGTGGTATAGTTCTCGTACTCTCCGGGGACGCTGCGGTCTACGACGATAAGACCGGGCTGATGGCTGCGCGCCATGGCTGCGATCTTTGGTATATCGACGTCCTGGTCGTATCTGATACTCTTTTGCCAGTCGATAGAAGTATTGACGGTAGACAACGGGCGGACCCAGCCGCCATCCAGCCATAAGACGTCAATGCGGCCATAACCGGTCATCAGTTCTTCTATCTGGTTATAGGTATAGTCGCTATAGGCTTTCCAGCGGTCGGGATAGCGGGACGGATCGTAATTGACGTTACGGTCCTTTGGCGGAAAGTAGGGCCACCAATAGTCCTTGCTGTGCCAGTCGGGTTTGGAGAAGTAGGCGCCGATCAGAAAGTCCCGGGTACGAAAGGCGTTGAAGACTTCTTTGGCGATATTGCTTTTCGGGTTGGTGGAATAAGGGTCGAGTGTGGAGGTGACTTTGTAGTCCGTTTGTTTGGTGTCGAACATGCAAAACCCATCATGGTGTTTTGTCGTGAACACCACATATTTCATGCCGGCATCCTTGGCGGCCGCGGCCCATTTGGCCGGGTCAAACTTTGTAGGGTTGAATGTCGTTTGTAATTTCTCGTAAGCCTGAACATAGTCGTGATAGTCGGCGGCATAGGGCCCTTTGCGTTGTGTCCAGCCTTCGTCCTCGGGGCAGATGCTCCAGCTTTCGACGACACCCCATTGACTGTAAGTACCCCAGTGCATCATCAGGCCAAATTTCAGGTCCTGCCACTGATCCAGCTTTGCTTGTACCAATGTATCGGCCGGGTGGAAATAGACCTGGTAGTAATTGTTCTTCCAGAGCGCATAGCGTTTGTACTGAACGGCCAGTCTTTTCTCGAAATCGTGCCAGTTGTGTGTGCTCTTTGGGCTCCACAGCACTTCAGACAAAGCGCTGAGACGCGGGAAGAGCATGTATTCTACTTTACCGGGATTCGCCATGTATTCCGACCAGAGGTTCGCCTGTGCGCCGCGGACATAGGCCGCGTCTTCCGCAGGCATGCCGTGAGGGATGGGATCGTATTGGTAGACCTGGCTGAGCGGAAGATAACCGCCGATGGTCAGCGAGTCATCGTTACGGGTCTGGGAGTGATCGAAGTAAACGTATTCGCCGGGTGTCATGACCACGTCGTGTTTTTGCCGGGCTGCTTCGATGCCGCCTTTTTCACCCCTCCAGCTCATGATAGACGCATTGGGAGCTATACCGCCTTCCAGGATCTCATCCCATCCGATGATTTGACGGCCTTTGGAGTTGACGTATTTCTCTATGCGCTGTACAAAATAGCTTTGCAGGCCTTCTTCATTTTTCAGGTTCAGGTCTTTTATCCTGCGCTGACATTTGGGACAGACCTTCCAGCTGTCTTTGGGACATTCGTCACCGCCAATGTGGATATAACGGGAAGGGAACAACGCCATTACTTCGTCCAGCACGTCGTCGAGAAACTGAAAGACGCTGTCGTTGCCGGCGCAGAAGACCTCTTTGAATACGCCAAAGTTATGTTGGACGTGATAAGGTCCGCCGGTGCAGCCCAGCCAGGGATAGGCGGTAAGGGCGGCAGAGGAATGGCCGGGCAATTCAATCTCCGGTATGATGGTGATATAGCGGTCGGCGGCGTACCGGATCACCTCTTTTATCTGTTCCTGGGTATAGTAGCCGCAATAAGGGATGCTGTCATCGCCGGTTCCGGGGGCGTGGCCGATGATGGTGCCGCTGCGGCAGCCTCCTACTTCAGTGAGCAGCGGATACTTCTTTATTTCGATGCGCCAGCCCTGGTCGTCTGTCAGGTGCCAGTGGAAGTAGTTCATCTTATGCAGCGCGATATAGTCGATATATTTCTTTACAAAGTCGATGGGGAAGAAATGGCGGCCACAGTCCAGGTGCAGACCGCGATAGCCAAAACGGGGGTAGTCTACTATGCTGACGGCGGGAATGTAAAGGTTTCCTGATGCCGTTGTGACGGTAAGGCCGTCTTCGTTGCTGATAAAGGGCTTTAACGGCAGCAGCTGGATGAGTGTCTGCATGCCGTAGAAGGTTCCTGGGTGAGTGTCTCCCGTGATGGTAATACCTTCAGGTGTAACAGACAATTCATACCGTCCTTCCTTCGCGGGGTCTTCTCCGCCCAGTCTGCCGCTGGCGCCGGGAAGCTCGCCGACGGGGGCGCCGGCTTTTGTGGTAAACCGGATAGGGTGAGACATAGCAATCGGTTGCACACCTGGGCGTGCGATTGCCAGGTGAAGGCCATAGAGCCGTGCAACATAATTGCTGAAGAATTCGGCGGATGGCCGATCGGATTCTTCAGCGATCAGGGAGGTATGTGCGTCGATCGTAAACGCTCCTGTGCCCCACCGGGTGCTGACCGGTTCGGGGATGATCGCTGCAGCCGGTGTCTGCGCCATCAGCTTTGTACAAAAAATTACGAGCAGTAGTGTGAAATGCTTTCTCATACCCGAATATATCGAATAAAAATAAGCGGGGCCTGAGAGCCCCGCTTATTTTTATTCGTGTCCCGAAAGGGTGTTTATTGTATGACAGGAAGCGTGATTCCGGAGGGATGCGTGTTGTCGTGCCAGATGCGGATGTTTGCTTTGACAAACTCCGAAGCGTCGGCTGTCGGGATATTGACAAAGGTCTGCGGGTTGATATCGACCAGCGGGAACCAGCTGCTTTGTACCTGGACCATGATACGGTGACCTTTTTTAAAGGTGTGCGCAACTTCGTTGAGATCGAAGGCGACTTCCGATACCTGGTTGGGATGGAGCGCCGTGGGTACTTCGTAGCCGTTGCGGAACTTGCAGCGGAAGACTTCGGCTCTGACCAGCCGCTGGTAGCCTGTAGGATCCTGTTGTGTGGTGATCCCTTCTTCTTTTCCCGGCAGTACGTCGATGAGCTTTACGATCAGGTCGGCGTCGTGTCCTGTAGTGGAGAGGAAGATATCCGCTTTGAGCCGGCCGGTGACGTTGAGATCGCTGGTCAGCGGTTCTGTCTGGAAACAGAGGACATCGGGACGGGCTGCAGCGAAGCGCTGGTCGGTGACGATGTACTGGTTATCCCGCTGGGCGTGCACGCCATCTATATAAGGAACGGGGTTGGCGGGATCGCTTGTGTATTCGTCATAGGTGGCTGTGCGCTTCTGACCTTTTGGAGCCGGATAAGTGCCGGGTGTGATCGCTGACACAGAAAGCGGGTTGTCGGGTAATCCAGGTGTTGCTAATCCTCCGTTCTGGGAAAAGACAAACTTTACCGGTTTTGCTTCTGCCGGCGGCCAGGCCGTATATTGTTTCCATTGGTTGCTGCCGGTTTCAAAAACCGTGGCTTCCGCCAGCGGGTTCATGGCCGAGTCTTTGAGATAGTGGTCAAAGAACTTTGTTTCTATCTCATGATACTGGTCATTGATGTTTTGACCAAAAGCAAGCGGTCCGAATCCCGTCCAGGTTTTGCCTGCCCAGCCGCCATGTGTCCATGGCCCCATCACGATATGGTTGTCGTTACCGGGGGATTGTTTTTCGATCGCCTCATAGGTACGCAGCGCGCCAAACATATCTTCCGCGTCAAACCAGCCGCCTACGACGAGTACAGCGGGTTTGATATTCTTGAGATGTGTCCGGATATTCCGCGCCTGCCAGTAGAGATCATATGTCGAGTGTTCGAGGTATTCGTTCCAGATCTTGCCCTGGTTGTTGAAGTATTGGGGCAGGTTGGTGTTTTTAAGAGGGCCTAGCTTCAGAAAGAACTGATACGCGTCGGTATAGTCCGCTTTGAAGATATGGCCGCTATATTTTTTTACTGGTCCGGGTCTTTTGATGTCAAAGAAATTATCGAAGTCAAAATTGTCCAGCAGAAAGAAGGCGCCATTGTGATTGGCGTCGTCGCCGATGAATTCATCTGTGACGGGCGCCTGCGGCGAGACGGCTTTGATAGCGGGATGCGCGTTCGGCAGCGACGCAGAAGCATAGAAACCCGGGTAGGAGATGCCGTAGATGCCGACCCGGCCGTTGTTGCCCGTGATATTCTTCAGCAACCAGTCGATGGAGTCCCAGGTATCGGAGCTTTCGTCGTGTCTTCCTTCCCTTTTTTGACATCCTTTGCCGGCGTCATTTCCTGGAACTCGCCTTCGCTCATGTAGCGGCCGCGGACATCCTGGTAGACGAAGATATATTTTTCATACATCGTCCTGGAATCAGGGCCGAGGCTGCGTTTATAAACAGTATCGCCATAAGGTCCCGACGAGTAAGGGGTCCGACACATCAGAAAGGGGTAGGGACGGCTATGATCTTTTGGCGTATAGACGACGGTATAGAGCCTTACGCCATCGCGCATGGGGATATATACTTCCTGTTTGTCATAGTTGCTTTTTACGAATTCTACATCTCCGCTGTTGCGCCGGTCCTGGCATCGGGTGAGCAGGGGGAGCAGCAGCGTGAGCAGTAAAAGGTGACGGTTCATGTTGCTTATTTTAATACTGGAAGTATGATATGGGACGGATGTTCGCTGTCGTGATATACACGGATATTTTCCTTTACAAAATCGGTGTCGTCTGCGGTATAGATATCGACAAACTTCTGCGGATTCCTGTCCACCAGCGGGAACCAGGAACTTTGGATCTGGATCATCAGGCGGTGTCCTTTTTTGAACGTGTGCGCTACATCCGGAACCGCGAATTTGACCTGCTCTACTTTACCGGGTTTGAAGGGAGCCGGTTTTTCAAAGCTTTCGCGGAAACGGCCGCGCATGATCTCCCCATGGACGAGCATCTGGTAGCCGCCCATTGGATAGGTTTTGGGAAGATCGTGTCCGCGGCCTTGTTCAGGGGCAGTTTGTTCATAGCTGAAGTTATCCGGGAAGACGTCGATGACCTTGACGACAAAGTCTGCGTCGGTACTGCTGAGACTCACCAGCAGATCTGCGATGACGGGGCCTGCAAGCGTAAGGTCTTCTTTCAACTCTGGTGTCTGGAAGGTCAGCACGTCGGTGCGGCGGGAAGCGAAGCGTTGATCGTCCGTCATATATTCCCTTGTGCGATGAAAGTGAACGTCTTCAGTATAAGGCACGGGATGGGCCGGATCGCTGATATATTCGCTGTAGCTGCCGCCTTTTGCAGGAGCTTCCCAGGAGAGACCGCCGTTGGCTTGCAGATAGATCGTCTGATCCTGTTTATCGGCGGGAGGCCACTGGTCAAACTGTTTCCATTCGTTGGCGCCGCTGAAAAAGATCGTGGCTGCGGGCAGTTTTGGTTCCGCGCCTTTTCCTTTCAGGTAATAATTGAAGAAAGGGATTTCGATATTGTTCTGATACCAGGCGGAGGTATTGGAGCCCCACTGAGCGTTACCCAGGTGTGTGCCGTCGTTGGAAGACCATTCGCCGTGATACCAGGGACCCATTACGATATGACTGTTGGTGGAGGGGCTTTGTTTTTTTATCGCCTTGTACAGATTCCAGGCTCCAAAGCAATCTTCTGCATCATAGAGACCGCCGACAACGAGCATGACCGGTTTTACGTCATACATCGATACGCGGGCGTTGCGGGCTTTCCACCAGTCGTCGAGATTGGGATGGGCATAGAGATCTTTCCAGAAGGCAATGGAGTCGCCGGTCAGCTTCATGATATTTTTGATCGCGCCTGTTTTCAGATACCAGTCGTAATTGTCCTGGCTATTGAAGTTGAAACCGGAAGGGCCGATGGTGGTGGGATGAGGGCGGGGTTTGCCAAAGGAAGAATAGAAAGCCCAGCCGTCCATCTGGAAGAATGCTCCATTGTGATGAAAGTCATCACCCATGAACCAATCTGTGACAGGCGCCTGTGGACTGACCGCTTTCAGAGCGGGGTGGGCGCTTGCTGCCGCCATGGTCGAATAAAAACCTGGATAGGATATTCCGAATACCCCTACGCGACCATTATTGTAAGGGAGGTTTTTGACCATCCAATCGATGGCGTCGTATGTGTCGCTTGCTTCGTCGATGTCCGTGTTGGATTTTTTATCTTTTATAAAAGGTCTTAAGTCAACGAACTGGCCTTCGCTCATCCAGCGTCCCCTGACGTCCTGGGTGACGATGATATAGCCTTCGCGCATATAGTAACGGAGATACCCCGCAGCGAAATTCCTCCATTTATCCGTGCCATAGGGAGCGCAGGAATAAGGAGTGCGGGTCATGAGAATAGGATGCTTTTCCGTTGTGTCTTTGGGAATATAGATGGAAGTGAACAGGCGTATGCCATCCCTCATAGGGATATACTGTTCCATCTTATAATAATTATCTCGTATCCAGGCGCTGTCCTGGGGAGTGCCCTGGCTGAAAGCAGCGGTGACAGCGCATGAAAAAAGCGCCAAAAAAAGAAGTTTTCTCATTTTATCCGTTAATTTTAATTCTCTGAACCAAATTAGTCAAAGTTGGGTAATCCGTTCTTGCTTTTTTTATGAATGCGGAAGAACAGTTGATAAGCGCCTTTTATTCTAATCTTCAGAAGCGGGACTACCATCGTTTGCTGGAATGCTATCATCCGGATATATTCTTTTATGATCCTGTCTTTGGTAATTTGGAGGGAAGGCAGGTGAGAGGGATGTGGATCATGCTGCTCTCGACAGTGGGAGAGCTGAAGGTGCAGCGTGAAGGAATTGAAGGGGCCGATGGATATGGGGGCTGCAGCTGGTCTGTTTCCTATGTCTTTCCTCCGACAAAAAGAAAGGTCGTCAACAAAGGAAAAGCTCATTTTGCTTTTAGCGAAGGCCGGATTGTCGAACACCAGGACGACTTCCCTATGTGGCGGTGGTGCACGCAGGCATTTGGGATCAAAGGGCTGCTTTTGGGATGGACACCGGTCTTTCAGAACAAGGTGCGTCGCAAGGTCCGGATGCAGCTGGAGCGATTTATGATCCGGAAAATGAATTGAACTTAGTACTCTTAAATATTGATCTGTTATGTCCAACCGTCGAAAATTTCTGCATTCTTCTCTATTGGGTTCGCTGGGGCTTTTGCTGACAAAGAAAGCTGGCGCAGCGATGTCCTCTCCTGTATTTGACAATGAGACCGTTACTGGTCATCCCGTAGTTATTTCTACCTGGGATACTGGACTGGAGGCCAATAAAGGAGCATGGGAAGTGCTGGGAAAGAACGGATCAGCCCTGGATGCGGTAGAGGCGGGAGTGAGAGTGACAGAGTCTTCTATCAATTGTTGTGTGGGACTTGGCGCAAATCCTGACCGGGATGGCTTTGTTACGCTGGATGCCAGCATCATGGATCATCAGTTTAATTGCGGGAGCGTCGCATTCCTGGAACGCATCAAGCATCCGATCTCTGTCGCCCGCCGGGTGATGGAAAAGACGCCGCATGTGATGCTGGTTGGTTCCGGGGCGCAGGAGTTTGCGGTGGCGGAAGGTTTTCCGTTGGAACCGCAGGTCTTGTCGGACGATGCGAAAAAGAGTTATGCCGAATGGCTGAAGAAATCTGAATACAAGCCGGTGATCAATATTGAAAACACGCCCGGTCATACTGCTCCTGCGGAACATGGTCCTTCGGCGCCATCGCGGCTGCCCAATGGAGATTGGAATCACGATACGATCGGGATGGTGGCTATGGATGCGATGGGCAATCTCAGCGGCAGCTGTACGACCAGCGGGATGGGTTTCAAGATGCGGGGCAGACTGGGGGATTCTCCGATCATCGGTGCGGGACTTTATGTCGACAATGAAGTCGGGGCCGTTACAGCGACGGGACAGGGGGAAGACGTTATCCGCATCTGCGGTTCGCACAGCGTGGTAGAATATATGCGGCAGGGAATGTCGCCGGAACAGGCTTGCCGGATGGCGGTGGAGAAGATCAACCGCATCAAGGGCGCCAAGGCAAAAGAGATACAGGTTGCCTTTATTGCGATCAACAAAAAGGGAGAGACGGGGGCATTTGCTTTGCAGAAAGGATTTAGTTATGCAATAAAGACGAATACGGTAGAAAAGATGGTGGAGGTGAAAAGCTTGATATAATATGGAATTCATACTGGAAATATGTGCGTTCAATCTGGCTTCGGCCATGACAGCGCAGCAGGCAGGAGCGGACAGGATCGAATTATGCGTCAGTCCGGAAGAAGGGGGGACGACACCTTCTCCGGGATTGATCCGGGCCGCGAGAGAGCGGCTGAAGATTGCGCTTTATCCGATAATCCGGCCCCGCGGCGGCGACTTTTTATATACTGATGAGGAATACAGCATCATGATCCGGGATATCGAATATTGTAAGGCGGTGGGCTGTAACGGCGTGGTGATCGGGATGCTGCAGGCCGATGGTTCGATCGACAA
Organism: Chitinophagales bacterium; assembly: GCA_015654595.1. Lineage (GTDB taxonomy): Bacteria > Bacteroidota > Bacteroidia > Chitinophagales > Chitinophagaceae > Puia. The sequence continues at coordinate 38,714 of JAATGQ010000007.1, read as the reverse complement.
GCAGCGCGCCGCGCGCCTGGTAGAGCTGGCTTATCCGATGGGGGTGACCTTTCACCGTGCTTTTGACTGGGCGTCAAATCCGTTTGAGGCGCTGGAGGATATCATCGGCATCGGCTGCGAGCGTATTTTGACATCCGGTCAGAAGCCGACCGCGATGGAAGGCGCTTCTCTGATAGATCAGCTGGTAAGAGAGGCGGATGACCGGATCGTGATCATGCCCGGTGCAGGTGTCAGGGCTTCGAATATCGTTGCGCTGGCGGAGGCGACAGGGGCGTCGGAGTTTCATACTTCGGCTCGTCTGAAGCAGGCCAGCGGGATGGAGTATGTGAATGCGCTGATGAAAGAAGAACAATCGGTGGTGATGGCGGGTGAAGAAGAGATAAAAAAGATAAAAGAACAATTGGCTGCTTATTAGCAACCATGGATAAAAAAAAGTCCGCCCCTGATGGAGGCGGACTATTATGTTGCGCTTTATTTGATCTTGGTAATCTTCAGCATATTTGTCGGCAGGTGCTCTTCGATCGGAAGGCTTCCGGTATTGACGATGACGTCCCCGGTTTTTACAAACCCTCTTTCCTTCAGGATGACGTGCTGGTCATTGATGATATCGTCTACGCTTTCTTCTTCTGAATAATGGAAAGCTCTTACGCCCCAGCTAAGGCTCAGCTGGTTGATCAGGCTTTTCTCTTTGGAGAAGATGAAGAGCGGTGACTTCGGGCGGTAGCTGGAAAGGATGAAGGCTGTATAGCCGCTCTGTGTCATCCCAACGAGCGCGTCGGCGTTGGCGTCTTTAGCCAGCTTACACGCATTGTAGCAGATAGCATCGCTGAGGAAGGAAGGAGAGTGGGGCTGAGGCACCAGGTCTTCTTCGCGGTTATAGGGATATTCGGTCCTTTCTACTTCCAGGATGATCTTGCGCATCGTTTCCACAACGAGGGCGGGATGCTGTCCTGTTGCTGTCTCTGCGCTAAGCATGACGGCGTCGGCGCCTTCGAGAACCGCGTTGGCAACGTCGGTGATCTCGCTTCTGTTGGGCTTTACGCGGTCGATCATGCTTTCCATCATCTGGGTGGCGACGATCACAGGCTTTGCGCGGTGGATACACTTGCGGATGATCTCTCTTTGCGCCATCGGTACTTTTTCTACCGGCAGTTCTACGCCGAGATCGCCGCGGGCAACCATCACGCCATCGGATTCCAGTACGATATTACGCAGGTCTTCGAGTGCGGAAGGCATTTCGATCTTGGCGATAACCTTGGTCTGGCTTTTTACTTCTGCCAGGCGGCGTTTCAGGTCGATGATGTCTTCTACCTTACGAACAAAGGACAGGGCAACCCAGTCCAGTTTCTGTTCGATGATAAAGGCCAGATCGATGATATCTTTTTCTGTCATTGCGGGCAGAGAGATCTTTGTGTCGGGAAGGTTGACTCCTTTTTTGGGGAGCAGCGTACCGCCGTAGGTAACGGCAACTTTTACGTCTCCTTCGGGAGATATGTTGACGACGACTACTTCGAGTTTACCGTCGTCGATCAGGATCTTATTACCAACCTGTACGTCATGGTGGAGGTTAGGGTAGGAGATATAGATCTTTTCTTTTGTGCCGACGACTTTTTCGCGGGAGGTGAAGGTAAGGATGTCGCCGGGGGCGATAGGCAGAGCGCCGTCTTTGATTTCGCCTACGCGAAGTTTGGGGCCTTGCAGATCGCCGAGGATAGAAATGTTATAGGGCTCCGTCAGATTGATGTTCCGGATGTGCTCGATGATCCTGGCCTTGCTTTCGTGGTCGCCATGCGAGAAATTGAGCCGGAAAACGTTGACACCTGCCTTGACCAGTTCGAGCAGTTTGTCGTAGGTATCGCAGGCGGGGCCTACCGTTGCAACAATCTTGGTCTTGTGGAAAGTGTGCTGAATACCTGCTTGCTTGTCCATATCCTGATGCAGGTACTTCGATAAATTCTTTGACATTGACGGATGATTTTTTTAGGATGCTAATATTTTGACGATTTTCAGCCAGTCGTCGCTTATCTTTTGTTTTGCTTTTACGGCTTTCTCCAACGGCGTATAGTGCATTTTATTATTCACGATGCCGATCATGACGTTGTGACGGCCTTCGATCAGGCTTTCTACGGCAGAATAGCCCATACGACTGGCGATCAGGCGGTCCATACAGCTGGGGGCGCCGCCGCGTTGGATATGGCCCAGTACGCAGACGCGGGTGTCGGCGGTTGGAACGCGTTCTTTTATGATCTTGGCAACGTCTTCGCCGCCTCTGTCGCCTTCGGCGACGACGATGATGTTGACCAGCTTTTTACGTCTTGATTTTTCCAGCAGGCCGTTGACCAGTTCTTCGATATCCGTCTTCCGCTCGGGGATGAGGATGTTTTCTGCGCCTGTGGCGATGCCGCTGTGGAGGGCGATATAGCCGGCGTCGCGGCCCATTACTTCGATGATAAAGAGGCGGTCGTGCGCGTCGGCAGTATCACGGATCTTGTCGATCGCTTCAACAGCGGTATTGACGGCAGTGTCGAAGCCGATGGTGAAGTCGGTACCAGCGATATCCTTGTCGATCGTGCCAGGAAGCCCGATACAGGGGATGTCGAATTCTTCGCTCAATTTGTGCGCGCCGCGGAAGGAACCGTCGCCGCCGATGATCACCAGGCCGTTGATGCCCAGTTTTTTCAGGTTGTCATAGGCTTTTTTACGGCCTTCATGTTCAAAAAATTCTTTGCAACGGGCGGTTTTCAGGATCGTTCCGCCGCGTTGGATTATATTAGCCACACTTCTTGAGTGCATCGGGACAATGTCGTTCTCTATCATTCCACTGTAACCACGCATAATGCCAAATACTTCCATCCCATTATAAATACCGGTTCGGACTACGGCACGAATGGCTGCATTCATTCCGGGAGCGTCGCCGCCCGAGGTGAGTACGCCAATTTTGGTCACTTTGTTCTCCATCTGGAATACTGTTCTTAGAATTTAAAGTTTTGAAAACGCTCTAATCAATGGTATGGATTATTGAAAAATATTTATCTTCCAAGCAAGCTGCTGGCTCGCAGGCCATTGGCCCAACCAACCATTTCAAATCGAAGTCCCAAAAGTAAGGATTTGGATTGAATCCTAGACAAATAGGACAAAGGTTGTTGTTTAATTCATGGAATTGTTTGTCGGACTAAAGTTAATATTATGGAATTTGGCAAAGTAAGTAATGTGGACCTCGTCAATTTTGTGTTACCTCCTGATGATCCGGCAACACAACAGTTATGGCGGCTGCTTACGGAACAGGCTGCTGACGTGCCTTTGCGCTTTTTTCTCGGGGGGACGCAGTGGGGGAGGACGGATTGGGTTGGAAAAGTGTATCCCAAAGGCACAAAACAAAAGGATTTTTTAGCACAATATGTCCGACAGTTCAATTGCGTCGAACTAAATACGCTTTTTTATAGTCTACAGCCCAGGGAGGTTATCGAACGGTGGGCGGCGACCTCGGACAGCACCTTCCGATTTTGTCCCAAGTTCCCGGAAGTGATCAGCCACCGGCTTCAGCTGAAGAATGCGGGACGGGAGACCGAGGCGTTTACCACGCTGCTCAGTGGATTTGCAGAAAGACTTGGGCCCTCTTTTTTACAGCTGCCAGAGACATTCGGGCCCGACCGGCTCGATGTGCTGCTCGACTATATTTCGGGGCTGCCGGAGGGATTCAGGGCTTGCGTGGAACTTCGTCATCCCGCTTGGTTTACCGGACGGCCTGCGGTAATGGAGCGATTGAGCGGCTTCCTGCTGGAGCGAGGGGTCGGGCTGGTGATCACCGATACGGCAGGACGCAGGGACGTACTGCATATGCGGCTGACGGCGCCGTTTGTTTTTATCCGCTGGGCCGGGAACAATGGACATCCGACCGATTTTCAGCGGTTGGACGACTGGGCGGTGCGGATAAAGGAATGGATCGAAAAGGGGCTGCGGTCTGTCTATTTTATCATCCATAACCCGGATGAACATATTGCCCCGGATCTGGCGCAATATGCTATCCAGCGCATGAATGAAGTTTGCGGGGCGGGGCTAAAACCGCTAAAGCTATTTAACCCGCTGGAAGGGCAGAATCTTTCCCTGTTTTAGCCCTGTAAAGATGGCTTCTGCAAAAGATAGCCATCTTTACAGGGCCGGTTTATGTCGGGCCTTCGGCCGAAGACGCAGCCTGCGTCTTCCTAGCGCGGTTCGAGATAGATCTCGGCGAGCATACACCTCGCGCTTCCGCCACCGGCGGTTTCAATGGTGTTCAGCGGAGAATGCAGGATACGGTTATAAGCAGACAACTGGTGAACCTGTTCCGGGCGTAGTGAAGTATAAGCCTGGGTAGACATGATCAACAGCTTTTCTCCTTTGTCATTCCGGACCTGCAGCATGTTGCCGGCAAACTGATTCATCTGGTCAAGCGTGATGGGGATGATCTTTTTCCCGGCTTTGGCGAAGGACCGGGCCAGGTGCTCCTGTTCAACGATATTCTCAATAGATTCGAGGCATATCACGACATATTCGTCGGCCACACACATCACCACATTGGTATGATAGACGGGTTGTCCTTTGCCGTCTACGGATTCAAAGACATTGGCAGTATAACCCATCTGCCGGCAATATTCTTCCAGCACTTCCGGACTGGTCCTTGGCGAGAGGCAGGCATAGGCGATACGGTTGTCACGGTCAAGGACCATGCTGCCGGTCCCTTCCAGGAAGCGGTCTTCTTTTTCATAACCGCTGAGGTCGATGGTTTTGCCGATGGTAAAGCGTTGGCCGATCGCGTCGAGGACGTGCTGTTTCCGTTCGCGCCGGCGGTTTTCAGCAAACATCGGGTAAAGACAGATCGTTCCGTCGGAATGGAAAGAGATCCAGTTGTTGGGAAAGATGCTGTCAGGTGTATACGGAACGGGCGTATCACTGATTACAGTGACATCCACCCCGTTGCCGCGAAGCAGGCTTACGAATCCTTCGAACTCCTGTAGGGCCTGATGCTGCGCTTCGCCGGCGGGGGAGGCGATCTGAAAGGCATTGTTGACGGCAGTTTCGGCGTTGAAGCTGAAATTGACCGGTCGTATCATGAGCAAATGTGACGTCGTCTGCATGGTGTGCTTCTTTTGTTGGATCAGAGCTCGTCCCGGTGAAGGGGCATGCTCATACAGTGAAATCCTCCGCGGGCTCTTGACAATTCAGCCGACGGCATAAGGATCAGCGTATTTTCGATCTGATCCGGATCGATGTCGCCGGCCTCCAGCCTTGTAATAAGGCTTTCGGCGTGAACGACGGAAAAGCCGTTTGCTTTAAAGGCTTCGACGGTCTTGTCATTCCTGTCGTATCCCAGGACTACGCCTTCTTTCAGGGCCAGCAGGTTGCAGGAGTCCGTCCATTGCTCGCGGGCGTCGAACGGAAACTCGTTATTGCCGGAATAGATAAAACGGACCTTTTCGGTGCATTCCAGGTCATTCTTGCTGATATCCGTCAGCAGGTCTTCGAGATTGTCGAAATATTCAGGGTTGCCGGGATCCTTTTTCCGGAACTGGATGATCTTCAGTTTCTCTTCTTTCCGGCTGTTCTCGAGGATACGCTGTACCTCATCCTCGTCTTCATGTTTGACCGCTTTTTTAGAAAAGGCGCCCAGCAGTATCCAGACATTGCGCTTGATCTGTGTAAAGATCGTATCGATGTGCATATAATCCCTTTTCTTCGGGATACGGATGATGGTGATCTTCTTCACGATCCCCTTTTCAAAAAGCGTGGAGATAGCCTGGTGAGCAGCTTCAGGGGAAGTGCGTTCACTGATACCGATGAGCACGTGATCCTTACATACGACCATCACATCGCCGCCTTCGAGGGTTACTTTCCGGTCGTCGCCTTCGCGGGGCAGCAGGAAATGATGATGGGTGTCGGCGAGTTCAATGATCTTGTCCTGGTATTCGGCGAAGAGCGGATGATTGAAGAAAATATATTTAGCCAGCAGGGCTTCGCGGGTCCTTGCTTTCTTGGCTGGTTTGTTCAGCAGAACGTAATTGTTGATCACGATGCCGATATCGCGGGTAAAGATAAAATTCGGGATGGGGGCGAAGAGCAGCTGGTCGTTGTTCATCGAGCCGCTGATAAAAGTTTTGGCCAGCTGGATGGGATCGAGGCGTTGCAGCTGCTGCTGTGTATCATAGCTGCAGGCTTCGATTGCACAGACCGAGGCGACCAGCTTCATTTTGATGCCGGCGTCGGTAAGGATGTCGGCGAGCAGCCATTGCAGTTCCACTACCTTTTCCGATCTGAAAAAGGCGTCATCACCAGGTTTATAGAAGGCGCGTTTGTTTTTTTCGTCGTCTACCTCTGCCAGACGGCCCCTGATCTTTTCCGGATCCAGAAAGTAAAGGAGCAGTTTGGTGTAAAAATCATACTACTTTCGGCGGATCGTGTCGAGGTGAACGATGTCTTCGAAGAGCCAGTCCTGCGCCTTGGAGGGGACGACCTTTCCCAGACCGCTGTCGGGACTGTGGACGAGGACGCGGCGGAGCCGGCCCACTTCAGAGGAAACGTCTACCGAAAATTTTGCTTTATTGGAATAAACCCTTGACATAAATAGAATTAAGTTTGGTTCCGGCGATCCCGGTATCGATTGCGGAAGTGCCGTATTAAGCAATCAAAGGCATGAAGTTATACACTATTGCTCATTTTAATGTAGGTTTGGAGGAAAATCGCGGATGCAACGAGTTACCGATCAGACCATCGATCTTATAAACGACCGGATCCAGCATATGGATGAAGCACGTATCAGTAAGGTTTGGGATACGTTTGCCAAAGAGCAGCCTGCCATTGTAGGGTATGTGCTGGGAGAGAGCCGTGAGCTGGAAGAACCAGATGCGCGCGAAGACGTAGCGTATGTACTGACGGTGATCCTGCTGAGCTTCCGGGAGCTGGCTCCAGGTATTCCCGCTATCTCCGAAGCCGAGTTCGAAGCGGCCTTTAACGAGGAGTTTGACGAAATGGAAGAGATCTTCAACGATGGATTTGACGAGGCCGATGCGATGGCGATGATGGATGCCTTTGCGCAGCCGGATCTGCTGCAATTTGCTGCGGCTACCATATACAGTGAGGGCGGAGAAGACGAGGAAGGCAGCAACTTTACGGAAGAAGAGGCCGGGTTGTTTATCGTTATTTTCAAAACGGTGATCAGTCTGCTGCATCAGAAAGCCGATGTGCTGGCCGGCTAAAAAAAATACTACCAACTGTTAGTTAAATCGGCAACTTCCTTTTATTTTTGGGCAAAACGAGTCTTACTAAACTCTTGCCCATATGAATTTTCAGTTTTCCGAAGAGCATTTGATGATTCAAAAGGCCGCGCGGGACTTTGCGCGGACCGAGTGTCTCCCCGGCGTTATCGAGCGGGACGAGCATCAGAAATTTCCCAAAGATCAGATATTGAAGCTGGCCGAGCTTGGATTTATGGGCATGATGGTCGATCCGGCCTACGGCGGATCGGGGATGGACACCGTGAGCTATGTGCTGGCAATGGAGGAGATCTCCAAAATAGACGCCAGCGTTAGCGTATGTATGAGCGTCAACAATAGTCTTGTATGCTGGGGACTGGAACACTATGGGACGGAGGAGCAGAAGCAGAAATATCTTATACCGCTGGCGCATGGCCGCAAAGACGGGGACCTCTATATCGGGGCATTCTTGTTGAGCGAGCCGGAGGCGGGCAGCGACGCTACTTCCCAGCGGACTACGGCTGAGGATAAAGGAGATCACTACTTATTGAATGGCACCAAGAACTGGATTACCAATGGTAATTCGGCGTCCGTATACCTGGTGATTGCCCAGACGGATGCGTCAAAGGGCAGTCATGGGATCGACGCGTTTATCGTAGAGAAGAATTCGCCCGGTGTCGTCGTTGGGGCAAAGGAAAATAAAATGGGCATCCGGGGCAGCGATACGCATAGTATCCTGTTCAATGACGTCAAAGTGCCGAAGAGTAACAGGATAGGAGAGGATGGGTTTGGATTCAAATTCGCGATGAAGGTATTGTCCGGAGGCCGTATCGGTATTGCTTCCCAGGCACTGGGTATTGCCAGCGGCGCCTATGAGCTAGCCCTGGCCTACTCCAAACAGCGGAAGGCCTTTGGCAAAGAGATCATGAATCATCAGGCTATCCAGTTCAAGCTGGCGGATATGGCTACGCGGATCGAGGCGGCCAGGCTGCTGTGTCTGAAGGCTGCCTGGGAAAAGGATCAGCATCTTGACTATGCGCTCAGCTCTTCGATGGCAAAGGTATTTGCTTCGGAGACCGCGATGTGGACGGCTACAGAGGCGGTTCAGATCCATGGCGGATATGGTTTTGTAAAGGAATATCATGTAGAGCGGATGATGCGGGATGCCAAGATCACCCAGATCTATGAGGGGACGAGTGAGGTCCAGCGGATCGTGATCAGCCGGTCGATATTGAAGGAATAAAACTGCTTTTGGGCGCGGGCGGTGAAGCCGGCGATTGTGCGGTAGAGCTGCCAGGCGCGAGGGGCCAGACAGATGATATGGTTGGGCGGCGTATATTTGCCGCATGGCTATCGATCGCGAAAAATACCGGGAGATCATTGCGCAGCTGGGCGAAAGCGTTCAGCTGGTTGCCGTTTCAAAGACCAAGCCGGTGGAAGATATCCGGGCTTTATATGAAGAGGGACAGCGTGATTTCGGAGAAAACTATGTACAGGAGCTGGTAGATAAGCAGCCGCAGCTGCCTTCGGATATCCGCTGGCATTTTATAGGACATCTTCAGTCCAATAAGGTTAAATACATCATGCCGTGGGTTCATTTGATACACGGGGTGGACAGTCTCTCGCTTTTAAAGGAAATCAACAAACAGGCGGCAAAGGGAAACCGGATCGCGGAAGTATTGCTGCAGGTGCATATTGCCAGGGAGGAAACAAAATTTGGCCTCTCGCCGGACGAACTGGCGGAGGTGATGCGAAGGATTGGGGCGCATCCGACGGCCTGGCAGAATGTGTCGGTCAGGGGACTGATGGGGATGGCTTCCAATGCTGAGGATACGGAAGTGGTGGGTCAGGAATTCACCGCGCTGAAGTCCCTATTCGATACCTTCTTCCCGGATGGCAGGGGCATTTTGTCGATGGGTATGAGCGGCGATTACGAGCTGGCGATACGGAAGGGAAGCAATATGGTCCGGATAGGCAGTCTGCTGTTTGGTAAAAGGGGCTGACCCTTGGCAGGCTGGAAGGGATACGTTAAATTCGCGCCATGACGGAAACAAAAAAAGAAGAAGAAAAATCACTGAACTTCCTGGAAGAGATCGTGGAGGCTGATCTGGCTGCGGGAAAATATAGCAGTATCCTGACGAGGTTTCCCCCGGAGCCTAATGGTTATCTTCATATCGGTCACTCCAAGTCCATCATCCTCAACTTTGGGCTGGCCCAAAAATATGGCGGTAAGACCAATCTTCGCTTTGACGACACCAATCCGGTAACGGAGGATACGGAATATGTAGAAAGCATCAAGGAAGATATCAAATGGCTGGGTTTCGAATGGGAGAATGAGCGTTACGCTTCTGACTACTTCGAACAGCTGTATAAATTTGCCGAAGCGCTGATCAACAAGGGCCTGGCTTATGTGGATGACAGTACGCCCGAGCAGATTGCGCAGCAAAAGGGAACTCCTACCGAAGCAGGCAAGGCCAGCCCCTATCGCGGCAGGTCGGTTGAAGAAAACCTTCAGCTTTTCCGGGAGATGCGGGCCGGTAAATACCCCGACGGCGCAAAAGTGTTACGGGCAAAGATCGATCTGGCTTCTTCCAATATGCATATGCGCGATCCTATCATGTACCGGATCAAACATGCGCACCATCACCGTACGGGAGATGCCTGGTGTATCTATCCGATGTATGACTTTGCGCACGGCCAGAGCGATTCCATCGAAGGCATCACGCATTCTATCTGTACGCTGGAGTTTATTCCCCATCGTCCTTTGTACGATTGGTTTATCGAAAAGCTCGAGATCTATCCTTCTCATCAATACGAGTTTGCGCGTCTCAATCTGACCTATACGGTGATGAGCAAACGTAAACTGCTGCAGCTGGTCAATGACGGGCACGTCACCGGCTGGGACGATCCGCGTATGCCGACGATCTCCGGTCTTCGGAGAAGGGGATATACGCCGGAAAGCATCAGGATGTTCGCCGATAAGATCGGGGTTCAGAAGCGGGACAACCTGATCGATGTGTCCTTGCTGGAGTTTTGTGTCAGAGAGCATCTGAACAAGATTGCCCAGCGGAGGATGGTGGTCTTCGATCCGTTGAAGATCGTGCTTACCGACTACGAAAAGGGCGAGGAATGGCTGCCCAGCGAAGACAACCCGGAAGATCCGGAAACGACGCACCGGCAGCTGCCTTTTAGCCGGGAATTGTATATCGAGCAGGAAGATTTCATGGAAAATCCGCCAAAGAAGTTTTTTCGTCTGTCACCGGGCTCGAAGGTTCGGCTGAAGAGCGCTTATATCATCCAGTGCGATGAAGTGATCAAGGACGAGAATGGAAAGATAATAGAGCTGCGTTGCAGCCATCTGCCGGAAAGTAAGACTGGCGGAGCTCAGGCTAATATAAAGGTGCAGGCTACGATCCACTGGGTGAGTATCCCGCATGCGATCACGGCCGAGGTCAGGCAATATGACCGTCTTTTCCGGGTGGAAGATCCGGCCAATGAAGAAGGGGATTTTAAGGATTATATCAACCCGGATTCGCTGCAGGTCATTTCAGCGGCGTACGCGGAGCCTTCTCTGGCAAAGGCGAAATTCTCGGATCATTATCAATTCCTGCGAAAGGGATATTTCTACCTGGACAAGGATAGTTCGGAAGATAAGCTGGTCTTTAACCGGACGACAACGTTGAGAGATAACTGGGTGAAAGAACAAAAAAAAGCATAATAAAAAAGGAGCCGTCTATAATAAAAGTAGATGGCTCCTTTTTTCGCTATGTCCGGCAAAGAGACTTTGCCGGGGGGAGGGGGCCTAAGCTCCCTTTTTTATTTACCGGTTTTATTGGTTGCCGTTGCCATTGCCACCGCCGCCATATCCCCCGCCACCGCCGCCGCGCTGGGGACGATTCTGTTCCATCCAATCCTGGTACTTCTTGTACAGGTCAGGGCCGAGGGCAGCTGATACGCGTTTGTTCGCCGCTTCGTTAAGAGGCTGCATCTTCGCCATCTTGTCTTCACGGCTCATGCTTTGATCCATAAAGATCGCGCGCCTTTGAGTCTGCATATCCGTCATAATGGCCCTGATCGAGTCCGTCTGAACGTCGGTCAGTTTGAGATCGGTCTTCATTTTTTGAATACGGGCTTCCTGCCGTTGACGCATGGCGGCAGTGTCCATCATACCACCGCCGCGTTGTGCGTAGGTCGAGGTAACCGTAAAGAGCGCTATGACCAATGTGGCGCAAGCGATCATTCTTTTTCTGGCATTCATGATTATTCGTTTTTATGGTAAATTCAGTACCAAATATGTGCTAAAAAAAAGCGTGCCTGCCTGGATTTATGTAGACGGCAAACAGCCTGGCCGGCCGTCGGTGGATCTCTCCTTTTTTGGCGTGAATATTGTTTTACGTGGCCGGTTCCCTCCGGTATGCCGGTTTCGACCCTCCCTTTGTTCATCTATAATTGTATGCTAGTCAATGTATGAGCGAAATTTTACCCAAAAAGCTCTACCATGTATTTACAACTTGTCAACGGATATGCTTTCGGAGAGACGCTGCGTATGCTTTTATGGATCTCCGTGCCATTAGTGGTCATTTTTTTCCTGATAACGACCTGGTTTAATCATAGAAAGGAGGAAGAGGCCGATGGCCTGGTTTATGCTGTCGATGGCGGCGGCATTTCTTTGGAAACCGGGGCAGACCCCGAACGGCTTGCGCGGAATGAAAACTCAGAAAAACCGGATGAAAGGGTGGATGAATTGGACTGGGCGGAGGAGAATGAGAATATGTATAAGGGGATCTTGTGGTTGAAGGAGAAATATGAACAATACCGGGAGTTGTCGGATCAGCGTTATGAGCGGGTAAAAGAGGAGCTGCTGCGATCTGAAAAAAAATACCAGGAACTGGTGGCGACGCTGGCCACGCCGCCGGGAGCAGAGGAGTCCGCGGCTTCGTTAAAGGCACAGCTAAAGGCTGAGCGTCTGAAAGTGGAAGAGTTGACGGCGAAGCTGCAGCAGAATACTGAACTGTTGATGAGTATCTATAAGGAACTGGACAAGTCTCTGTATGCGGTAAGCGACCGGGTTTAGGCAATCGCTTTACGGGCGCGCCGCGGGATGTGCGACGCTTTTGTATTAATGGCGGCGGTGTTGCCGGGACAAGGACGATGCCGGCGGCAAGCTGCTGTGTGGCCCTTTAGATCCTGTCGCGGAAAAGCAGTCGCGCGGCCTGCTGACGGGAGATGAGACATGCTGGCTATTGACGGAAAGAGTACCCAGGTTTGGAGGTTTTTCCAGATTTGGGACTAGGGGTAAATGTTTATTTTACCTTAATGGACTGAAAACCAGTACGAGACAAAACAGGCAAGGGGATTGTTAGCATAGGGGTACAATCTATATGTATGAAACCCCTGTACCCGTCCCTCTTGAAGAAAATGATGCTGGCATTCTGTGCCGCGGTGTCGATGATTTCGGCTGCTGAAGCGCAGTCTGCTTCGGCCACCTGGGGCTTTAATAACGCTTCTCTGGCTGCGTCCACCACCGGTCATCTGACGGCCGGTTCCGCAAGTCTTGGTCCTTCTATCGTCTCCAATGCGTTTAATTGTAGCACAGAATATTATGGGCAGGATGGATGGCCTACGGGAAGTATCGATCTGAATGCCTACCTGCAGTTTACCGTTACTTCCAATTCAGCTTATTACCTGGTCTTGAATACCGTTGCGCTGACGATCCGTCGGAGCAATACCGGCAATCCGGATGGCGCCGGTCCCAATACGTTTTCTTTGCGTTCGAGCCTGGACAATTATTCGACGGATATCTATACCAGCAGCATGACCGATGCGTATGTAACATATACCATCACGCTGCCGGTCGCTTTTCAGGCCATTCCTTCGTCCGTGACCTTCCGCCTGTATGGATATAATACGACGATCAACAGCGGCGGCTCCAGCCGTTTTGTTTACGATAATATAGTAGTCTCCGGGTCTGCGAATGCCGGTACGCTGGCGGCACGTTCGCTTGATCTTTCTGCGGAGGCGGCTGCTGATGCTGTCAGCTTACGATGGAATCCAGAGGGCTTTGAAGCTGGCACCACGTATTCAGTAGAACGTTCAGTGGATGGCAATCTTTTTTCTGTCATCGATCAGGCTTCCACTGCTTCCTCTTATAGCGACATGACCTTACCTGCTGTTACTCGTCTTTATTATCGCGTGCTGGCGCAATCTCCTGATGGCAGCACCTTGCTTTCTCCTATCGCCACGGTCTCTTTGGATCAGGCTTCTGGTTCAGGTCTGTCGATCCGCAGCGTGAATGCGCAGGGCAGTACGGTTCGCTCGCTGGTGCATATCGAGAATAACGGGACCTATCAGCTGGCGCTGTGGTCGCAGGACGGAAGGAATCTTTACCGGCAGGTGGTCAGCGGACAGACCGGTGATCTGCAGACGGACATGAGTTTGGGTTTGCGTGCGCATGGGATCTATATCCTGACGGTCAGCGGTCAGGGGCAGCAACAGGCGAAACAGTTTGTGTATTAGGAGGAGGGGCGATGCTATTTTTTTACATCAATTTCTTTGCCTCATAGCTAAGCGCTTCCGAAACGATATTTTGAAGCGATGCTTTGGGGTTCTGGACCAGCAGGTCGAGCAGGGCCTTGTTGAGGTCTCCGCCGCTTGCTTCTTCGGGAAGGAAGGAGGCGATCTGGTTGACGATAAGCAGGTTTTGTTCCTTATAATTGCGAACGGCATCCCAGGCCTCGGCTGTGACGTAGATCTGCTGGGTGATATTATGTTCGAATTCCTGGCGAATGGATTGAGTCAGCAGCATATGCATATCGCTTTTGCTCAGTTCGGGGGTATTGACCCGGGCGATGACGTTGGGCAGCGCGATACGGTCGATCAGCAGGATCAGTCTTTCGTAGGCCTGCAGCTGTAGCTGACGGGGGGCAAGACTACCGGCTGCGCTGGCTGTGTTTGAAGAGGCCTGATCACCTTTGGCAGCCTTGATCTCCCGGCGTCCTTTCAGCGAAAAAAATACCAGCAGACCAGCAACGGTGATCGCAAACATGATAGCGATAAAAAGCAAAGTAGGACTCATAATATCAAAGGTATTGAAAATTAAAACGCGGCTTTCGCCGCGTTTATTTTAACTTTTTTCTTCTTCTTTCTGGTGGAGCGTATCGACCTTTCGATAGGACAGGAAGAAGACCAGCGGGAAGATCAGCAGCGAGAAGATCGTTGCGCAGATCAATCCTCCGATCACGACGCGGGCCAGCGGCCGCGAGCTTTCCGATCCGATGCCCGTGGAGATGGCCGCGGGCAGCAGACCGATCATCGCCATCAGGGCCGTCATCATAACCGGGCGGATCAGCTCGTTGACGCCCAGTTTTATCGAAGAATACAGCGGGCTTTCGCTGTGTTTGATCAATTCAAGGTTATGTTTGAAGGCGGTGATCAGCAGCACGCCTTCAAGGATACAGATCCCGAAGAGCGCGATAAATCCGATACCGGCGGAAATACTGAAGTTGGTGCCCGTAATGAGCAGCGCCGCTATCCCCCCTACAACGGCGGTTGGAACGTTCAAAAAGACCAGCCCGGCGTCCTTCAGGTTGCCAAACATCACAAAGAGTAACAGGAAAATAAGCAGCAGACTGATGGGGACGACCTGAGCAAGGCGTTTAGAAGCGCGCTGCTGGTTTTCGAAGTCGCCCTGCCAGACCATGGAATAGCCTTTTTTCAGGTGGACAACCTGGTCGACTTTGGCCTGGGCTTCAGCGATAGTGCTGCCCATGTCTCTGCCGCGGACGGAGAACTTGATGGCTGAGTAGCGTTTGTTGTCATCGCGGAAGATAAGGCAAGGGCCCGTCTTCTGCGAGATATTGGCGATTTCCCGGATCGGAACTTTTGACCCCGTTTGTGTGGGGACCAGCAGGTTGCCGATATCGTCCTGTGTCGCCCGGAATTGTTCGGGGAAGCGTATCCGGATATCGAATTTCCGGATGCCTTCATACAGCTGGGTGACGGCCTTGCCGCCGATGGCCATTTCGATAACAGCGTTGGCGTCGGCTGTCTGGACGCCGTACAGGGCCATCTTGCTTTGGTCGAGGTCTATATCCAGTTCGGGCTGGCCGATGTTACGGATCACGCCAAGGTCTTCGATCCCTTCTACTTTTTTGAGTACGTTGTCGACGATATCCGACTGCTCTTCCATATAGTCGAGCGAATCGCCGTAGATCTTTACGCAGATGGAACCTTTTACGCCGGACACCGCTTCTTCTACGTTGTCCATGATCGGCTGGGAAAAGTTCAGTTCAGCGCCGGGTATGACAGCAAGCGCTTTGGTCATGGTATCGATCAGCTCTTCCTTGGAGATCTTTGGATTCCATTCTTCCATGGGATAGAGGGCTACGCCGAATTCATTGTTGTAAAAGCCGGCCACGTCTGTGCCGTCGTCCGGCCGCCCTGTCTGGGACATGATACGGCGAACCTGCGGGAAGCGCATCATGATGGCCCGCATGTCCTGGGCTTTAGCCATGGAGGTATCGAGGCTGATGCTATAGGGCAGGGTGGCGCGTACCCAGATGGAACCTTCGTTCAGTTCGGGCAGGAATTCGCTGCCCAGGAAGCGGAATGCATAGAGACCAGCGGCGATAGCGATCGCTGCAATGATCAGCGACGGACGTTTGTGTTTGAACACAAAACGGAACGCCTTCATGATACCGCCTGTGATGAAGTGAACTATCGGGTTGTGCTTTTCCTTTACATTCTTGCGCAATAACACATTGACCAGCACGGGGACAAGCGTCAGCGTGAAGATCAGGGCGCCCAGCAGTGCGAACCCAAGCGTGTAGGCGAGGGGAGTGAACATTTTTCCTTCTACTTTCTGGAAAGAGAAAATGGGCAGCAGGGCGGTGATGATGATCAGTTTGGTAAAGAAGATGGCTTTGCCCAGCTCTGCACCGCGTTTCCGGAGTATACCGAGTTTCGACAGCCGGTTAAAGCGTTCCATTCCCAATTCATGCGCCTTTTTGTCCAGCAGGACGAAAAGGCCTTCCACCATGACCACGGCGCCGTCGATGATGATCCCGAAGTCGATCGCTCCAAGGGACAGCAGGTTGGCTGACATGTGCATGAAGTCGAGGCAGATAAAGGAGAACAGCAGGGACAGGGGGATGATGACGGAAACGATCAGGGTCGTGCGCCAGTTGAACATAAAGAGCGACACGATGAGCGTGACCAGCAGTATCCCTTCCACCAGGTTATGCAGAACGGTATGGGTGGCGTATTTGATCAGGTCCTCGCGGTTGTAGAAGGGTTTTAGCTTCGTATCTGCAGGGAGGATGTGATCGTTGAGTTTGGCTACTTCTTCTTTCAGACCCTTTATGACGTGGTCGGGATTTTCTCCTTTCCTCATCAGCACGATGCCTTCCACGGCATCGGGATTATTCCATAGTTTACGCTTGCCGCCGCTGTCGATCGCATCGGTCCGGCCTACTTCGCCGAGACGTGGCAGGTTGGAGATCTTTACTTCGGCGACGTCTTTGACCAGTACGGGAATACCGTTGTTGTCTTCTACGATGATATTCTTGATCTCGTTGATATCGTTCAGCAGCCCGATGCCGCGGACGACATAGGCCTGAGAGTTCTTTTTGATGACGTCGCCGCCGATATTGATATTGCTTTTGCTAACGGCGTTGTATACGTCCAGCGGGGTGATGCCGAGGTTGTTCAGGATAAGCGGGTTGACCTGTATCTCATAGGTCTTGACCATGCCGCCAAAACTGACGACGTCGGCCACGCCGGGTACGGAGCGCAGTTCACGGTCTACGGTCCAGTCCTGGATCGTCTTCAGCTCGCGGGCATCCCGGAAGCTGCTTTCTACCGTATAGCGAAAGACCTCGCCCGTGGGGCCGGTGGGCGGCTGTACGTCGGGGTCTACGTTGTCGGGAAGGTCGGCATTGTGGAGCAGGTTGTTGACCTGCTGGCGGGCGTAGGTATCCTGGACATCGTCTTCGAAGATCAGTTTGACAACAGACAATCCAAAGATACTGGTGGAACGAAGGCTTGTCTTTTTCTGGACGGGGTTCATCGCCAATTCGATGGGAATCGTAATGAATTTTTCTACTTCTTCGGCGCTTCGCCCAGGCCATTGAGTGATGATGGTGATCTCCGTATTGGTCACATCGGGGAAGGCCTCGATGGGCATATTCTTGAAGGTGATAACCCCGTAGATGACCAGCAACAACGTGGCGAAGAAGATGAAATACTTATTTTTCAGGGAAAAGGCAAGTATGCCTTTGAGCACTTTATTCATCAGATCTGTGAGTTAATTCGGCAAGTTAATTAGCGGTTAAAATCTTGTTAACGGCGAATATAGCCACTCTTCAGAGAAAAAATGCATTAAATCCCCGTGCGTAAAGATTTAACCTGATTTTGCTGTCATTAACAAATCAATAGTAAAATAAATGAAATTTTACCCCTTCTTCCTTGTTCCATTCAAGCGCCGGCCCTGGCGTATGTACGGTCCTGTTGACCTTTAGCAGCGTTTCGGCAAGGGGAGACAGGCCGTTGACCCGGTAGAGATCGGTGTCAAACGAGAAATAGAACTGCCGATAGCGCTTGAAGGAAGGGACAGGTTTGCCATTCATCTCGGTTGGATTGTCCCGGGCTCCGATCATCCCTTCTGCGCCATAGCCAGCGGACAGGTTGAGCCAGCGGGGAAAATTGCTGGAGGCGGGCAGGAAGGAGGCAATATTGAAGGATAGCCAGTAGCTTTGACCATTGTAGTCCTTTAGCATGCGCTGCGGCAGGTTGCTGCCCAACTCGGCCGGGTAATATCTGGGGAAGATCGTGCTATGATAGGAATATTTCAGACTGATGCGCTGCTGGCCCCAGAGCAATTGCTGTCCTTCGAAGAGCAGGCAGCCCGATAGGTTGGCGAGCATATCGCCTTTTGAGAATCCCCATTTTTCAGAATGGCCGTCGAGGATCTCGATCATACTCATAAAGGCGAGGGCAGTGCCCGTGCCGACCAGGGCGGCAACATGGGGTTTTACGCCGCCCCAGCGCATCACGTCGTTCTGGATGGCGGCGACATTGTAAGCGGTAGCGGCATGGCCTACCTTATCGACGTTCAGCCATTCGTCGTTGTCGTTGAAATAATGGAATTTACTTTGCGGAAACTTTTTATACCAGAGGTAGTTGAGGCCGATGGTGACTACGGTACCGATGGCGGACTCCACGATGATGGTGCCGTTGACGCGGCTGGAATTATAATGGTCGGAGTATTTGAAGAAATTCTGTGCCGATAGGTGGAGGCACAAGGATAACAGGATGAGCGACAGGCAATATTTTTTCAATTGCATGGTCGAAAATATATAAAAAAGAGGCTGTTTCAAAAGAAAAGTAGACAGCCTCTTTTTTCATTATATCCGGCAAAGATTTCTTTGCCGGGGGGTATGCCCCATCGGGAAGATGGGGCATTTTTTATTTAGTGGGCGGTCGATGGCGTCGGTGTTGTTGGACCATCGATGGGTCCCTGATGTTTGGTGTCTACGTTCCGGTAGGCCCAGGCAAATATCAGCGGGAATACCAGCAGCGAGAAGATCATCGCGCAGATGATACCTCCGATCACGACGCGGGCCAGCGGGCGGCTGCTTTCCGAGCCGATCCCATGGGAGATGGCTGCCGGGAAGAGACCGATGGCAGCCATCAGGGCTGTCATCATTACCGGGCGGATACGGGAGTTAACCCCCAGCTTGATGGCCGTATAGAGCGTATGGCTCTGGTTATGCAGGTTTTCCAGGTTATGTTTGAACACGGTGATAAGCAATACCCCGTCCTGGATACAGATCCCAAACAGGGCGATAAAACCGATACCGGCTGAGATACTGAAATTGGTGCCGGTCAGGTGGAGGGCGATGACGCCTCCTACGATGGCGAAGGGCACGTTGAGGAAGATCAGGCCTGCATCCTTGAGGTTGCCGAACATGATGAACAGCAGCAGGAAGATCAGCAGGAGGCTGATGGGGACGACCTGGGTCAGTCGTTTCGTGGCACGCTGCTGGTTTTCGAAGTCCCCCTGCCAAACCATGCTATAGCCTTTTTTGACGGTAATGACTTTATTGACCTTTTCCTGTGCTTCGGCGATGGTGCTGCCCATGTCGCGGTCGCGGACGGAGAACTTGAGCGCAGCGTACCGCTGGTTATCATCACGGAAGATCAGGCAGGGGCCTGTCTTTGGTTTGATGTCGGCGATTTCGCGAAGCGCGACTTTCGAACCATTCTGCGAGGGAACGAGCAGGTTGCCGATATCGTCGATGGTGCCGCGGTACTGTTCGGGAAAGCGGACCCGGATATCGAATTGCTTGATGCCTTCATAGAGCGTGGTGGCTGCTTTACCGCCAATAGCCATTTCGATCACCGCGTTGGCGTCCGCGGTGGCGACACCATAGAGGGCCATCCGCTGTTGGTTGAGGTCGATGTCCAGCTCGGGCTGGCCGATGTTACGGATCACGCCAAGGTCGGATATCCCGCGTACGTTTTTGAGGACATCGTAGACCTGTGTGACCTTATTCTCCATATAATCGAGGGAGTCGCCAAACACCTTGACGCAGATAGAACCCTTTACGCCGGATACCGCTTCTTCGATATTGTCGGAGATCGGCTGTGAGAAGTTGAGGTCGACGCCAGGAATAACGGACAGCTTTTTGTTCATCGAGTCGATCAGCTCCTCCTTTGTGACGTGTGGATTCCATTCATCCTGCGGATACAGGATGATATCAAATTCGTTGTTGTAAAAACCAGTGACGTCGGTACCGTCATCGGGGCGGCCTGTCTGGGATGCAATGGTCTTTACCTGCGGGAACTCCATCACTGATTTGCGCACCTGGCGGGCTACCTGGACAGACTGGTCGAGGGAGGCGCTATAGGGCAGCTGCGCGCGGAGCCAGATGGCGCCTTCATCGAGTTCTGGCAGGAACTCCGTACCCAGCAGGGTAAAGGCATAGAAACCGCCGATGATGATCAGGAAGGCGACGGCAATGGTTGCTTTTTTATGTTTCCAGTGGAAGATAAAGCCTTTGACCATGATGGCCGTCAGGAAGTGGACTATTGGGTTATGCTTTTCGTGGACGTTCTTACGAAGCAGGGCATTGATCAGCACGGGCACGAGGGTCAGGGTGGTGATCAGCGCGCCCAGCAGCGCAAAGCCCAGGGTATAGGCCAGCGGCGAGAACAGTTTGCCTTCCACTTTCTGGAAAGCAAAGATGGGCAGCAGACCGGTGATGATAATCAGCTTTGCAAAGAAGATGGCTTTTGCCAGCTGGGTGCCGTTTCTTTTGATAAGCCCCATCTTGGCCATCTTGTTAAACCGTTCCATTCCGACGGTATGCGCTTCGTGGTCGAGGATGACAAACATCCCTTCCACCATGACCACGGCTCCATCGATGATGATCCCAAAGTCGACCGCGCCGAGGGAAAGCAAGTTGGCCGACATACCCATCAGGTGCAGGCAGATAAAAGCAAAGAGCAGGGCCAGCGGGATGATGATCGATACGATGAGGGTGGTTCGCCAGTTGAACATGAAGATCGAAACCAGCAGGGTGACCAGCAGGATACCTTCTACCAGGTTATGCAGGACGGTGTGCGTGGCGTAGTGCGTAAGGTTTTCACGGTCGTAGTAGGGGATGATCTTTGTGTCTTTTGGAAGAACGCCGTCATTCAGTTTGTCGATCTTCTTTTTGACTGCCTGAACGACCTGTGTAGGGTTTCCCCCTTTGCGCATGATGACAATAGCTTCGACTACATCGTCTTCATCCGTGGTAATGGTCTTGCCGGCGGAGTCGATATGATCGGCGCGTCCAACGTGACCAAGACGGGGAAGATTGGAGATCTTTACTTCGGCTACGTCCTTTACAAGAACAGGAACGTCGTTATTATTGGTGACGATGATGTTCTTTATCTCGTTGATATCGTTCAGCAGACCGATACCGCGGACGACATAGGCCTGGTTGTTACGAACGATAAAGTCGCCGCCGATATTGATATTGCTTTTCTGGATGGCGGAATAGACGTCCAGCGGAGTGATGCCAAGGTTGGTCAGTTTGCCCGGATCGACAGCGATCTCATAGGTCTTTACGCGTCCGCCAAAGCTGACGATGTCGGCAACGCCGGGGACGGCGCGGATCTGACGGTCGATGACCCAGTCCTGCATGGTCTTGAGTTCGCGGTCATCGCGGAGATCGCTGCGAAGGGTATAGCGGAAGATCTCGCCGGTAGGGCCCGTAGGAGGCTGTACCTGGGGCTGGATCCCTTCCGGGAGGTTGACGTTGGCCAGCATGGAATTGACCTGGATACGCGCATCCTTGTCGACCACCCCATCATCAAAGATCAGCTTGACATAGCTCAGCCCGAAGATGCTGGTGGACCGGAGGCTGATCTTTTGCTGAACCGGGTTCATCGCGATCTCGATAGGGATCGTGATAAACTTTTCGATCTCTTCCGCACTGCGTCCCGGCCATTGGGTGATGATGCTGATCTCCGTATTGGTTACATCGGGGAAAGCCTCGATGGGCATGTTCTTGAAGGTGATGATGCCCGACACCAGTAAAAGGAAGGTACAGAAGTAAATAAAGTACCGGTTCTTTAAACTAAAGGCAATAATTCCCCTCAGAAGCTTATTCATCTTCTTTCAATTTATAGAATTAAATAATATAAAGTCTTAGCTATTCAGTGCGTTGTAGATCAGAATAGCCTGGGAAGCAATGACTTTGTCTCCTTCGCTGACACCTGATGCGATATAGGTTTTATCACCGACGGTATTGATGACACTGACCGTGGTGATCTTTACGTTTTGTTTGTCTTTATACACCAGGACATAGTACTGGCTGTGGTCGAAGATCAGCGCTTGTGAGGGAACGCTGAGGGTTGTCTTGTTCTCCGGATCGTTGACCATGATGCTGGCGTACATTTCAGGTTTCAGCGCGTAGTCGGCGTTTGGTAATACCACCCGTACTTTCATCACCTTGCTGGTAGGGTCGAGTACGTTCATGACCCGATCGATCTTCCCTTTGAAAGTTCTGCCGGGATAGGCGAGGGTGGTGACATCGACGTTTTCGCCTTGTTTGATCAGGCTGATATTGGACTCATATACATTGGCCTGGATCCATACGCTTTTCAGATCAGAGATGGTGAACAGGCTGGTGTTGTTATCGCCCCGGATGGTCATGTTGTTGATGGCTGATTTCTGTACGATAAAGCCGCTGATGGGTGCTTTAATGATATACTCGCCCTGGGTGCTGCCGCCATTGATCTTCAATACGGCGTGTACGCGGTTGAGCTCGGACTTTGCCTGTTGGACGGCGACTTCGGCGTTGAGCGAGTCCGTCTTGGAGGCAAGGCCGCTATGGTACATATCCGTTGTCTTGGCCAGATTGGTTTCGGCAAGGCGCAGGTTGGTTTCGGCGTTCAGCAGGTCATTGCTGTAGCCGGCCATTTCCGAGCTATGGATGACGGCCAGTGTCTGACCGGCCTGTACATAGTCGCCGAGCACGACTTTAACGTCCTGTACGTTACCTGTCACGAGGGCGTTGACGGGAACGACATTGTCTTCGTTGGAACCTACCTTACCGGTCAGCGTGATCGAGTTGACCAGCTGTGAAGTAACGACGGTGTCTATTTTCAGGGTGCGCATTACGCTATCGGGGATCGCAAAGGCTTCTTTTTCAGCAGCAGGTTTTTTTTCCTCCGAGTTACAGGCCTGGATGAGCAGGGCGCCGCCGATGAAGAGAGGGGTGATGATTCGGCTGCCGGTTTTAAAGATATTTTGCATATAAATACGATTGATCGTTGTAGTGTTTGAGTTAAGCAGGCGCTTGGTTACTAGTTAAAAAAATTGGTCCCTGTATAGTAGTTGATATCTTCAAAAGCGCTGATGCGATTGAATTGCACAGAGTTCAGCTGCAGGGTGTTCTGTTTATAAGAGTCGTAGAAATCAAGGAAGTCCAGAATGCTGATATTGCGTTTCTGGTAATTGTTGAGCACTTCCTGTGTCAGACGACTGAAGTCGTTGAAGAACTTTGGGTCGACCGTCTGGGACAGGCGCTGCTGGGCATACGCCTTTTGCAGGGCGGTTGAGACGTTTTCTTCGACTGTGGACTGGACGCTGCGCTGTGTTGCTTCTGTACTTGCCGTCATCAGTTTGGCTGATTTGATATTGCCCTGGTTGCGGTTGAACACCGGCAGGTCGATGGATGCGCCGACGCCATAGTAACCTGTCAGGAAGCTGCCCGCTTCGTCATAGCCCAGCGAGAGGCTGAGATCCGGTACGGCAAGAGATTTCTGATAACGGTATTGCAGGTCGTTGATCTTTGTATTCGTCTGGGCGATCTGAAGATCGGTCCTGTTCTTATACGCCGAATCGATCAGCGTCGTCAGCGGATATGCATTGGGATCGAGCTTACTGAGAGCGGCCGAGTCGATCACCGGGTCGATGAAGAAGCTGGGTCTTACACGTACGATCAGGCGAAGCTCGCTCTCGACGTCGTTGATCTGGTTGATCAGGTCGCTGTATTCACTTTGAAAGCTATAGAGCTGCGCTTTGATACGGATGACTTCTTTTTCAGAGATATACCCTTTTCCTTCCTGTTGGCTAAAGGCCTCGCTCACCTGCTGCAGGGCTTTTATCTCTGCGGCGTAGACACGGGAAGATTCCTTCAGATAATAGATATGATAGAAGTCTGTCCGAAGGGTGTATTTCAGTGTCCGGAGCAGGTCGAAGAACTGGTATTCGGTCAGCTTGACATTGGCTGCGGCAATCTGGATCTGCTTGTTGCGTTTGCCGGCAAGCAGAATAGTTTGAGACAGGCCAAAGGTCGTTTCGTCATTGGCTCCTGTCGGAAGCCATTTGTGAAGGGCGCCGGAGTAGAGCGTGTGGCCAACGCTGAAGTTCGGATTGGGCCATAACCGGGCCTGCATTACCAGGGCTTTATTGGCGTCGATATTGTATCGTTGCGCCAGGAGTTGAAGATTGCTGTCAAGGAACATTTTTTCAGCCTCAGGCAATGCCATGCGTAGTGTATCTACATGCGGCTGGGCACGAAGCGACAGACTGAAAAAGGTAACCAGCAACAATACCATCCAATTTCTTTGCATAGGTCTAGCGAATTGGTTTTTAGTGTGCAAAACTATTTTATTTTAATGTTAATCAGGGGTTAACCCGGATAAGAAACGCCTTTTTCAGGCAAATACTAGATATAATACTATCTGTCTATATGTTAGGCCTATCCGGGGTATCCGGCAGGGATAGCATATGGCAGTAATGATCGTGTGGGTTGCAAGGACTGGGCCTGAGAGACCTGGCTTCGCCGTTATGCTGACCAGGGTATTGGTCTTTGTATAAGGCTTTAAGCGGTCAGGCCTGATTGCTTTCGGGGGGAGGGGAGAAGGTCTCTGCGGCAGGGGAGGAAATGCGCAGGACGGGTAGTTCCGACCGCTGGCTGCGGGTTATCCCGGGCAGGACAGGAGTGGACAGCGGGGACTGAAGATCTGTTTTCCAGTGCAAGGATTTGATCGGGCTTTTTCCGGTATCCTGGTGCGTATTATAGCTGAAGGCGGGTTGTTGTCCGCATTTCAGCTCCACAATCCATTCTACAGCAGACTCTGTCGGGTCGTAATTTTTATTGTAGGTATAGGAATAGTCATAGGCCGCATCGACGGTCTGGCTGCCCACACTCAGGTTGAGTATTTGCAGCGCGATGAGTGCGAGCAGGAGTTGTCGGCCTATATAAATTCCTTGTTTTGACATTCTTATAGCGGTAAAGCTATTTAAAATAACGCCGGTAAGCGTTTTTTATTCTTAAATAAATTATTAATACGGTGTTATTTTACCGATGTATAGGATATCCTTATGCCTGTTGAGGCACATTGAAACGGAATCCTACGCCATGAATGGTTTCAAGATTGACCTGGGGGTCGGCTTTGAAATATTTTCTGAGTTTGGTGATGAATACGTCCATGCTTCTTCCCAGGAAGTAGTCGTCTTTACCCCATACGTTCAGGAGAACCTCTTCTCTTTTCAGGATGCGATTGGAGTGTTCGCAAAGAAACTTGAGCAGATCGGCTTCCTTCTGGGTGAGGTTAAAGACATCCTGGTCGATGTTCAGCTTCAGATCCGTATAGGAGAAGTTCAGTTTGCCGATCGTAAAGGTCAGGGACCTTTCCGAGTGCATTTTCCTTGTTCTTCTGAGGAAGACTTCCATCCGCATCAGCAGTTCCTGCATGCTGAACGGCTTGGTAATGTAGTCGTCTGCCCCGGACTGGAACCCTTTCAGCTTGTCTTCTTCCATTGATTTTGCCGTCAGGAACAGGATAGGGACCATATCGCTTTGTTGTCTGATCTTTCGGGCAACTGCAAACCCGTCCTTGTTGGGCATCATCACGTCAAGGAGGCAGATCCCGAATTCGTTCTTGTCGAATTTGTCTATGGCCGTCTGGCCGTCTGGACAGAGTACAACATCATATCCCGCATCCATCAGGTTATCCTTGATGACATAGCCAAGGGAAAGATCATCTTCAGCCAATAGCACTTTTACTTTTGATGCTTGTTGCATAGCCATTTTTAGTTGAGGGGAATAAATAGTCTGAATTCTGTGCCGATCCCGGGAAGGCTGTTGACCTTTATTTTCCCTTTATGGGCGTCGATGATTCGTTTGACGAAGTTCAGACCCAGACCAAATCCTTTTACGTTATGAATGTCTCCGGTGGGCACCCGGTAGAATTTCTTAAAGATGTTTTTCAGGTATTGTTTTTCTATGCCGACCCCGTTGTCTTTGACCGAAATGAAGAAGTCGTCTTCTGTCTCGCCGGTTTCGACGACGATATGGGGTTCCTCCGAGTATTTGAGGGCATTCTCCAGCAGGTTGACGACGGCCAGCTCCAGGTGCGCCTTATCGGCGTGCAGGACGCCTTTCCCCTGGTCGAGCTTGACTTCGACCTTTGCTCTTTTCTGTTCTATGATCGGCTGTACTTTGCCGAGGGCTTGTTCTACGAGCTGGTTGGCGTCGATGGGTTCTTTCTGGATCGGGAGGTCTTTATTTTCGACCGAGGCCATGCGCAGCAGTCTTTCGACCTGGTCCTGCAGGTGTTGGGTTTGGTTTTGGATGATGGTGGCGTATCGTTCGAGACGATCGGGCTGCCGCAGGATGGTATCCTGTGACAATACGTCCGCCGCGATCTTCATGACCGCCAGCGGAGTCTTGAACTCGTGGGTGAAGTTATTGACAAAATCTTTTTGTATTTCCGCCAGGAATTTCTGCCGGTAGAAATAAAAGAGGCTGGCTGCCAGGCCGATCAGCGCGATAAAGAGGATGACCGTGCTGACGATCCAGAAGTCCATTTGTTCCAGGATGTATTCGTGGCGGTGGGGGAAGTAGAGCAGGATATGATCAAAGTCTTTTGTAAAGACGGGCAATTCCTGGTTGACGGGTTTTATACCAGCATAGCGGGAGGCTGGCGCCTGGACAAATTCCTCGTAGACGTATTTCTTTTCCGAGGCGCTGTAGGCACCGAGTTTGCAGTCGGTAAGTACTTCAAAGTCGGAAAATTCGTCTTGCAGGTAATAGGTAAGCGAATCCTTGGAAGGGATCGTATCCGCTTTGAAAAGGAAGTAGTTATTATCAGGATTGTTGATAAGCTGTTGTAACTGAGTGCCGGGGGCGTCATTCATCTCCAGGTCTTCGAACAAACCCCGTATACTTTTGACCACGTTCTGGTTGAACTGCCGTTGTTCAAAGGAGTATACTTTTTTTAACCAGTAAAGCTGGACTGTTACTACGATGGCCGCCAACAGGGTGGCGGACAATACAATCCATTTTAAGGTAGATGAACGCATGGGTGCAAAGTTGCTTATGCTTTGGCTTATTCCATCAGGAATGTTGGTTAAGTACTAGTTAAACACTTTTCAAATATCCGTGATCTTTCTAATATACAAGTTCCTGTGTTTATAGCAATAACCAATATTTTTTTTCGTTTACCGACGGTATCTTCTTAGATTCACTACATATTTTCTCATTTTTTACAACTGAAAACTCCCGGATCATGAAAAAGATTGCTTTGATTTTCAATTTGTTGCTTGTAGTCACAGGAATGACCTTTGCGCAGACGCCGCAGCAGGCTCCAAAGCCAAAGGCTACGCCCAAGGCGACGACGGCCCCTAAGGCTGCTCCTGCTTCAAAGGCAGATACGAAGCCAGCCGTTGGTCCAACTAAGAAGGACGGCACCCCGGATATGCGTTACAAGGCCAATAAGGAGGCCGCTAAGCCTGCCGGTCCAACCAAGAAGGATGGCACCCCGGATATGCGCTACAAGGCGAATAAGGAGGCTGCTAAGAAGCCAGCTCCTGCTCCAAAGAAAGCAAATTAATTTTTGTTAGTTTAGGCATTACATTTGTGCATGAAGGGGAACATTTGTTCCCCATTCTTAAAATCATCTTTATCATGAAGAAATTCCTTTTTGCTACCGTAGCACTGCTTTCGATTTCGATTGCTTCCATGGCGCAGGTTCATCATCCCGCCCGTCGCAAACCTGTGCATCATCGTCATCATCGCCCTGTCCATCATAGACCGGTGCATCACCATCCGGTTCATCACTAAATCAAAAAATAAAGCCGCTCTGACGAGCGGCTTTATTTTTTGGGCAAAGAAAATGGGCCCATCGAATGATGGGCCCATTTTCTTTATTCCGAAGCCAAGATTTTATTTTGTTGCTGGGGTATCATCGCTGAGGGATTTGCCTTTTGCAAAATCCACCAGGAAGGGGGCAGCGACGAAAATAGAAGAATAAGTACCGGTGATAACCCCGATCAGCATCGCGAAGGCGAATCCACGGGTTACTTCACCACCGACCAGGAACAGGATCAGGATAGTGAGGAACACGGTGAGGGAGGTCATGATGGTACGGCTGAGGGTATCGTTGACCGATTTGTTGATGATCTCTCCGTTGGAGGCGCCCTTCATCAGGTGGCTGTTCTCACGGATACGGTCAAATACGATCACGGTATCGTTCATCGAGAAACCGATAACGGTCAGAACGGCTGCGATAAAGTGCTGATCGATTTCCAGCGGGAAAGGCACGAGTGTATGCAGGAAGGAGAACACCGCCAGCGTGACGAATACGTCATGCAGCAAGGCGATGATCGTACCTAGCGAGTAGCGCCAGTCTCTGAACCGGATAAATATATACAGGAAGATGATGATCAGCGCAAAGATGGTAGCCTTTATGGCGCCGAACTTGAGGTCGTCAGAGATCGTTGGTTCGACCTTCTTGGACTGCTGCAGGTATTTGCTGGAGACAAACTCTCCGTAGGTGGTACCTTCTGGCAGGAGGGGTTTCAGACCGGCATAGAAGCTGTTCAGAACGGTAGAATCTGTCGCCTGTCCTGACTGGTTGATCAGGTAGTCGGTGGTAATTTCCAGTTGTTCGTTGCTGCCATAGGTCTTGATCTCGAGAGAGCTTCCAGGCTCGGTCTTTGCCAGTTCCTGGCGGATGGCGACGTCTGTAACGGGTTTGTGGAAATTGACCACGAAGCTGCGCCCGCCACGGAATTCAACCCCTTCCTTAAAGCCATGGAAGAAAGATCCGACACCCAGCAGCAATACGACTACTGAGATACCGTAGGCCACTTTCCGGTATTCGATGAATTTGAATGCGGCATGTTTGAAGATGCGGCGGGAGAGAGGCGTAAAGTAATTGAAGTGACGGTTCTTGTTGGTATAGAAATCGGTTACCAGGCGGGATACCAGGATACCGCAGAACAGGGACAGCAGGATACCGAGGATCTGTGTGGTGGCGAAGCCTAATACGGGGCCAAGGCCAAAATAGAACAGGATCAGTGCTGTCAGCAAGGTAGTGACGTGTGCATCCAGTACGGGAGCCAGAGAGCGTTTGTAGCCATCCTGTACGGCGAGCTGGTAGCTTTTGCCGCGGGTAAGTTCTTCCTTGATACGTTCGAAGATGATTACGTTGGTATCCACTGCCATACCGACCGTCAGAACCAGACCGGCGATACCGGGGGCCGTCAGGGTAGCGTGCAGGGAGCTAAGTACGCCGATGGTAAACAACAGGTTGAGGATCAGGGCAATGTTAGCTACCCAGCCAGCCGTGTTGTAATAAACCAGCATCAGTGCGAAGATCACGAGGAAGGAGATGAAGAAGGCCATCATACCGCCGTGCACGGCTTCGCGTCCAAGGGTGGGCCCTACGACCTGCTCCTGTACGATCTTGGCGGGGGCGTCCAGCTTACCGGACTTCAGGATGTTGGCCAGATCCTGCGCTTCGGTGATGCTTTCAGAAGAGTTCTTGCCTCTGCCCATCGTAATGCGGGATTGTCCGCCGGGGATGGGTTCGTTTACGAAGGGGGCAGAGTAGACAATATCATCGAGTACGATGGCGATGGGTTTGCCGGTATTCTTGGTTGTCATATCGGCCCATGCCTTTGTACCTTGTTTGTTCATGCTCATTTCAACGATGACTTCGCTGGTAACCGGATCAAAGTCCTGACTGGCGTTCTCGATGGATTCGCCTTCGATACGGGCCTTATCGGTACCGGCGATAGTGCGGATCGCATAGAGTTCGAGGAAGGGATAGGGTTTGCCTTCATCGTCTACATCCTGTTTGCCCCAGAGGAACTTCAGATCCTTAGGGAACTGGCTGCGGACAACCGGATTGCTCAGGTAGTCGTTGACGGTGCCTGTATCCTTCAGCAGGCTGCGGCCAATGGCTGCTGCGTAGCGGGGTTGTCCCGTCTTCGGGTCCTGCTGCGGCTGGATCGGCTGCATGACGCGGAACAGCGGATTTGCGTTGACTGCGGTGCTGCTGGTATCCTTTTTGGATGTTTTGTTGCTGTCAACTCTGGCAACGCCGTTGCTGTCTGCAGTAGTCGTCGTATCGATGCTCTTTACGCCGTTGAGGTAATTCTGCAGGTTCTTGTCCGCATTTTGCAGGGGAGTAACGAGTTCCCCTACGTTGTAAACTTCCCAGAACTGCAGGTTGGCGCTGGATTGCAGGTATTTCCGTACACGCTCAGGATCCGTGGCGCCGGCCAGCTCTACAGAGATGATACCGCGATTTTCATCGAGGCTGATAGAGGGCTGCGCAACGCCGAACTGGTCGATACGATGCTGCAGAACCTGGAAGGTCTGCTTCATCGCCGCGCTGGCCTGCTCGTGCAGGTAGCTGACGACCGTTTCGTCGGAAGCATCGTATTTTATTTTGTTGCGATTGCTGTTAGAGAAGAGGGGAGCAAGCTTTCCGCTGGGATTTATTTCCTTGTAAGATTGAGCAAACAGGTCGATCAGGTTGCTGCTGCTGGTCAGCTTCTTCTGGCTGGCAAGCTGAATGGCTTTCAGGAGGTTCGCGTCGCGGGGGTTGTTGGAGACGTTCTTGATCAGGCCGTCCAGCGCAACATCGAGAGTCACGCTGATACCGCCTTGCAGGTCAAGACCCAGCAGCAGTTCGCTTTCTTTTGACTTCTGATAAGTTGTTCCCCACCAGGTGATCTTGGTATCTTTTGTGCTGTCCAACAATTTCTTCTTACGGGCGTTGATAGCTCCGTCTATGGTATCCTGGTAAAGGGCCTGAGCTTCTTTATCGCCGGGATATTTTTGTTGGGCAGAGGGATAAAGCCTGGATACCTGGGTCTTAGCCTTGGCTTCCATCGCTGATTCGTGTTTGTTGACGAACCAGGTGAAGGAAAGCTGGTACAGGGAGATGATGATCAATAAAGCAGCAAAAATACTTACCAGTGCTCTCATTGGAAGTTTCGATTTGTTTTTTTAGGATGGCAAATATAGGTTTTAGAATTGATTTAATGTCCGTGATCTTATATTAGCCTAATTTTCCCCTACCTTTGCGGGCGATTTTTTCCTTTGTAACGCTGCTCAATTTTAAAAAACTATGCAATTATCCTCTATTCTGTCCCGCTTCAGTGAGCCTGAGACCCTCAAAATGGCAAAGCTTGGCCGGGAATTAAGGGCAAAGGGCATCGATGTCATCGATTTGAGTCTCGGAGAGCCCGATTTTGATACACCAACGCACATCAAGGACGCCGCCAAGAAAGCGATCGATGATAACTGGAGCCATTATACTCCCGTTGCGGGCTATGCTGACCTCCGCGAGGCGGTCTGTGTCAAATTCAAGCGGGATAACAATCTTGACTATAAGCCTGAAAACATCGTGGTTTCCACGGGCGCCAAGCAAAGCCTGGCCAATGTGATCCTTGCTTTAGTGGATGAAGGGGATGAGGTGATCATTCCTACGCCTTACTGGGTAACCTATTCCGAGCTGGTAAAGATTGCCCGCGGGAAGGTGGTAGAGGTGCATACAGAGCCGGAAGCAGGGTTTAAGATCACTCCTGCACAGCTGGAAGCGGCTATTACGCCAAAGACAAAGGCTTTCCTGTTCTCTTCTCCCTGTAATCCCTCCGGCGCCGTCTACAGCAAGAGCGAGCTGGAAGCGCTGGCTGCAGTTTTCCGTAAGCATCCACAGATCGCGATCCTTTCTGACGAGATCTATGAATATATCAGTTTTGTGGGTAAGGTGGAAAGCATTGCGCAGTTCAGCGATCTGAAAGACCGGGTTATCATCATCAATGGTCTTAGCAAGGGCTTTGCCATGACCGGCTGGCGTTTGGGCTTTATTGCCGCCAATCCCGAGATCGCCAGGGCTTGTGAGAAGCTGCAGGGACAGTTCACCAGCGGCACCAATTCTATCGCTCAGAAATCTGCAGTGGTAGCTTTGACGGCTGATCTGACGCCTTCTATGGATATGGTGAAAGAGTTTACCGAGCGCCGGACAAAGACGTTGGAGCTCGTAAAGGCTATCCCTGGCTTGAAGTGTTTTGAGCCGCAGGGAGCATTTTATATTTTCCCCGACGTGTCTTATTACTATGGCAAATCGGATGGAACGACGACGATCGCGAATGCGGCGGATTTCAGCATGTATCTGCTGAACACGGCGCATGTCTCTTCTGTGATGGGGGATGCGTTTGGAGAGCCTAAATGCGTTCGTTTTTCCTTTGCGAACAGCATGCCGAACATCGAGAAGGCCTGGGGCCGGATCAGCGAGGCGCTGGCGAAGTTGAAGTAAACAGATTTTCGATTTTCTTATAAAAAAAAGCCGATCAGGATCGGCTTTTTTTTATAAGTTGTTGATGGAGGGCCAGGACCTGCGGCAGCACTGCGTGCTGATCGTCGTTGTGAATGACGGCGTCGCACAGGCGGATCTTTATTTCTTCGTCGATCTGGTTTTGCATCCGTTGGAGGACGGCCTCGCGGGTCGTCTTGTCGCGCTGCATGGTGCGGTGGATGCGAAGGGGGGCGGGGGCGTAGACGCCGATAATGAAGTCGAGGTGAGCCTGGGAATGGCTTTCAAAGATGAGGGCGGCTTCGCGGATGGCATAGGGAGTATCGGAGGGAAGGCTTTGTATCCACTCGAGGCCGGCCCGGATCGTGGCGGGGTGGACGAGGGAATTGAGGAGTTCGAGTTTTTGAGGGTTGTTGAATACCTGGCTGGCCAGCCAGGACCGGTTGAGGGTTCCGCCGGCATAGGCTTCTCCGCCGAAGTGTCGGGTGATGTCCTGGCGAAGGCCGGGGTCTTCGTTCATCAGACGTCTTGCTTCAAGATCTGCATAGGCGACGGGGACATTCAGTACTTCGAAGATCTTTGCGATGGTGGTTTTGCCCGAGCCGATGCCGCCTGTTAGTCCTACCCGTAGTATCATAATCTTCTTATTACAGCAAAACCCGGCCGGAGCCGGGTTTTGTGCGATGGGAATTTATTTTTTCTCAGCGGCTGGCGTTGCTGCCTTGTTCAGATTCTGCGTCCATTCCATGGAAATGGCGCTTTTTTCGATCTTCAGGTAGCTGCCTGGGCTGGTTTCAATTTCGATGGTGTTATCGTCATTCACTTTGTTGACTTTTCCATGGATGCCGGCAATGGTAACGATCTTGTCGCCTTTCTGCATACCTTCCTGGAATTGCTTGGCCTGTTTGGCTTTCTTGGCCTGGGGTCTGATCATGAACAACCAGAAAACCAGGATCATAGCGCCAAGGAGGATCATGCTGGTCATACTGCTGGTGCCCGGGTTGGCTTGTAAGAATACAAATAATAGATGACTCATTGATTTTATTGTTTGAATTGAGTTTACGAATTTTTCTTTTGGACTTCTACCATGAATTGCAGCCGGTGTTCCTGGATGCCGCGGGTATTGGCGAAGACGAAGAGGGTTTTGTGGTTGATGCCGGTTCTGCCGTCGCTGTCAAAATGAGCCCGGATCACGCCTTCTTTCCCTGGGGCGACAGGTTCCTGGGGCTGTTCGGCGATCGTGCAGCCGCAACTGGGTTGTACGCGGCCGATGACCAGGGGCAGGGACCCGGTATTGACAAAGCGAAAGCTGACATCCAGCTTTTGACCTTCGGGGATCTTGCCATAATCGCGCACGGAGTCCAGCCATTGAATGGTGGTAAAGTGTGCCGAGTCGGTCATCGCTGTGGCGATAGCCTTGTCGTTCTTTCCTCCGCTGCAGGCGGCGAATAAGGCGCCTGTCAAAAAGGTAAAAAGCAGATACCGCATGGTCAGATTTTTTGCAAACGTACTAATTCGCTTTGAAATTGGTTTTATGCATTTTTTCGTCTTTGACCAGTTCCTTGTGGATGTTGTCGAGGATGCCATTGACAAACTGGCCGCTTTGCGGAGTACTGTATTCCTTGGCCAGGTCGATGTATTCGTTGATAGTGACCTTGGGCGGGATTGTTTCGAAGAAAAGGAATTCGGCAATGCCCATTTGCATGAGGATCATGTCAAGGGTTGCGATACGTTCGGCATCCCAGTTTTTGAGTTTAGGGCGGATAAGATCCATGATGACTTCCTTCTTATCCATCACGGTAGTGAGAAGACTTTTGGCAAAGTCCAATTTTTCGCGGCTGATGATCTCCTGGAAGTTGACAGAGCCGGGTTTGGAGATATAGCTGGCGACGATCTGGCTGATCATTTCACCATCGTCATCCCAATTCGTGAAGAGTTCTTCTATATGGGCTGTGAATGTTTCATTGGCGATCATCAGCTCGCTGAAGATATATTCCAGTATCTCTTTTTCTGATTTTTTTTCGCGTCCCTGTATGGCAAGATACTGCTGGTATTCGGGGGTGACGACCAATTGGAGATAGAGTTTGCGGATCAGCTCCTTATTGTCCTGAAGATGGGACTTGTCGGCCTCCTGCGCTTTTTTCAGGGAATCGTCTTCGAGCATCTTCCAGAGGTACTCGTTTCCGGCCAGTTTGATATTGACGTTGAGGTCTTCTGCGCTTGGCAGGTGTTTGGATGCCCGTAAACGGGAATCTGTTTCTGCATAGCGGGAGATCTCAGTAATAAAGTAAATAAGATAAGTAAGGAGCTGTCTGGACTGGTCGAAATGTTTCTGTAGAATTCTTACGGGTTCTCCGGGCTTTACCGTCGAATCCTGCGCTTCCAGGGTGTAGAGCGTCTGCATCACCTTTACCCGGATATTTCTTCTGCTGATCATTATTATAAGAGCTTGTTTAACGCGGCTGCAAATATAGGCATTTCGGCGGGAACCTGTTTATTTTAAAACGGCCAATCCGATTGTCATAGGATTGTCGTAAGTGGTATTGTTCGTCATGTGATGTCTCCGGAGCCTGTTAGCTAAAGTCCCATTCACTTTATTTCAAACAATCAGATAGCACCGATTTCAACCAGTTTGTGAACGATGTGGTGAAGGGAGCCAACAAGAACAGGGTACCATCCGCCATTATTGGCAGGCTGCGGACGATCATTTTTCCAGTAGAGGGAGCGGTAGTACAGCGATAGGGTCTGTCATTAATGCTGATTATTGAATTTCAAGGGGTTCCTGTCCGGAACCCTTTTTTTGTCAGGAAAAGGGAATGCCTGTTGATTTGGCGTAACCTTAACTGAAAATTTGGCACGGCAGCGACGATGGCTCTGTCAGAGCGGGGTAAAACTGTAAAATTGGCTGGCGCAGCGGTTTGGTATAAAATCTGTGTAGCTATGCGAGCCTGTGATTTCAGGCTGGAAATTTCAAAAATCAATAAATCAATACAACTATGGCGAAAAAGTTAAGCGTTACCCCCTTATCTGACCGGGTAATTGTGAAGCCAGCTCCTGCCGAAGAAAAGACTGCCGGCGGCATCATTATCCCCGATACAGCAAAAGAAAAGCCCCAGCGTGGTACAGTGGTAGCGGCCGGTCCTGGCAAGAAAGACGAGCCGGTAACGGTTAAGGTTGGCGATACAGTATTGTATGGCAAATATGCCGGAACCGAGATCCAGATCGAAGGCGACGATTTCCTGATCATGCGCGAATCTGACATTTTAGCAATCGTTTAATTTTTCCGAAGGAAGCTGTCAATAAAGGCGGACTTTCGTGGTAAAAGGTATCTTTTAATAAACCTGGCTCGTCTCTCTGTGGGACGAGGTAAATAAAAATAACTATGGCAAAACAACTTTTCTTCGATATCGAAGCCCGCAACAAGATGAAAAAGGGTGTCGATACGCTGGCCAACGCGGTTAAAGTAACGCTGGGCCCTAAAGGACGTAACGTAGTCATCGAAAAGAAATTCGGCGCTCCTGCTGTTACCAAGGACGGGGTGACCGTTGCAAAGGAGATCGAACTGGAAGATCCCATCGAGAACATGGGCGCGCAGATGGTAAAGGAAGTTGCTTCCAAGACTGCAGATATCGCAGGCGACGGAACGACTACCGCTACTGTTCTGGCTCAGGCTATCATCAGCGAAGGTCTGAAGAACGTCGCTGCCGGCGCTAATCCTATGGATCTGAAGCGTGGTATCGACAAGGCCGTTGAAAAGATCGTTGAGAATCTGAAAGGACAATCTCAGACAATCGGCAACGACAGCCGTAAGATCGAGCAGGTTGCTTCTATCTCTGCCAATAACGACAATGCTATCGGCAAGCTGATCGCACAGGCTTTCTCTAAAGTAGGTAAAGAAGGCGTTATCACTGTTGAAGAAGCAAAAGGTACCGATACTACCGTTGACGTAGTAGAAGGTATGCAATTCGACCGTGGCTATATCTCTCCCTATTTCGTTACAAACAGCGAAAAGATGGAAGCTGAGCTGCAGAGCCCTTATATCCTGATCTATGACAAGAAGATCTCTGCCATGAAGGATATCCTCCAGATCCTGGAGAAGGTTGCACAAAGCGGTCGTCCGCTGTTGATCATCGCTGAAGACCTGGAAGGCGAAGCGCTGGCTACCCTGGTCGTCAACAAGCTGCGCGGCACGATCAAGGTTGCTGCTGTAAAGGCTCCCGGATTTGGCGATCGTCGTAAGGAAATGCTGAATGATATTGCCGTTCTGACGAAGGGTATCGTTATCAGCGAAGAACAAGGTTACAAACTGGAAGGCGCTGACATCAGCTACCTGGGGCAGGCTGCTTCCGTAACGATCGATAAGGACAATACAACTATCGTTGGCGGTAAAGGCAAGAAGGACGATATCGCTGCACGCGTAAACCAGATCAAGGCCCAGATCGAGAATACGACTTCTGACTACGATAGGGAAAAGCTGCAGGAGCGTCTTGCTAAGCTGAGCGGCGGTGTTGCTGTGCTCTATGTTGGAGCGGCTACCGAAGTAGAAATGAAAGAAAAGAAGGATCGTGTTGACGATGCGCTTCATGCAACCCGCGCTGCGGTTGAAGAAGGTATCGTTCCCGGCGGTGGTATCGCATACATCCGCGCTATCGAATCCCTGGAGAAATTCAAGGGAGCTAACGAAGATGAGACGACCGGTGTTCAGATCGTAAAACGCGCTATCGAAGAGCCCCTGCGCCAGATCGTGGTTAACAGCGGTATCGAAGGCAGCATCGTTGTACAGAAGGTAAAAGAAGGTAAAGCCGATTTTGGTTTCAACGCTCGTACCGAAGTATTCGAAAACCTGCTGAAAGCTGGTGTTATCGATCCTACAAAGGTAAGCCGTATCGCACTGGAAAATGCAGCTTCCATCGCTGGTATGCTGTTGACTACAGAGTGTGTTATCGCGGACAAGCCTAAGAAGGAAGAAGGTCATGCTCATCCTGGCGGTGCGCCTGGAATGGGCGGAATGGATTATTAATCCTTTCGGTCAAAATAAAAGAGCGAGGCTGCCCCATGGGCAGCCTCGCTCTTTTTAGGCCTATCCACAAATCCGTGGTGCTTTTCCTCTCCGTATATAGCAATAGTGTTTCCGG
Organism: Chitinophagales bacterium; assembly: GCA_015654595.1. Taxonomy (GTDB): domain Bacteria; phylum Bacteroidota; class Bacteroidia; order Chitinophagales; family Chitinophagaceae; genus Puia. The sequence continues at coordinate 1,237 of JAATGQ010000007.1, read as the reverse complement.
TTAAGGTCATATTACCGATGGTCGCATGCTTCGGGTTGTGGTTTGTTGTGCCCCGTAGTCATGCTTCCCGAACCCGCTGTTCCTGGCTGGCGCTGGGGGATTCTTATACGATCGGGCAGTCGGTCGATGCGGGACTGCGATACCCCGTACTGGCGGCTCAAAAGCTATCGCATTCAGGCATGGACTGTGCCCCTCCGCAGATCATCGCCGCAACAGGGTGGACAACCGGTAATCTGCTGGATGCTATAGCCGCGGCTGCACCCACGGGACCTTATTCTTTCGTGACACTGCTGATCGGCGTCAACAATCAATTTCAAGGCAGGAGCATATATGAGTATGAAACAGACTTCGGACAGCTGCTGCAAAAGTCGATCGCATTGACAGGCAATAAAGCTTCTCATGTCCTGGTCTTGTCCATTCCGGATTATTCGGTTACTCCCTGGGGCAGGTCAGCCGGGAACGGAGCGGATATCGCTGCGCAAATCGATTCCTTCAACGCGGTGAATCGCCGGGTGACGCACTCTTATGGCGCCCGTTATCTCGATATCACCGCAGAAAGCCGAAAAGGGGCGACGGACACCAGCCTGATCGCAGTGGATGGGCTCCATTATTCAGGTAAGGAATACGCCATCTGGGCGCAGATGATGACGCCTGTGATGGCGCAGATGAACAGGGGAGACTAGAATTTAATCCCCGTAGTCAGCAGCAGCGTTCCTCCGTGTTCTTTCAGACTTGAATAGATATTTTGTTTATCGCCCAGCAGGTAGGGGACATCGATGTCGCGGTTGAAGGCCATGACATAGGTCAGGTCGACAAAAAACTTGCTGTTACGATATCCCAGGCCGCCGCTAAGCACTGCGTGGTCGGCTTTTATTTCTCCCCCTTTGTAAGGGTTGCTGTAGTAAGCGCCTCCGGCCCGCAGAAGGAATGTATTCAACTTCAATTCGCCGCCGAGTCTGGCGGCAAAAACGCCTTTATAGTTTTCTTTCACCGCCTGATTGACCTGGTCGTAGTAGCTGTCAACGGCGTTGGTGGTGACGCCGTCGTTGTCGTCGTCATCCTGCGGGTGGAAGCTGCTCGTGCCGGTTGTGATGTATTCCAGGTCGGCGGTAATGAATCCTTTTTGTTTCCGGGTATCGGCATTGCCTGCGCCAAAGAGATAGGAACCGCTGAGCAGGAAATGCCAGGGCGTATGGAGGTTATATCTGACGGGTTTGGGCCGGGGGCCGATGTTGCC
>JAATGQ010000135.1 GCA_015654595.1 Chitinophagales bacterium | reverse complement strand
CTGACTTAATAATTTTTCACCCTGCAAGCAATCCTCCGTTCAACCTTTGGCATGTGCATATAAGTCTGTTGTCAGGTGATTTTGGGTGAGCGGAATTAAAAATTTTTTTTCTTTTCATTCCGGATATATGATTAAAGCCCGCCTTGCCATATATTTGGGTATCATCCGTTTGGATATTCATAGAATACATTAGTACAGAAGTTAATATCCTCTGTTAATCCTCCATCTATAACCACCATCATTTTAAGGAAAACATTAACCGCTATCCATTCATGCAGGCTGACGATGATTTACTTTTGCAGCAGATGAAGGACGGGCATGAAGGTGCTTTGAAGCTATTTCATGACCGTTATGCCCGTTTTCTATATTTGGAAGCGTTGCAGCTCCTGGGCCGGGAAGACGAGGCTAAGGATGTTGTACAGGATTTTTTTGCTGACTTCTGGCATAAAAAGCGATACCAGTCCGTACAGGGCAATGTGAAGGGTTATTTCTATAAGGCGGTGCGTAACCTGGCTTTGGATATACTGAAATCGAGGAAAAGCAAAGCCCTTTTATACCATAGGATGGCCGCTGCAGCAGATACATTTTCAGACCATAACGATCCTGCAGAAAATCGTCAGCTCCGGCAGGAACTGGGCGAAGCGGTAAGAGCTTTGCCTACCCAACAGGCAAAAGTTTTTGATATGGCCATTATAGCCGGTAAGAAAAGGAAAGAGATATCCTCCGAACTTGGCTTGAAAGACAATACGGTAAAGACCCACCTGGCAGAGGCCATCAAAACCTTGAGAAAAAAATTAATTCATTTACGGTAGCCCGGCTCACCCATTTTCCGAGTCCAAGCAGACATATATTGTAGTTATGGATAATTTGAAGCTAATGGATTTAGACATACATCAACTGATGCTTGAGAAACTTTCTGGTCTTATTTCGCCGGAAAATGAGCTATACCTAAACCGTCAGATACTGGAGGATGAAAAAGTAAGGGAAGCGTGGGAAGAGCTACAGCATCGGGTTTCTGCTTCCGATGCAATGCAGTACGACCTGGCAGAATCCTGGTCGAATATTTCTAAAAGGAAGCGGCGTTTGAGGTGGATGCAGCCAATGCGGCTGATTCCTGCTGCTGCTGTAGTAGCTACTATTATCGTTGGCGGGTATTTTATCAATAGTGGGAAGAAACATTCAATGATACAACCGGGTGTGGTTGCTGGTTCAGTCGTTTCCCGGGGTTTACGGTTGCAGGTGGCAGGTAGTAAGGATGTTATTGATCTGTCAAAAACAGGTACAGCAACTACCGGCGCCGCCCTTTTAAACAACGATACGGCTAACCGCATATTATCTTATACAGATAATGGCACGTCCACGGGAATGAATAAGTTAATTGTTCCGCCAGGCATGGATTATACGCTGAAACTGTCCGACGGTTCAACCATTATTGTTAACTCAGCTACAGAAATCGCCTTTCCGTTTAAATTTAGCGGTGCTACGCGCAATATTACCGTAGTTGCCGGGGAAGCCTACCTGAAAGTCGCCAAAAACAGTGCCCAGCCTTTTGTAGTTGAATTGCCAGGCGCCGTTATCCATGTTCTTGGAACAGAATTTAATGTTAACATCTACCGGGAAGATAAGCAACAAGTATCGCTTGTCCAGGGCGGCATAGCGATCGAAGCCAAAGGCCAAAAGATAACCCTGGCCCCCGGTGATCAGGCCGCCTATGCCATTGGAGGAGCAATAAAAAAACAGTCTTTTGATATGGATCAGCTTGCCTGGATACATGGCAAGTATGTGCTGGACAATACCCCCATCAGTGAACTGGCTGAAGTTATTCCGCGCTGGTTTAATGTGCCGGTTCAGCTGGATGCCCCCGATGAAGCCCGAAAAAAGCACTTCACCGGTGTGGTATTTAAAGATAAACCAATTGATGATTTTTTGAATATTCTTAAATCCGCTGCCGGTTGCGAGTATTATTACAAAGACGGCATTTTGCATATCAGGTAGATGGCAGTACAATACAGCTGCCATATGGATGTAACCGAAAGGTATTTCAGGCTAATTAGTCATAATTGAAATAACAAAAGGTAAGCACTGGAAGATAGAAAGGATGAATCGGCAAGTTTCGCTCCGTTAACCAAAGCTGTGAAATAAATGTGATTCAAATCACCAACCTGCAGGTCCGTTTTTGTTGGATGAAAAAGGGCTTTTATGGATGGGTTGTCATTGAACTCTTTTGGTTAAGATTACCCGATCCTGGAAAGCGTATCCGGGGCGTTGGATATTGTGCCGTTGGAAAACGGCATACATGATACGGCGAAGCATTATTTCACCAGCGCCCCTTCCGCATTTATCCCGTTGCTGCCGGTAAATTTGCGGATATACTCCCCACAGATCAATAACCCGATCACCGTCATGCCGGCGCCCACGAGCGAGGGATAGGCATAGGAAAACCCCAAGGTGAGCGGTATGCCGCCCAGGTAGGCCCCTGCGGCATTGGCCACGTTGAACGCCGCCTGCATGAATGCCGCGCCCATCATCTCCGCGCTCGGCGCAGATTGCATCATCATAATATTGACCGGTGCAGACACGGACATGGATAAGCCGCCGCAGAGGAAGGTGAGCG
>JAATGQ010000260.1 GCA_015654595.1 Chitinophagales bacterium | reverse complement strand
CGTCATCGGCCTCCTGCTCAGCGGGGGCATCGGCACGCTGGCGTGGAAGCTGAACGGGTTCGTCCGCCAGCCCGTCCTGCCGGGCGGCTCGCCCCGTTTCACCGGCAACCAGGAAGTGCTCACGGACATGTTCCTGCTGCTGGGTTCGCTGTGCGCCTTCGGGCTGGTGTCGCTGTTCATGGGCATTTATCAGGTGCGCCACGGGCGCAAGTCCCGGCTGTTGATGTTCCTGTTTTTCCTGGTGCTGGCGGCGATTGTCGGGACGGGGATCATGGCCGTGCTCGCGGCGCAGGCGTCCCGGGCGGCGGCGGCGGCCGGGGGAATGGCGCCGTGATTTTGTCGCCAGGTCCAGCCGTTCCGTCGACGCGGGCGGGCGTCCTGGCGCGGCGGATGGACGTCCTGGCGATTTGTCGGACGGAGCGCTTCCTTTACATTGGACACCGCCGCCACGCGCCCTAGGTTGCCGCCATCCCGCCCGGCCTCGCGCCGTCCGCGCGCCGATCAAGGAATGGGTAGGGCATCTTTCTTTTTTGTCCGATGGTGAAGGCGGTTACCAGCACGACCACCTTTCGCCAGTCTTTTAGCAGATAGCGGAGGCAAAGCGCCGCTACGAACAGGATATGATCGAGCGCCTCCCAGTTCAGGATGTGTTCGATGCCTATGTTGAAGTAGAGGTTGAATTCTTGCATGGTTGCTGGATTTTGTAAAATTATCCAGACTTTTGTCGTAGAAAAATTTACTTTTTAAATGGCTGCATCTTTATTTAAGTGGTTGGCTGTGATGGCTTTTTGTACACCGTTTGTCGGTAAAGGGCCGGCTTTGCCTGCTGGGGATATAAGGCATCCCTTGTATATCAGCGTAACGGAGATCAATCATAATGCAAAGGATAAAACGCTGGAGATAAGCGTAAAGATCTTTACGAATGACTTTGAGGCGGCGCTGGAGAAGACCGGCGGCGGGAAGGTGGATCTTTCGACTTCTTCGGGGGCTTTGGATAAGCTGGTTGCGGCGTATGTGGGAAAGCATCTTCGGTTGAGGGTGGATGGGAAGGCGGCTGTGCTGAGTTATGTGGGGCGGGAGAATAAGGAGGATGGGACCTGGAGTTATTTCCAGGTGGATGGGGTTGCGGAGGCGCCGCATAAGATAGAGGCGGTGGACGATCTGCTTTATGAGACTTATTCGCAGCAGATCAATATCATGCATGTGACGGTTGGGGGCATGCGGAAGAGCACGCGGCTGGATTGCCCGGAGGGGAATGCTAATTTTGTATTTTAGGGGTTATTCTTCTTCCTCTTTTATGTCATTTTCCAATTGGGTCGAGAGTGTGACGAGGACTTTGTCGATACGTTGGGCGTCCATGTCGATGATCTCGAAGGTAAAGCCGCGCCATTCCGTTTTTTCGCCGGCGGCGGGGATGTGTTCGAGTTTGTTGAGCAGGAAGCCTGCGAGGGTGTCGAACTCGTGATCGCCTTCGTTCATCCATTCCGTCTTGTGAAAGTGGGAGAGGAAGTCGTAGAAGGGGATCTGGGCGTCGACGAGGAATCCGCCTTCTTCGCGTTCCCGTATCTCGTAGGCGGCTTCTTCGGGTTGTGAGATCTCACCGATGATGGCTTCGAGGATGTCGTTGAGGGTGATCATCCCCAGGAGGCTGCCATATTCATCGACGATAAAGCAGCTATGCGTTTTGGATTGTTTGAATTTTTCCAGCACCATGTAGGCCGTATTGTTTTCGGGTACGAACTGGGCTGGCGTCATGATATCCTTGAACAGCACGTGGTCGTCGGTAACGTAGAGATCTTTTATGGAAACCACGCCTTTTATATTGTCTATTTCTCCGTCACATATCGGGTAGACCGAGTGGGGGTCTTTTATGATCTTTCCTTTTATGGTCTCTTCATTTTCGTGGAGGTCGAACCAGATGATGTCGCTGCGGTGCGTCATCAGGGAGGTGATGTTACGATCTCCGAGGTGGAATACCCGTTCGATGATCTCCTGTTCGGCTTCTTCTATAGCGCCCTGTTCGGTGCCTTCAGAGATGATGGCTTTGATCTCGTCTTCCGTGACAGCGCTGTCTGAAGAAGGCGGAACGGGAAAAAGGCGGAAAAAGAAATTGCTGCTGGTGTTGAGCAGCCAGACGATAGGGTGTGTGATCAGCGAAAGAATGCGAACGGGCCTGGCCACCAGGCGAGCGATTTGTTCTGCTCTCAGCAGGCCGATCCTTTTTGGGATCAATTCGCCAAAGATGATGGATAATAGAGTGACCATTACCAGGATGAGGCCTGTGGATATATTGGCTGCGTAGTGACGCAGGTAGGGGATCTTTTCGATATAGGGCTGCAGGTCGGCGCTGAATTTTTCACCGGAGTAGAAACCGGTCAGGATGGCGATCAGGGTGATGCCGATCTGGGCGGTAGATAAGAACAGTTCCGGGTTTTCCGTCAGCTTGAGTGCCGAACGGGCTTTGTCGTCGCCGTGTTCAGCTAGCTGCTCGAGCCGGCTTTTGCGTGCCGACACCAGCGCGATCTCGGCCATCACGAAGAGTCCGTTTATAAAGATAAGGCATAATAAAATGATCATCTCAAGCATGAGTCGGGGTATTGGATGAAGGTAATTGAAGTTTGCCAAATTGATATTGGAAGATTCTGCTGGTTTGCCAGCCGATCAGCGATCCGACAATACCTCCGCTGATGACATCTGTCGGATAATGGACGCCGACATATACCTGTGCATAGGAAATCAGAAATGCCCATGCAAAAACGAGTCTCCATAGCGGACTGGTATGCCGCATGGTCCGAAAAATGAAAAATGCCATCGCAAAGTGGTTACAGGCGTGCGAAGAGGTAAAGCTGGAGCTGACTGGACAGTAGTTTGCCAGCGAGCGCATCGTATCGGCCCAGATCGGGTCGTTACAGGGACGGGCGCGATAGAAGGTATGTTGTTTGATCAGATTGCTGCTGATCAGATCGCTGATAATAGCAGTCATGATCAGGTATAGCGACCAGATACCGCCTCTTTTCTTAAAGTTCATGAGTGCGAATACGAGCAGGAACAGGTAGAATGGCAGCCATAATTCGGCCTCCCGGATAAAGAGAAAGAATACATCCAGAACCGGACTCGTCCAATGCTGGTTAATCCGGGAAAAAAGCCAATAATCACCCTTTAAAATGCCATGTAAAAAGCCCGGATGATCACCGGTTTCGAGTAAAATCATGGTTTCCAATATAATTGATCTAATTTTGTCCGCTACAAATAAATTGGACATGACAAACAGACCGGCGACAAATTTACCAAATATACCAAAAACGGTGCGTTTGGTTTTTTCAACAGGCATTATTTTTTTGTTGATGTTGAGTCTTTTACGTCTTGCTTTGTTTTTGGCTTTCAGCAGGCAAGGCCATTCCTTCTCCGCTGTTTTACCTTCTTTTTTGATGGGTATCCGCTTCGATTGCCGTTATATTGGTATCCTGGAGTTGGTTATCCTGATCCTGGGTTTTTTCCCAAAGCTGGATGCTTTTCGGAGGCCAGCGGGGCGCAGCCTGGTTCTGGGTGTATTGACGCTGGGCGGATTTCTGGTCATTTTCTTTTATACGGTAGATTTTGCGCATTATAGTTATCTGGCTCAGCGATTGAGCGCCAGCGATTTGAATTATCTGACGGATGCGGGTATTTCGGCAGCGATGGTCTGGCAGACTTATCCTGTATTCCGGCTGATCATCGTGTTGGTTGGCGGAACCTGGCTTATCCGTCGGTTGATGAAATGGGTTTACAGGCGGGTGGGCAGGCAGGAGAGCGCTACCTACCCGATGAAGGTAAGGTTTGCGTGGCTGGCGGCAAGTTTTTTGGTGTTGGGTTTGGGCGTATTTGGCCGGATAGGTCAATATCCTTTGCGGTGGAGCGACGCTTTTACCTTGGGCAGTGATTACCAGGCGAACCTTGCGTTGAATCCTTTTCAAAGCTTTTTTAGCAGTATGAAGTTCCGGCACAGCGTTTTTGATGCGGAAAAGGTTCGTGCAGCTATTCCGGTGCTGGCGTCTTTTTATCCGCTTGATACCAGCGGGAAGGTAGAAACGGCGGGCGGTTTGCCGGATGGATTGATGGCCCGCAGGGTTGTCCCTCGTCCCGGGACCCTGACTTCGCGGCCCAATGTGGTGGTGGTGATCTGCGAGTCTTTCAGCGCATATAAAAGCAGTATGTGGGGGAATCCACTGAACACGACGCCGTTTTTTAACGGGCTTTGTCAAAAGGGTGTTTTCTTCGACCATTGTTTTACGCCTTCTTATGGAACGGCGAGGGGCGTTTGGGCGGTCATTACGGGTATTCCCGATGTGGCGGCGGCTACGACAACTTCGAGTCGGAATCCTTTGGCGGTGGATCAACATACGATCATTAATAATTTTACGGATTATAAAAAGTTCTATTTTCTTGGCGGCAGTACGAGTTGGGCGAATATCAGGGGTTTGCTGACGGACAATATACATGATCTGCATTTGTATGAGCAGCAGAATTACAGTTCACCAAAGGTTGATGTGTGGGGCATCAGCGATAAGAATCTTTTCCTGGAAGCGAATAAGGTACTCCGGCAGCAGGACGGCGGTCCATTCCTGGCGATCATCCAGACCGCGGATAATCACCGGCCTTATACGATCCCGTCGGAGGACAGGTCTGTGTTCCATCCTCTAACGATGCCGGTTGATTCTTTGCACAAGTATGGGTTCGAGAGCAATGACGAGATGAATGCCTTCCGGTACACCGATTTCGGCTATCAGACTTTTATCGAGGCGGCTTCGAAGGAGAAGTATTTCGATAACACGGTCTTTTTGTTTGTGGGCGATCATGGCATACCCGGTGATGCTGGCGGCGTTCTCCCAAAGGCATGGACGGATCAGCGGTTGACGGCGGAGCATGTGCCTCTGCTGCTCTATGCGCCAAAGTTGTTGACTCCGCAGCGGATCTCATCGGATTGTTCGCAGGTGGATGTGCTTCCGACGCTGGCGGGGCTTTGCAATATCACTTACGACAATACTACATTGGGACGTGACCTTCTGGATACGGCGCGTATGGCAGGGCGTGAGTTGTCCTTTATTTATGATCCCGACCAGGCGTATATAGGGCTTGTCCGTGGAAATTATTTTTACCGCAAGGGATTGAAAACCGATATGGAGGTTATGGTTTCCGTGGTGAACAATGATCCTGTTCCCGACTCCGTTCGCAAGGGGCCGATCAGGAAGCAGATGGCAGAGGTATGCCAGGCGATGTATGAAGTGTCGAGGTATTTGTTGCTGAAGAATAAGAAGCGGGGAGGATTGTAGGAAGGTATCCGGCTTTTGATATATTTTGGGGCATGGATCCCGGATCAGCAGCGAATTAGTAGCAGGATATCTGGGCAGTATGTGGAGCGGCATTTATGGATTGGGATCGATTCGTTGAAGCAGTTGATCAATAATAGTTTGACGGTAAAACATTTGAGATTTTAAAGAAAGAGCCGCCGGAGGGCGGCTCTTTCTTTGGGTGTGTTTTAGAGTGCGTCAGGGCCTTTAGAGTTTTATAATTTTTGTTGTTTCCATTTTCCCATTGGCTCCGTGATTGACTTTCACGATGTAGATGCCTTTGGGAATGCGGCTGAGGTCGACCGGTATCAGCTGTGTGCCCTGGCCGGCTGCGGCTGTTTGCAGGTGCAGGACAGAGCTGTTGCCGGTGATGGGGACGAGGTCGATGCTTAGCTGTTCGGCGGTATTGCTGCCGATCTGCAGTTGTACCTGGCTGGTCGATGCCGGGTTGGGGAATACCGTCAGTGGCAGAACGATCGCATTGGCGCCGGTAGTGGCTGTCGCTCCTTTGCTATTGATTGTGACTGCTGAGCTTGAGGTACAAGCGCCGAGGGGTGTCCACCACCAGTCGGCGGTTCCTGGCGTGACGTTGTAGAGGCCGTTGGCTGTGCTCTGGTAGAGATTACCGTTATAGACCACCTCGTCGCCAATGTTATAGACTGCGGGGTAAGGCTGGTAGGTCGGGACGCCTGCGCAGTTGCCGCTGCCTATGCTGCCGCCGGAGCCGTTGACGGTAATCGACACGGCTGCTGACGTTGTTTTGGCGCCTGCGTTGTCTGTTGCGATGGCTGTCAGCGTGTACGTGCCTGCGGCTACGTTTGTCCAGCTATAAGTATAGGGTGAGCTTGTGGCTGTGCCAAGCAGGGTGGCTCCGTTGTAGAAGGTTACGCTTGCGACCGTTCCGTCTGCGTCGGCTGCGGAGGCGGTGATGCTGATGCTGGCAGGCGCGGTAAAGGTCGCGCTGTTGGACGGCGCCGTCAGGCTGACTGTTGGCGCTTTGTTGGAAGGGGCTGAGCAGGCTGCGGTGAGTATCCATGGTTGTCCGCTGCCGGCAGTGCCGGAGTTGAGGTCTGGCTCGTTGCCTTGCGTCCAGTAATTGGCGGTATAGAGGTTGTTGTTGAAGACGGCCTGCATACCTCCCGTATAGACTTGTGTGGCGCTCCATGTCGCTATGGCGGAGCAGTTGCCTGATCCCGTATTGCCACCGGTGTTTCCGCCTGTACCGGTTGTATCGGTACCACCGGAGGCGTTGACGGTGATAGTGATGATCGAAGAAGTCCTGGATGTGCCGCTGTTGTCTGTTGCGACGGCGGTCAGATTATACGTGCCTGCCGCTACATTTGTCCAGCTATACATATAGGGTGAGCTGGTCAGTGTGGTGAGCAGCGTACCGCCGTTGTAGAAGGCGACTTTTGCTATCGTGCCGTCGCTGTCGCTGGCCGATGCTGTCAGCGTAATGCTGGCTGGCGCGGTAAAGGTCGCGCTGTTGGACGGCGCCGTCAGGCTGACGACGGGGGCTTTGTTACCCGATGAAGAAGAGCCCGACGCAAAGACCTGGTTGATCGTATTGACCAGGGGTTCAGTTGTATTAGGACAATAGATCAATTTGCTTTTGGCGACATTGCCCGTAGTCATGTTGAGCATGTCTCCAAAGACGTTCCATACGATGACGCCGGCGAGGTTGTTGTCTTTTACGTATTGCGCTTTTGCGGCGATGGATCTTGGGTTGTCATAACTTAGAAAATAATTCCCGTTGGTCATATAGGGTACTTGTGCGATAGAGTCCCAATGGTCTGTCCATCCCGAGGCGGTAGCCTGCAGGATAGCGCTGTAGTTGGGCGTTCCGGCCCATACCGTAGTGGGCCAGTTGGTAAAGTCTGCGCAGGTGGTGATAGGGCCATCCGGTTGGATGGTCTCCGAGCGCATCGTAGTGGAGCCGTTGAGTGCTGCGGCGCTGGTAGTGATGACGCCACGGCCATAGAAGGGCGCTCCGACGATGACCTTGTTCATGTTGACGGCGAGGGTGCGAACCGCTTTTACCGTTGCATCGAGTGAGAAGTTGCTGAACTCTTCGCCGGGGTAGTCATAGAGCGGTGCGTTATGACCCGCTTTGGTCGACCAGCCGCCGTTGTAGTCATAGGTCATGAAGTTGAAGTAGTCCATAGAATTGTTCAGTCTCGCCCAATCGAAGCCCTGGATCTTGGCGGCTGCCGGAGAAAAACAGGCGGTGATCAGTTTCCCCGTTCCGATGGTAGAGCGGATACTTTCTACCAGGGTCGCAAAGTTAGTATAGTCCGCGGTGCTATAGTCGAGGATATTCATGCCCGGTGCATTGGGATATTCCCAGTCCAGATCGATACCATCGAAGCCCATGGCCATGAGCTGCTGGATATTGGCCAGGAATCGGGCGCGTTTTGTCGGATCGGCGGCCATGTCGGGATAGTAGCGGCACATACTCCAGCCGCCGATGGATGCTATCGCCTTTACACCCTGCTGGTGGGCAAGGGCGATAAGTCCAAGGGCGCCGCCCGATTTATGAACAGACAGCGGGAAGCTGCCAGAGGCGCCGGTGTTGATATTTGTCCAGCCGCTGCCAGAGTTGCGGAATCCCAGGACATAGGCGTCGTCGCCGTCAGAGATATAATATTCCGTGGTGAGTTCGCCGTTGAGGATATACATATCCCAGCTGCTATAGATGTCCGAATCGACCATAGGAGCGGGGTTCTGTACGGCGGAAGCCTGGTAGATATTGGGGTTGCGATAGTCTCCGCTGTGCAGGGAGCCGTCGTCGGCTATGCCAAAGAAGGAGAAGTTAAGGATCGTGTACTGCGAGTAGTCGACATTCAGCTGGTTGTAACCGCCTTCGGCTACGATGCCTGAGACGTTCTTCCACGCGTCCCATTGCGTGATATAGCCGATGACCTGTTTGTTGTGCTGATGGGTTGTGGCTGGGACTGTGGGACTGACCTGTGCGAATGCCGTGCTGGTAAAGAGAAGCAGAAAGAATAAGAAGATGGGGTGTGCACGCGCAATCCTGCGGTGTACACCGAAGTGTAGACATGATCTCATAGTATAAGTGTTTAATGTTGGGCTTAAAACCCAGTGTAAAATAGAGTTACCGCGGAAGTATTGCCAAAGGGGAGGCGGTTTTTTTTTTCACACTAAGTAGAATATCGATAAAAATGAATGTATCGATGTGAAAAACTGCAAAAGTGATAGCAATAATCCCGTGGATAAAAAAGCATTTTGCAGGGACAACTACTATTGTGCTGCTGGATTGCGGCGTGTAGTTTTGTTGTACGTTAAACCTTATTCTAAATGCTCCGGCGGCCGTCTCCTGCAACAGTATGGGACGGCCTTTTTTGTGCAACCAGCAGCAGCCGCGGGGATGTTTTTATGTGATAGGGTTCGAGTTGGTAACTGCCAAAAACGTGTTGAATGGAGAGGCCTGCGAGCGCAAACATTTCGGTGAAATCGCCGATAGAGAATTTGGCAACCTTCTCTGTATAGACGATCGGTTCTTTTTGCGTTTCGTCTTCGATCTCGATCTTCTTATAGAAGTGATGTTCGTCGTACCACTTTGTGAGGTAAAAGATGACGCCGTCGATCTCTTTTTGAGAGCGGTGGATGAGATGGTCTTCTGCGTAGTGCGTATTGAGGTAATCGAGAAAAAAGTACCCGCCGGGTTTTAGTGCGAGGGTTATGGCTTTTAAAGCATTGTCGTGTTCTCTTTGCGTATGGAAGTAGCCGAAGCTGGTAAAGAAATTGAAGGCGTAGTCGAAGCAGTTGGTACAAAGTATGCGGCGCATATCGTGTACGAAGAAGCGGAGGTGCTCGTTTTCGAATTGCCGGGCGAAGGCGATGCTTTCGGGCGCCAGATCGAATCCGGTGACGTCATAGCCGTGGCTGGCGAGTATGCGGGAGTGTCTGCCGCGTCCGCAGGCGACGTCGAGCATGGCGGAGCCCTGGGGCGGTTTCAGCAGGGAAAGCAGGCGGTTGATCAGGCCTGCGGCTTCATTTTCATCCCGTCCAAAGTACAGCTGATGGTAATAGGGGGAATCGAACCACTCCCGGAACCAGTCCGAAGGTAAGTGCATGGGGAGATCTTTCGACAAATTTATGGGCAAAACCCTTTCCAAAAACCTTATTTTTGCAGACATTATTGTAGACTTTAAAACAAGCGCTTGTGGCATTGATCAAAAGCATCTCCGGCATCAGGGGGACGATAGGCGGGAAACCAGGTGATAACCTTTCCCCACTGGATATAGTCAAATTTACTGCGGCGTATGGCAGCAGGATATTGGAGACAGGACCAAAGACAAAAGAAGCAAAGAAGATCGTTGTGGGCAGGGATGGGCGGATCAGTGGCGGGATGGTAAGCGCCCTCGTCGTCAGTACGCTGCGGGGCCTGGGGCTGGATGTCATCGATCTGGGGCTTTCTACTACGCCAACGGTGGAACTGGCGGTGCCCGGTGAAAAGGCGGCTGGGGGGATTATCCTGACGGCCAGTCATAACCCTAAGGAATGGAATGCGCTCAAGCTATTGAACGCCGGGGGAGAGTTTATTTCTGCGGAAGAAGGGGCTGCGATACTGGAAAAGGCTGCTAAAGAAGATTTTACTTTTGCTACGGTGGACAAGCTGGGCGAATATATTGTGAACGACACCTGGCTGCAGAAGCATATCGACATGGTGGTGAATTATCCGCTGGTGGATGTTGCGGCTATCAAAGAAAGACAGTATAAGATCGTGGTGGATGTGGTCAATTCAACGGGGGCCTTGTTTCTTCCGCCGTTGTTGAAGGCGCTGGGAGTTGCGGAGGTGATCCTGATCAATGAAGAGGTCAATGGTAAGTTTGCGCATAATCCCGAACCTTTGCCTGAGAACCTGGTAGGGTTGAGTGCGATGGTGCAGAAGGCGAAGGCGGATATGGGTATTGCGGTCGATCCGGATGTGGACAGGCTTTGTTTTGTCAACGAGGACGGGAGCATGTTTGGAGAAGAGTATACGCTGGTGGCGGTTGCTGACTATGTATTAAGCAAGCGACCGGGTAATACCGTTAGTAATATGAGCAGCACGAAGGCTTTGAAGGAGGTGACGTTACAGCGGGGCGGCGAGTATTTTCCTTCTGCGGTCGGAGAGGTGAATGTGGTCAATAAGATGAAAGCAGTAAATGCGGTGATCGGCGGTGAGGGGAATGGAGGTATTATCGTTCCGGATCTTCATTATGGCCGGGATGCGTTGATCGGGATCGGCCTTTTCCTGAGTTCGTTGTCGAATCATAAGAATGGGATGCGTGCTTTCCGGAGCCGTTATCCAGATTATTTTATTTCGAAGAATAAGATCGAGCTTGGTCATGGGATCAATGTGCCTTCGATCTTCGAGAAGATCCAGAAGAAGTATAAGAATCAGCCGATCAATACGGAGGATGGGTTGAAGATTGAATTTGATAATGATTGGGTGCATTTGAGGACGTCGAACACGGAGCCTATTATCAGGATTTATGCGGAAAGTAATTTTGAGACGACTGCGAATAATATTGCGCAGAGGTTGATGCAGGATATAAAGGAGTCGATCTGATTTCAAAGCGAAGAAGCAAGCCGTCAGGCTTGCTTCTTCGCTTTGGGTGGGAGTTAAAGCCCCCCGTTGCGGGGGGCTTTAACTCCCCGAAGCCAGGGGCGGTTCGCCGAAGCTGGGGCAAGCTCCGGGCAGGAGCGGGTTGCACGGGCCGGGAGGGGGGTACTGTCGGAGGGCTGACATTTTGAAGTTGGGGAGAATCCTTACATTTGCCGCGCTATGGAAAGAATCTATTTCGATAATGCCGCTACTACTTCGCTGGACCCCCATGTTCTGGAAGCTATGATGCCCTATTTGACTGAAAAATTTGGAAATCCTTCTTCTATTTATTCTTATGGCCGGGAGTCGAGGCTTGCTATCGAAAACAGCCGGAAATCTGTAGCAAAAATTCTGAATGCGCATCCCGCCGAGATCTTTTTTACTTCGGGCGGTACTGAAAGTTCGAATACGGCCATTACGGCTGCGGTTCGGGATCTTGGCTGTACGCATATCATCACTTCCCCGCTGGAGCATCATGCCACCTTGCATACCGTAGAGCACCTGCACAAGCGGGGTGAGGCGGCGTTGAGTTATGTTGCCGTGCTGCCCAACGGGCATATCGACCTGGAAGACCTGGAGCAAAAGCTGGCTTCGAGCGCTGAAAAGACGCTGGTGACGCTGATGCATGCCAACAACGAGATCGGCAACCTGCTGGATATGCAATCGGTAGGCGAACTGTGTAAACTATATGGCGCTATTTTTCACTCCGATACCGTGCAGACGGTAGGCCATTTCCCTTTCGATCTCCGTAACACGCCGGTTCATTTTATCACTGCGGCTGGTCACAAGTTCCATGGCCCCAAAGGGACGGGAATATTGTATATCAATGAGAATGTGCGCATCCATCCGCTGATCCATGGTGGTTCGCAGGAACGCAATATGAGGGCCGGCACCGAAAGTGTGTATGGCATCGTTGGATTTGCAAAGGCGCTGGAACTGGCAACGGCTGGTTTTGAAGCGGACAGCGGCTACATCAAAGGCATCAAGGTCTATATGATGGAGCAGTTGAAGAAGCATGTAAAAGGAATTTCGTTTAATGGCGATCCGCTGGGTCGCAGTCTTTATACCGTACTTAGCGTTTCTTTCCCGAAGACCGAGAAGTCGGAGATGTTATTGTTCAACCTGGACATCAATCATATCTGCGCTTCGGGCGGCAGTGCCTGTACGAGCGGCGTTGAGCAGGGGTCGCATGTGATCCGCGCGATCAACAACAATCCGAACCAGGTTACGGTACGGTTTTCTTTCTCTAAACACAATACCCGCGAAGAGGTCGACCAGGTGGTCGCAAAACTGAAAGAATTGATTTAATGCGATACATCATCGGCATTGACATCGGCACTACCAATACCAAAGCCGTAGCGTTTACGGAGAAGGGGGAAGTGTTGGGCGGGGCTGATGTGTCGTATCCTGTTGTCAGCGATGCCGATGGAAGGTATGAGCTGGACGCTCTGCTGTTATTGGAGGCGGTGACGGAGGTATTGCGGAAGCTGGGGGGAGTGATGTCGGCGAGTGCGAGATGGCCGGATGCAGTGACGCCGGTGGGGGATGGCCTGAAGGGTGCATGGCCGGCGGATTTAGCCGGGATCTCGTTGAGTTGTGCGATGCACAGTCTTATTGCGGTAGACGGGCAGGGTGTGCCAATAACGAGGGCGATGACCTGGGCTGATCTACGGCCGGCGGCGCAGGCGGAGGCTTTGAAGGGGACCGATCGGGGTCGCAGGATCTATGAGCATACGGGGACGCCGGTGCATGCGATGTCACCTTTGTGTAAGCTGTTGTGGCTGCGGGAGGCGGAGCCGGACGTCTTTCGGCGGGCGGCGCGGTTTATTTCCATAAAAGAATATATCTGGCAGCGATGGTTTGGGGTTTACCAGGTAGATTATTCGATCGCTTCGGCGACGGGGCTTTTTGATATCCGTAAGCTGGAGTGGTATCCAGCCGCTTTGGAGCTGGCTGGGATCGATGCCGGGCGCTTGTCTGAGCCGGTACCCTGTACGCATGTGCTGCGAGGGATACCGGATGCGCTGAGCGATTTGGGCATGCCGGCGGAGTTGTCATTTGTGATAGGAGGGAGTGACGGTTGTATGGCGAATCTGGGCAGCGGGGCGATACAGGAAGGGGAGACTGCACTGACGATAGGAACGAGCGGTGCGATCCGGATGACGGCGCCATCGCCGAAATATGATGTACAGGAACGTATTTTCAGTTATATATTGACCCCGCAGCATTATGTATGCGGAGGAGCGACGAATAATGGCGGGAATGTATTGCAGTGGTACATACAGCAGGTGCTGGGCCAGGAAAGAGGGGGCGATACCGAGCGTTGGGTGAGAGAGGCGGCGGAGGTGGAACCAGGTTCTTCCGGTTTGGTTTTTCTGCCTTATCTGCAGGGAGAAAGAGCACCGGTCTGGGATGCCCATGCCAGGGGGGTGTTCTTTGGCGTCAGGTCTGTTCATGGGCAGCGGCATTTTATCCGGGCAATACTGGAGGGCGTTTGTTTTGAGATGCGGCAGATCGGCGTTTCGTTGGAAGAGACGCTGGGGCCGATAAAGCATATTTATGCCAGCGGCGGGTTTACGAAGAGTAAAGACTGGCTGCAGCTGATGGCTGACGTTTTTATGAAGACCGTGTATGTGACGGGGAAGGCGGATGCGTCGGCTGTCGGCGCGGCAATGCTGGCTTTGTATGCGCTGGGGATCGTTCCGGATTGGAAAAGCGTGGCAGCGTTGTCGGGAGTGTCGGAGCGCTATGAGCCGGATGCGCTGCGGCATGAAGTATATCTTTCGAACTATAAAGTATTTACGGAATTGTATAGCCGACTAAAGGATCTGATGTGAGGTAAGCCAGGCCGGGATCTGGACGATATTGGCCGAAGCGTGCGTTTTTCAAAACGCACGCTTCGGCTTTTGATTTTAGCTTAACGGCCTTTTACGAGGTCTCTTGGCAGGATACCAAACTCTTTGCGGAAGGCTTTTGCGAAGTGGCTAAGGTTTGAGAAGCCGATTTCGCTGCCTGCCTGTTTGATGCTGCACTGGCCTGTGATGAGCAGGTCTTTTGCTCTTTGAAGACGGCTTTTGTTGTAGTAATCATACAGCGTATGGCCGTAGACCTGTTTGAACAGATTCTTGAGTTTGCTGGTGCTCATGAACACTTCCTGGGCGAGTGATTCGAGGGAAGGGAATCCTTCGAGTTTACTGCTGAGGATCTGTTCGACGTGCTGCATGCTTTCCAGATCGTTCTTCTTTACCGTTCTGGGCAATGCCGATTGTTCCTGGCGCAGGAAGGAATGCAGCAGCTTTTCCATCAGATGGATGATACCGGACAGTCTTTTGATCTGGCTGATCGGATCGTTCTCTTTGATCTCGAATACTTCTTTCAGCATCGTGCGGTGCGAAAGGTTAATGAACAGCGGGTTTTCGCTGCTGCTGTTGTTTCTCGCAAAGGAGTCGAGTTTATCAAAGACGTCTTTTGGCAGGTATTGGAGAGCC
Source organism: Chitinophagales bacterium (assembly GCA_015654595.1). Taxonomy (GTDB): domain Bacteria; phylum Bacteroidota; class Bacteroidia; order Chitinophagales; family Chitinophagaceae; genus Puia. The sequence goes on along the minus strand of JAATGQ010000260.1, from coordinate 29,423 downwards.
AGTTCATGCGAACAGACGATGAGCAGACGCTTCACCTGGCTGCCGGCGGAGATCTTCAAAAAGGCGCTGTCGCGAGGGTCCGTCAAAAAAATATCGTTGCGGAAAGGCCTTTTGTCCGTAACCAGCTGCTGGCGGTGTCCCACCTGCATTTCTTTTTGTACTTCTACCTGGTTAAACGAAATGGAGAAACCTTTTGCGCCGGTTTCACGATATAGTTCCAGGTCATGTTCGAGTTTAACGTTCATGACCGCATAGGATAAGTGTTGGTTTACGTTCTGCGCCAGGATTGTTCCTGTGCCCAGATGGGAGGGAATGGTAATAACGCGATCTTTAACTGTGGTATTCATTGCTACAGCGAAGTCCGTTAGCCATTTTTCGAAATTTTCCAGTTGGAATGAGTACTTGACCATATTCACCTGTTTTTTCACGTTTACGAAAATCTGTCTCTCTCAATGGCATTAGTCGCGGTTGGATGGTAGGCGTGCAATAGCGGTCTCGGATAAAAAGTGCAAATTTATAAAATAAATGACGCAAGAAGACACCAGAATGTTCCTTTTACTAGCTGTAAAGGCTATTTAACATAACTTTGAGGAGTAATTACTATTTATTTCTTAAAACATCCTTAGGAAGAATACCAAATTCTTTCTTAAAGGCTTTTGCAAAATTGCTCAGATTGGAAAAGCCGATGTTTACGCCGACTTGTTTTACCGAGAATTTTCCTGTCTTCAGCATTTCTTTTGCTTGTTCGAGTCGATGGCGGTTATAGAATTCATAAAGTTTCATGCCATAGATCTGTTTGAACCTGCTTTTGAGTTTGGTTGAACTCATCATGGCTTTTTTGGAGAGCGTTTCGATGGAGGGGAATTTGTGAAGCTGTGTGTCGCTGAGGATCTGTACGATGCTTTTCAGCGCTTCGAGGTCTTTTTCTTTGCCTCTTGCCCAGGCGCTGGGATCGGGATTGGGGAAGTTGGTGCGGGACAGCAGTGTGTGGAGGAGTTTTTCCGTGAGGCTGTTGAATCTGTTTTGTATCTGCAGGTGGTGCAGCGGTGAGGTTGGATCTGCGTTGAATATATCTTCCAGCTGCTGACGATATTCAAAGGGCAGGGGTTCTTTGTATCCTTTGTCAGCTTGTTGAAAGAGCTCTTCGAGGAAATCTTTGCGGATATGATATTTCAGAAAGGAAGGGGAGAAGAAGAGGGCGGCTCTTTTGACAGGGATATTGCGGGGGAGCGTTATTTCCTGTGCGTTTGCTGTGGAGGTTAGCTGTACGATGCCGCGGTCGCCGGTCCGTATCTGATCGAACGAAACCAGGAGGCCCGGGTCGGTGCTGGCGGGATGGTAGATAACGAGGTCGTCGAGGAGCCGGAAGTTCATCACGATACCTGAGAGGCCGTCGGTGAGGTGGGGGGCATAGATGCCGCCTTCTCCGAGCTGGGATGGAATAGTAAGCAGACGGTGTCCCGCGGGTTTTTGAAGCAACTCGCTAAAACCGCTGAGCCAATGTCTATAATTATGCAGGTGATAAGAATATCTTATCATAGGACAATCGTTGAATAGAAGTAAGGCTGAAAATAATAAGCGAAAAGATGCGAGTCGTTTTCCGGGATATAAGGCAACAGGGTCAGGATAAACAAAGATCGGTCGATGACAGAAGGAAGGATACCCCATTGTGGTCATCGGTCACAATGGGGTATGAATAGTATTATTTCAGGCGATGTTTAATCTCCTGGAGTTTGAGCAGGGCTTCGACCGGTGTCAGTCTGTTGATGTCGGTGTTTTCGAGCAGCTGGCGTATTTGTTGAAAGGTTTCCGTGTGTGCGTCGAAGATAGAAAGCTGCATTTTTGGCGCGCTTACCTGTTTGAGTGATTCTTCGATGGGGCTGTCGACGTGTTTGTCTTCGAGTTGGTGCAGTATTTCTTCAGCGCGCTGGATCAGTGCGGGGGGCATTCCGGCCATTTTTGCGACGTGGATACCGAAGCTATGGATACTGCCGCCCGGTGCGAGTTTGCGCAGGAAGATGACTTTGTTGCCGACTTCCTTATTGGTGATATGGTAGTTACGGACGCGGGGCAGCTTGTTTTCCAGTTCGTTCAGTTCGTGATAGTGTGTGGCGAAGAGCGTTTTTGGCGCGTTGGGGGAGTTGTGCAGGTATTCGGCGATGCTCCAGGCGATGGAGATACCGTCATAGGTGGACGTTCCCCTTCCTATTTCGTCCAGCAGGATAAGGCTTCCGGGGGTGAGGTTATTGATGATGCTGGCGGTTTCGTTCATTTCAACCATGAAGGTAGATTCGCCGCCGCTGAGGTTATCGGATGCGCCGACACGGGTAAAGATCTTGTCTGTCAGCGGGATGCTGGCTGCGTCGCAGGGGACGAAGCTGCCCATGTGGGCCATGAGGGTGATGAGGGCTGTCTGGCGAAGCAGCGCGCTTTTACCGCTCATATTGGGTCCGGTGAGGATGATGATCTGTTGTGAACCGGGGTCGAGTACCAGGTCATTGGAAATATAGGATTCCCCGGCGGGCAGCTGTCTTTCGATGACGGGGTGACGGCTGCCTTTCAGCTCGAGGTCACGGCCTTCGTGGAGGACGGGTTTTTTGTAATTGTATTGAAGCGCGTTGCTGGCGAAGCAAAGCAGGCAGTCCAGTATGGCCAGTAGATGCCCGTTGGTCTGGATGGGGGCTATCTTTGTTTGCAGGAAGGCCACCAGTTCTTCGTAGATGGCCGCTTCGAGGGCCATGATCTTTTCTTCGGCGCCGGTGATCTGTTCTTCGTATTCTTTCAGTTCCGGTGTGATATAACGTTCTGCGTTGGCCAAGGTCTGTTTGCGCATCCAGTCGGCCGGAACCTTGTCTTTATGTGTGTTGGTGACTTCGAGGTAGTAGCCGAAGACGTTGTTGAATCCAATTTTGAGGGAGCTGATCCCGGACCGCCCGGCTTCTTTTTGTTGAAGCTGGACGAGGTAGTCCTTTCCGCCGGTGGCGATTTGGCGTAGCTTGTCCAGCTCGGCGTTTACGCCTCCTCTGATAGTATCTCCTTTGGAGACGGCTACCGGCGGGTTATCCGAGATCGTTGCTTCGATCCTCGTTCTTATGTCGGGGCAGGGGTCGAGCTGGAGGCCGAGGTCACGGGGCAGTTCTTCCGTGAAGGAGCCGGACAGTTGTTTTATGGCCTGGACATGCTCGAGTCCTTTGGCGAGCAGCACCAGTTCGCGCGGGTTGATCTTGCGCGAGGGTATTTTACTGACAAGGCGTTCGATGTCTCCGCATTGCTGGATGTGTTGGCTCAGTGCGGCGCGGAGGTCAGGATCTTTTATAAAGAACTCAACGGCATCGAGGCGCTGGCGGATGCGGGCGGCATCTTTCAGCGGCATGAGCAGCCAGCGTTTTATGAGGCGTGCGCCCATGGGGGATACCGTGTTGTCGATTACTTTCAGCAGGTGGCTGCCGTGTCCGTCGCCGCTGGAAGGGCCGATCAGTTCGAGGTTGCGAATGGTGAACTTATCCATCCAGAGATGGTCTTCCCGGTCGATGCGCTGGAGGGTGGCGAGGTGCTGCAGGTGGGGGTGTTCGGTGTCCTTGAGGTAATGCAGAACGGCTCCTGCGGCGATGATCCCTGCTTTCATTGACTCGATGCCGAATCCTTTCAGCGAGTGCGTCTGGAAGTGTTTGAGCAGGCTTTCGGTGGCGAATGCTTCGTCGAAGAGCCAGCTTTCCAGCGTATAGGTGTAGACTTTGCTGCCAAACCATTCCTTGAACGCTTTTTGGTGGCTGCGCTGGAAGATGATCTCCGCGGGGCGAAGGGTTTGGAGGAGTCTGTCTGCGTATTCCGTATTGCCTTCGGCGACGAAGAATTCCCCGGTGGAGATATCCAGAAAAGAGATGCCGAGGAGGGGAATGTTGTCGCTGGCGCTGGCGGACCAGCCGTCGGGAAAGTGGATGCCGGCGAGAAAGTTGTTGCTGCTGCCTTCGAGGAGTTTGTCGTTGGTCGCGACGCCGGGGGTGACGAGTTCCGTGACGCCTCTTTTGACGATTCCTTTCGCAGCCTTGGGGTCTTCCAACTGATCTACGACGGCAACGCGGTGGCCTGCCTTGACGAGTTTGTGGAGGTAGGTATCCAGCGAGTGATGGGGGAAGCCGGCCAGTTCCGAAGAGAAGGCGGCTCCGTTATTCCGTTTGGTCAGCGTGATGCCGAGCACTTTTGAGGATGTTATAGCGTCTTCTCCAAAGGTCTCATAGAAATCGCCTACCCGGAATAACAGGATAGCGTCGGGGTATCTTTGTTTAATAGCCCGGTGTTGTTGCATGAGTGGAGTTTCTGCGCTGGATTTTGCCATAGTCGGGACCTCAGGTAGGTTAAAGTTGGCGCAAAAGTAAGAAAGCCCCGACAAATTGGTTTGTCGGGGTTTTTATTGGGGATAAGTTGGTGATAGCCTTGGATCAAAAGCCTCCACGACCTGTCGGACGGGGCTGTGGCAGCGGTTTGCGGGGCAGTTTTTCGTCGCGTTGAGCGGCGTCGTATACGAAGGCGGCTACAATAGTGGCGATCTGTTTAAGGTCGTCTTCGCGCAGGTGGTCATAGCTGTCCATATTGGTGTGGTGGGTACGGGTGCTGTATTCGATCTCGTCCTGGATGAACTGGAAGCCAGGCAGGCCGACGGCGTCGAAGGATTGGTGGTCGGTGCCGCCGGTGTTGCTGATGGTGACGGTGGCGGCGCCCAGGTCGTGGAAGGGTTCGAGCCATTTTGTAAAGATGGGGCGGCAGGCTTCGTTGCCCTGGAGATAGATGCCGCGTACTTTTCCTGTTCCGTTGTCTATGTTGAAATAGCCCGAGAGTTTTTCGTGTGCGGGCAGCAATTGCATGGTGGCGGGGTCGGCAAAGGTTTTCTTTACGTAGCCGCGGGAGCCCAGGAGTCCTTCTTCTTCGCCGGACCAGAGGGCGATGCGGATGGTGCGGCGGGGTTGTATGCCGAGGGTTTTGAGGATGCGGACAGCTTCGAGCATGACGGCTGAGCCTGCGGCGTTGTCGGTGGCTCCGGTGGCACTTTGCCAGGAATCCAGGTGTGCGCCCAGCATGACGACTTCGTCTTTGAGTTTTTTGTCTGTGCCTTTTATTTCAGCGATGACGTTATAGCCTTTGGTATCATCCGTTTCAAACTTCGTTTTGACGTCTGCGTCGAGCGTAACGGGTGTTCCGGCTTTGAGCAGGCGGACGATGGTCATATAGTCTTCGAGGGCGACTACGATGTCGAGGAAGTTGGCAGGCGCATCTGCTTTATAGGCGCCTCCGCCCTGTACGAAGATCGTTCCGTCATGACCTCTGGCCGTCATGCTGAGGATGGCGACGGCGCCTTCTCCGGCAGCCATTTTACGCAGCGTATTGGCCATGATCATGCTGGGTCTGTTGAATCCACCCCTGCGGCGGCGTGCGTTGCTGGTATCGGGTACGATCCTGGCCATGGAGTCCAGTTGGGCGTCTGTATAGCGGGTTGCGTCGGGTTTGAAGCTTTGCTGATAAGTCTCGTTTACGTCGAGGATCAGTATCTTACCGGCCAGTTGTCCTTTGTATTTGTCCAGTCCGGCGCTGTCCGTCGCGGAGATCAGGAGTACGGCTGCTGATTTTGCGCCGCTGGTTCCGTCGCACCAGGCTTTCGGGAAGGCGATGAGGGGCTTGTAGTAGGGGGCGGTCATGGCCAGGTAGGACTTTTGTAGTTCCCATCCTTTTCCGAAGTCACCCCAGGGATCGAGGGCGGCTCCGGTCAGTCCCCAGGCAGCCAGCTGTTGTTTGGCGTAGTTGGCGGCGCGGAAGAAACCGGGGGAAGAGGTCAGGCGGTTGCCGCTGGCGTCGGTCAGGTGGAAGGCTATGTCCATCACGTGGGAGTGTTGGAGGCCTTCGTCGCGGATCTTTTGAATGGTGGTGAGATCAAGTTTTTCGTCCTGGGCAAACAGGAGGTTGGAGGAAAGGGATAAGCATAGGCCGGTGAGTACCGGGAGCAGGTAGTTTTTTCTCATGTGTGAAAATTTGCTTTAAAGTAAGTGGATCAAGGAATAGCGGCAAATAAAATCGGAAAAGCAGGTCTTAAATATATGAGCGGTCATTTACCTTTGCGCATGCGCAAATTGGACATGGACGAATTGGGCCGATTATCGGTGAATGCTTTCCGGGAATCAGAGAAGACGCCGGTGATTGTGGTGCTGGATAATATCCGGAGTATGCATAATGTAGGGAGTGTGTTTCGGACGGCGGATGCTTTTCTTCTACAGGGTATCTATCTTTGCGGGTATACCCCGCAGCCTCCGCACAGGGATATCCATAAGACTGCGCTGGGGGCGACGGAGACGGTCGCATGGAAGTATTTTCCGACGACGGAAGAAGCCGTCAGGTCTCTTAAGGCTGATGGCTGTCCGGTTTTTGCGGTGGAGCAAACGGAGGGGAGCGTACCTTTGCCTGCCTTTTCGGCCCAACATTCCGGACCGGTGGCTGTTATTTTCGGGAATGAGGTAGAGGGTGTCGGGAATGAGGCGTTGGCTTTGTGTGATGTGGTGATCGAGATCCCTCAATATGGCATGAAGCATTCGCTGAATATTTCTATAGCGGCGGGGATTGTTTTATGGGAATTGGTCCGTGATCGGGCTGCTGCTATCAAAACGACGAAACTATGAGTACAATTAAGAATTATCTGAGCCTGGTCAAGTTCTCGCATACCATTTTTGCGATGCCTTTTGCGTTGATCGGCTTTTTTCTGGCGATCTTTCGTTATAAGGTGCCGTTCAGTCTGTACAAGGATTATGTACCTGTGCATTCCTTGTCCGTGAAGGTTCTGCCGTCAGGATCCCTCTGGGTGACTTTTATACTTGTATTGTTGTGTATGATCTTTGCAAGGAGTGCGGCGATGGCATTTAACCGCTGGCTGGATGTCAAGTGGGATGCGATGAATCCCAGGACGGCGATAAGGGAGATCCCGGCGGGTATCATTTCGAAGAACAGTGCGCTGCGGTTTGTGCTGATCAATTGTGTTGCATTTATCATCACGACCTGGTTTATAAATCCACTTTGTTTTGGGTTGTCGTTTGTGGCGTTGTTTGTGGTGTTGGGCTATAGCTATACCAAGCGGTTTACGCCTTTGTGCCACCTGGTTTTAGGGATTGGATTGTCGCTGGCGCCGATTGGGGCTTATCTTTCCGTGACGGGCCATTTTGATTTTCTGCCTATTTTATTTTCTTTGACCGTTATTTTCTGGGTAAGCGGTTTCGATATCATTTATTCATTGCAGGACGAAGAGTTTGACAAGTCGCAGAAGCTTTATTCCATGCCTTCGTGGCTGGGCAAGAAGAAGGCGTTGATCGTGTCGGAGGGGCTGCATGCGTTGAGTACTTTTTGTGTGATAACGGCAGGGATTTATGGCGGTTTTGGCTGGTGGTATTGGGTTGGTGTGGCGATCTTTATGGGGATGTTGATCTATCAGCATTCTATCGTGAAGCCAAACGATCTGCGCCGGGTAAATCTGGCGTTTATGACGGCTAATGGGGTGGCGAGCGTTGTTTTCGCCCTCTTTGTTATATCGGATCTTTTCCTTTCTCACCGTGGGGTTTGGCATATCGGGTAAATAATAATATGCGCATCGGATGAATAGTGTGCGCATGTTTTGATTTTATGCGTATCTTCGTCGCATGAAGGAGCGGCTTAATCTGACTATTGATGGGGCCTTATTGGAGGCTATGAAGGCGTATGCGGCCAGCAAGCAGATGAGTGTGTCTGAGCTGGTGGAGAGTTATTTCAGGCAGGTGACGAAGCCGGTGCAGCGGGAGAATCTGTTAGAGCTGGTGGAGAGGTTGCCGGGAGCAGGCGGAAGGGAATTAGGGATAGTCGCCCCTGTTTTAGATGCGATGACAGCTGGGGGTGAATCCGAGGCTGGACTCCGGCTGGCTGGAGATGGATTGGGTGTGACAGGACCAGGTTTCGGTGCGTTGACGCCAGGAGGTGAATCGGGGGCTGGGGCTGGCGATCTGGCTTCGGGCGGTGGAGGTGCGGTGACGGCAGTTAAAAAAGGAGGGGATCATGGCGTTTAGAGTGTGTATTGGAGAGGATATCCTTTTGGATTTTACGTTGAAGCGGGCGCGGTATGCGGTAGTGAGGAAGCTGATAGAGTGGGTGTTAAGCGGCAGGATACAGGCTTTTATAACGCCTGCGGTGTTGCAGGCGGTGAGTAAGAGGTTGTCGGAAGTATATGGTGCGGATCAGGCCAGGGCCGTATTACTGGCATTGCTGGCGGAGGTGCAGGTGATCGATGCGGGTCATGAAGTGGTGGTGAATGCGTTGCATTCCAAGATGGGAAATATGCCGGCGGCTTTGTGTTATTATACTGCGCTTCATCATAAGCTGGATTATTATATAACGGCAGAAGGAGAATTATTAAAGGCGGCGATACCCGTATTACCGGTTTGTACGCCGGAGGAGTTTCTGGCAGAAAACGAGAAGGAGGCCCGCAAGGGTTAGAATATATGGCTCGAATCATGGCGATAGATTACGGAATGAAGCGAACGGGACTGGCGGTTACCGATCCGTTGCAGATCATTGCGACGGGGTTGATGACCATCGGGTCGCCGAAGCTGATCCCTTTTTTGAAGGAGTATTTTAAGAAAGAAGAAGTGGAGCTGGTGTTGATGGGGGAGCCAAAGAATTGGGATGACACGGATACGCATGCCACGCCGTTGGTGCGGGAGATCGTGGAGAAGCTGAAGAAGGAGTTTCCAGCGATGCCTTTGTTGATGGTGGATGAGCGGTATACGTCGAAAATGGCTTCGCGGGCGATGATCGACATGGGATTGAAGAAGAAGCAGCGGCGGGATAAGGCGTTGGTGGACGAGATTGCTGCAACGATCATGTTGCAGGAGTATTTGGAAAGAACAAAATAACATATGATTTTACCTATTGTAGCTTATGGTACTCCTATCCTTCGGGTAGTGAGCAAGGACATCACCCCTGATTATCCAGGTTTGGAGAAGTTGATTGAAGATATGTGGGAGACTATGTATTCGAGCAACGGGGTAGGTTTGGCTGCGCCGCAGATCAATCGGGATATCCGGTTGTTTGTGATCGATTCAGCGCAGATCTTTGAGAATCTGGAAGAGGATGAACAGGGGAAGTATCCGGATGGGCCTGGCGTCAAGCAGGTGTTTATCAATGCGCATGTGAAATCTCTGAATGGCGAGGAGTGGCCGTATAATGAGGGGTGTCTGAGTATTCCGAAGATCCGGGAGGATGTGTACCGGGCGGAAGAAGTGACGCTGGAGTATGTGGATGAGCAGTTTCAGCCGCATTTGAAGACATTCAATGGGATCACGGCGCGGATCATTTTGCATGAGTATGATCACATCGAAGGGAAGTTATTTATCGACTATCTGAAGCCTTTGAAGCGTAAGCTGCTGAAGGGAAAACTGGACGATATTACGCGGGGCAGGATAAAGGTGGATTATAAGATGACTTTTCCCAGGTAGAAGTATCTGTTGAATATTTTTTGAAGGGGGCAGCTTATGGCTGCTCCCTTTTGTATGTAGAAGTATAGGTTCTCCATTTCTGGATGACTTCGCGCATGTCATCGGGGAGTTCGCTTTCGAAGAGGACGTCTTTGCCTGTGCCTGGGTGAACGAAGCCGATAGTTTTGGCATGCAGTGCGTGTCTTGGGCAGATGGCAAAGCAGTTGTCGACGAACTGCCGGTATTTACTGAATACGGTTCCTTTTACGATCTTATCGCCGCCGTATGTGTCGTCGTTGAACAGCGGGTGTCCGATGTGCTGCATATGGACGCGGATCTGGTGCGTGCGGCCTGTTTCGAGTACGCATTGGACGAGGGTGACGTATCCGAATCTTTCGAGCACTTTATAATGGGTGATGGCTTCTTTGCCGTGTTCGCCTTCGGGGTAGGCATCAAACAGCTTGCGAAAACGTTGGTGTCTACCAACGTGAGCTACTATGGTACCCTGGTCTTCGGCCAGGTCTCCCCAGACGAGGGCCATGTATTGTCTTTTGACGGTATGGTCAAAGAATTGTTTGGCCAGGCTGCGAACGGCTTTTTCCGTTTTGGCGAGGACCATCAGTCCGCTGGTATTCTTGTCGATGCGGTGTACAAGACCGAAGCGGGGGAGGGTTTGTTCGTTGATGTCTTTGTTCTTTTGCTGCAGGTACCAGGCGACCCCATTGATCAGTGTACCGCTGTAATTGCCGCTGGCGGGGTGTACGACGAGTCCGGGTGGTTTGTTGATGATCATCACGTCATCGTCTTCATAGTATATATTGAGCGGCATTTCTTCGGGGATGATCTCTTCGCCCGGAGTTTCCTTATCGGAGTAGGTGACGATCTCGTCGAGGGGACGGATCTTGTAGTTGGCGGCGACGGGTTTGTTGTTGACGAGGACCATACCGGCTTCGAGGGCTTTTTGGATCTTGTTCCGGGAGGCGTTCTCGATGCGTTGGACGAGGAATTTGTCGATGCGCATCGGTTCCTGGCCTTTATCGACTTTGATATTCAGTCGTTCGTACAGCTCGTCGGAGCCGTCGGTGGATGGGGACTCATCGTCTGGCGAGTTGTCGCCGGATGGCCGGGGTTTGTCCCTGGATGGGGCAGCGTCGATGTGTTTATCCATGTGCTTGTCGTCGCGGATGCTCATCGTGCAAAAATACTGTTTTTCTTCCATGTATTGTTGGCGCGTGCGGTGGGGTTTTGGGGCGGGTGTGATGTTGTGTGGTTGAGCCGCTCCTCGCCGAATCCCGGCCAGGGGGCTTGGTTGCCGATTTTTAGGCGGGTTCCACCGATCTGTGCTTTGAAGTGTCCGGTTTTTTTCCAAATTTAAGTTCTTGTATGGGGTATCCGAGATTGTTATATTGCTGTTGGTTGAGCCTGATGGTGCTTGGCGCTTTGTGCCAGGATAAGCCGTTGGTAAAACCATTGGCGGCTTTCCGTGGGGATACGATTGCGTATATCGAGAATAATTTTGTCGATCATAAAGAGTATTATGTTCATAAGCCGCTTGGGGTCCTGCTTGGCGACATGACTATTCCGGTGGGGTCTTATCTCTTTGGTGTGGGTCGTTCGGTAAAGTACAGTCCGTACCTGACGATCTGTTTTTATTCCCGGCAGGAGTTGGATCGGCGGATTGCTGGTAAAAAGCAGGCCTTTCTTATCCATATTCACTGGGAAGAGGGGGCGTTGATGGATACGGTTGTGGCTTTGCAGCGGAAGTATAACCAGCGATGGACGCCTGAGTTAGAGCGGTATTATTCAGGGCTTACCGTAAAGGATATTTCGGTTAGTTATTTTACCTATGGTCCGTCGGGTTTTGATATAAAGCCGCTGCGATTTTACAGGGGAGATACGACAGCGTATCTGAGGGCGAATTTTGAGGATATTAAAGGGCGGTATGTTAAAAAAACATTGGAGTTCCTGCTAAAGGATATTGGCGTTTCGCTTGTGCCTGGCGGGTATATTCTGGCGGGCGCCAGGGCTGATTCGAATTGCCTGGAGGGTGTCGATCTGTCGTTTTATTCCCGGGAAGCATTGGATCGGCGAATGGGAAAGGGGCCCTTGCTTCTTCAAATAAAGCTGGGGGCCAAGCTGGCGCTGGATAGTGCGGCGGCACTTTTTAAAAAGAATAATGGGATGTGGACTTCGGAGGAGGAGGCATTTTATGGGCAGCGGAGGGTTGTAGACTATTCCGTGTTGGATCCGGCGCATCCGCCCAAGCCAAGGCCGGAGCCGGCTAAATTGCCGCCGGGGGTGATAATGATGTATTGAAAGGGGTGTTTTGAGAGAGTACCTTGGATTTGGGAACACCGATGTTATTACGGGTTGCCGTCGGACTGGATTGTTTGTTTCCGCCGGGTGGCAGGAGGTATAGCGGGAGAGACGGGTTGCTGCCGGGTTGAATTTTTTAGGTAATTTTACAGGATGCAACGAATTGTAATGCTCCAGGATCTGGGGCAGATGGATTACCAGACCGCCTGGGATTACCAGGAGCGGCTTTTACAGAAAAATGTGGGGATCAAGAGTGCGGCGAGGGAGCGTGTAGCTCAGCCGGTGGAGCAGCTGACTCTTAATCAGCGGGTCCATGGGGAGGGTGCTGCCGCGCGTGTTGGCGTGGATGTGGGGGTAGGTGCGGATGTTGCTGCTGGCGGGAGCGCGGCGGCCGTGGGCGGCGGGGTAAATACGATTGCCGCTGCAGGTGCTGTTGACGGCCTGGATACGACGAATTATTTGTTGTTCGTAGAGCATCCGCATGTGTATACATTGGGAAAGAGCGGGCATATGGAGAATGTATTGATGGGGGAGCAGGAAATGAAGGAGAAGGGGATACAGTTTTTCCGGAGTAACCGGGGCGGTGACATCACCTACCATGGGCCTGGGCAGCTGGTGGGGTATCCGATCCTGGACCTGGAGAAGTGGTATACCGATATTGGAAAGTATTTACGTAACCTGGAAGAAGTGGCGATCCGGGTTTTGTCGGAGTATGGCATTGTGGGGGATCGTTCTGCGGGGGAGACGGGTGTCTGGATCGAGCCGGGGGTAAAAGGGAAAGAGCGGAAGATCATGGCGATCGGGGTGCGCTGCAGCCGGTGGGTTACGATGCATGGGTTTGCGTTGAATGTAAATACCGATCTGGGTTATTTTGGGAATATAGTCCCTTGTGGTATACAGGATAAGCAGGTCGCGTCGATAGAGGGTGAATTGGGGAGGAAGGTGTTGATGGAAGAAGTGAAGGAGAAATGGGTGAGGAGGTTTGAGGAGGTTTTTGAGTGTGGGGTGAAGACAGCGGATTGATGCTCAACCATCGACTGTGGCGAGTGATGGAACGGGCTTCTCAATATTCTCTCGGAATAAAGAGTTTGTTTTTTTCTTTTAATTGATCGCCGTCGTAGAGCTCGAAGCGGAACCATCCGGAATGGTGGAAGTTGGTCTTGTCGACGAGGAGGGATGGGTCTTTTATTTCTGCCAGTTCAAAAAGAAGCTGGTTGTTTTCATCAAAGAATTTTACGGAGTAATGTTTTTGGGCTGCGTCGGGCAGCTGCACCTGTACATTGCCGAATTTGTTGGTAAAGACGTAGGAAGATATGCGGTAGGTTTCTTTTGCTATAAAGGGTTTGATCTGGATGGTATCCCCGTCGATAAAGACGAGAGTGTCTTTTGTCTGGCGGAGGAGAGAATCGCGGAAGGCGAGGATATGGTCGCTGGATACCTGACCGATGAGGCTGGGGCCTTTGCGGATATAGATGGTGCGGGCCAGGTAGGAGTCGCGCTGGCGGTCGATGGCAGAAGGGCTTTGTATTTGTTTGGGTTCTTTGCCGGTATGCGCATCGACAAATTGGATACGCGCGCTGGTCATCGAACCGATAGAGTTGCCGGCATTATTATCAGCTGCCGGTTCTGTGGTATTGGCCTGGGGACGGAGGGATGGCGTAAAGACATATTTGCCGTTGTCGAGTACGATGAAGAGACGGTAATAGAAATTGGGATGCAAGGCTTTGGAATCCGTAACGCCGTTGGCTGCAAGCTTCGGATCAGGAACGGTCAGCAGGGTCGAAAAGTTTTTGAGGCTGTCGGTGGAGCGTTGGATACTGATCTGGTTGACGTCGGGGTAGGTGTTGTGCCAGCTGATGAGGATCTTGCCGGGGCCCCTGGCCGTGACGGAAAAACGGGGCAGTGTATCCTGCGCCTGGATGGCGGTAGAGAAAAGAAGTAGGATGATCAGCCAGGAGAGGCCTATTCTGCGCATAAAAGGCATATTGAATCTATTAAGATGGTGTTTTTCCATTGGGTTACAAATAAGATCCCGCCCCTGGAACAAAATCCGGGCCTAAAAAATCAATGTACCGGGAACAAGCGACTGGTTGCCTTGGAGCCCTCCGCTATGGATGAGCAAAATACGCGAGTGGGCGGGGAAATAATGTTGCTGCACAAGATCATAAAATGCGAAGAATAGTTTTGACGTGTACACGATATCTGTCGGGATGCCGGTTTGGCGATAAAGGTCGTTCATAAAGGTAAGTAATTTGTCCGGATGCCGGGCATACCCTCCGAAATGATAATCTGGCAGCAGCATGCAGCGGGACTGGGCTTCGGATGAAAGAAGGGATGATGGAAAAGGTCGGATGCTGCGTGGATCGGATGCAGGGCGGTTATAGGATGAGGGAGGGTTGTCGGCGGGGTTGTTTCGAATGGCTTCGGGAGGAAGGGGGATTGATAGTTCTGTATTATCGACTGGGAGTGGGTTTGAGTGGTCGGGCACGTCAAAGGGAAGGGCGCTGGCGAAGAGGGCTTCGAGTGTATCGAGGCCTTTGAGAACAGGGATGCCGATGAGTTGCTGGTGGGCGGATGACGCGGTTGCGAGACCCAGGAAGGTAGCGCCGGTGCCTATTGCACAGAGGATATGCGTATAGTCGGAAGATGGAAAATCCCGAAGGATCTCGGCGGTTCCTCTTATACCTATTGGGCCGCTGCCGCCTTCGGGGACAATATAAGTGTCGGGAAAACGGTTATAGAGCTGTTGAAGAAAGGATGCGTCATTTTTTGCCGCATATTGCTGCCGGCTGATGAATTCGAGCTGCATCCCATATCCGGCTGCTGCCTCGAGTGTGGCGGAAAGTTGGGGCGGCCGTTCACCACGGATGATACCGATGGAAGAAAGATCATATTGTGCCGCGGCAAAAGCTGCGGCTATGATGTGATTGGACCAGGCGCCGCCAAAAGTGAGGATAGACGCGTGGCTGCCGGCTTTTGCACTGGACAGATGATATTTTAATTTAAACCATTTGTTGCCCGATATGACGGGGTGAATCTTGTCTAGCCGGAGTACATCGGCAGACAGGCATGCTGTTTGCAGACGGGGGTCGGGTAATGACTCCAGTAGTGATGGGAGAAAAAAATTCATTATCAATGAGTATTTTTTATTTTCGTGTCCTAAATATAAAATTACAATAATGCAACCAACCCTTCTGATCTTAGCTGCCGGTATGGCTTCCCGATATGGAAGTATGAAACAGATTCAAGGTTTTGGCCCGAGTGGTGAAACAATTATGGACTATTCCATTTACGACGCTATAAAGGCTGGGTTTACAAAGGTGGTATTTATTATCCGGAAGGATTTTGCTGATGATTTTAAGGCCATTTTTGAACCGAAGTTAAAGGGCAAGGTGGAGCTCGATTATGTTTACCAGGAGATGAATGCTTTTGTGGGTGATTACCCTGTACCTGCTGAGCGTACCAAGCCATGGGGAACGGCGCATGCCATTCTTTGTGCAAAGGACGCTATCAAGGAGCCTTTTGCCGTAATCAATGCCGATGACTTTTATGGTCGCGACTCTTTTGAGAAGGCCTATAAATTTTTAACTGGTCCTGTCAGCGAGAAGCTGTATTGCATCATTGGATATGAGCTGGCTAAGACTTTGTCGGATAATGGTACGGTAAGCCGCGGCGTTTGCGAAGTAGACGCTAACGACAACCTGGTTTCTATCGCAGAACGTACAAAGATCTACCAGGATGGCGATAAGATCACTTATGAAGAAGGGGATAAGAAATACGAAGTGCCTTATGATTCCAAGGTGTCGATGAATTTCTGGGGTTTTGATCCTTCTGTATTCGCTTATGATGAGAAGCTTTTCCATGCCTTCCTGCAGGAGCAGGGGACTAATCCGAAGGCGGAGTTCTTTATTCCGATCATCGGCGATAAGTTTATCAAAGAAGGAAAGGGCCAGATCAAGGTTATTCCGACTGACTCGAAGTGGTTTGGGGTGACTTATAAGGAAGATGCTCCTGGCGTACAGGCGGCGTTGAATGAGTTGATTGCGAAAGGAGAGTATCCTTCGAATCTTTGGAAATAAGAAGAGATCAGATATATAATAAAAAAAGCCGGGCGACCGGCTTTTTTATTGGTGGTTATTAATTTATTGATTGCTCTTTACGATGAAGATGCAGTCTTCGATTTTCGGGATCTGCTGTTCGATCCGGTCCTGTCCTTTGAGCTGGGATACAGCAGGGACGTGAAGCCGGACGAAATCACTGTCTGTCTTTAAGAAGGCGCTATCGGCTTTCATATCATCGATGACCTTATAGATATTTTTGGAGCGGATCGCAAATACGGCCATCTGGGCATCGGGCGCTGCGCCGTTGACGATACCTACGACTTCTCCGTCCTTATCGAAGACGGGGGTGCCGCTATTTCCGGGATAGGCGACAAGTGTGATCTGATAGGCCAGTGTATCACCTCTAAAGCCAGTTCTTGCGCTGACATATCCTTTACTATAAACAATGTCGTTGCGGGGATAGCCCATGGTGAAGAGGTCTTCGCCCAGTTTAGCCTTGCCTTTACTGATGCCGTAAGGAAGCTGGCTGGCGGCGTGGAAAGAAGAGTCTTCTATTTTAAGAAGGGCCAGGTCTGTCGTAGGATCGACATGGAGGATACGGGCCTTGTATTCGCCTTGTGAGTTTTGTACGTCTACGATGGTGGCATGGTTGACTACGTGTGCGTTGGTAATCAGATAGCCTTTTCCATCAATAAGAAAGCCTGTGCCGCCCGACTTGAAATCGATCGGGGCTACGGGGCGGGTCTGACCTTGCTGTGGAAGCTGGTTGGATACTACCTTATTGAGTTTGTTCTCCTGGGCGTCGAGCCGGCGGCTCAACTCTACCATCTTTGCCGTGCTTACCTTGGGGGACAAATAGGAGATCAATCCGCTGATACAAAGGGCGGTGATACCGGCAATGGAGGCGGCTACCCCAATCACGCGGCGGTATTTTTTCCAGAGGGTAACTACGATAGTGGGTCGGGCGGGCTCGATCTGGCCGTTTTCGGTCAGCTGTAGGTGGATGTCCTTTAGCTGGGTTCTCAGCTGATGGACTTCCCCATATTTATTCAACTGCTGAAGGAAAAGAGTATGTTCGACGACGAGCTGATCGACCTCGGGTCTGGTTTCGCGAAGATGCTCAAAGAAGGCTTTTTCCTCGGGGAGCATTTCTCCGCGGATATAGCGTTCAACGGCATCTAACATGGCTGTGTCTTGCATCTACTGCTTTATTTTTTATACTGACTAAATATTTTCTTCAACCGCATCAAGCATTTATACTTCTGGTTTTTGGCATTGTCCGAATTGGTGTAGCCAAAATCGGCCGCTATTTCGACCATACTTTTTTTCTCAATGTAATAGGCCCTTATCAGGCTTTTACAGGGTTCCCCGAGGTTGTCGAGGGACTGTTCCATTACCATGAAATCCAGGTTGCGCTGCTCGTGCAATTCCAGATCTTCCTCTACGGGTACCGATTCTTCCAGGTTTTCGACGTCTGAAGAGAGTCTTTGCAGCTGGCTCAGGCGTTTAAGCCAAAGCCGGCGGCATACGGAATAGAGGTAGGTCTTGAGCTGGCAATTCAATTCAAACGATCCCGATTTCACCTTTTCATAAAGTACGATGATGGCTTCCTGAAAAATGTCTCTCGCGTCGTCGGGGTAGCCACTATTGTTTAGGATCAGGGACTGAACCATATTATAATGCTGCCTATAAATGGTTTCGATGGACTTCCTGTCGTTTTTGGCTAATCCTTCCAATAACTTTTGTTCGTTGGTCTCTGTCCTCACGCTTGTGCGATATTTAATACTAAAAGTAAAGATTCGTAACCCAAGATAACGGTAAGTTTTTTAAAATATTAGCTAGCAGCCTTAAAAAGAGATGAAATATATATTATTGAAAATAATATATGAAAATCTTTAAAAAAGCAGGGTTACTTTTCTCAAGCTGGGGTATTAATCTCGAAACCATTCAATTAAATACAAAAACAATCACAATGAAAAAATTCTTCTTCGTAGCAGCTATCGCAGCTTTCGCAGCTTGTAACAACTCTGGTTCTGAAACTAAGGCTTCTGATACAACTGCCGCTAAGACTGCTGATACTTCAGCTGCTGTTAAGGCTGATTCTACTGCAGCTAAGGCTGACTCTACTGCCAAGGTTGCTGATTCTACAGCTAAGTCTGCTGATACGACCAAGAAAGCTAAATAGTTATATTGGCAAGCAATCGTTAGAGGCCCTTCCGGAAACGGAGGGGTTTTCTTTTATCCCCCTCACTGAAAGGTGAGGGGGATCTTTTTTATTTGTGTTTTTCGGGGTTGGGGAGGAAGCCGGTGAACAGCCCGAGCAGGGGAAGGTAGGAGCAGAGGTTGAAGACGTAGTGGATGCTGGTCTTATCGGCAAGCTTACCGAGTACGGCTGCTCCGATACCGCCCATTCCAAAGGCGAGACCGAAGAAAAGCCCGGCGATCATTCCTTCTTTACCGGGCATCAGTTCCTGGGCATATACAAGGATGGCGGAAAAGGCTGAGGCCAGGATCACCCCGATACAGGCGGAGAGCACGACTGTCCAGAAAAGATTGGCGTAAGGCAGCAGCAGGGTAAAGGGGGTGACGCCGAGGATGGAAAACCAGATTACATATTTGCGGCCGAACCGGTCTCCGATGGGCCCCCCGATCATGGTGCCGGCTGCGACGGAAAACAGGAAGACGAACAATAGCATTTGGGAATCAGGAACCGAAACATGGAACTTATCGATCACGAAGAAGGTATAGTAACTGGTCATGCTGGCCATATAGAAATACTTTGAGAAGATGAGCATGAGCAGGATACCGAGGCCGAGCATCACTTTTCGGGGTGGCAGCGCATCTGCGCCGGGAATTTGACTGACGGCAGTCTTGGGTTTGCGGCGCCAGAGGTTACGATTATACCATTGCCCTGTCTGATAGAGGACGGCGATGGCGAGCAGTGCGATCAGGCAAAACCAAAGGATACGGGACTGTCCATAGGGCGCTATGACTTTGGCCGCCAGGATGGGGCCAAGTGAAGAGCCCGCATTGCCGCCCAATTGAAAAATGGACTGGGCCAATCCTCTTTTGCCGCCGGAGGCCATATAGGCGAGACGGGAGGCTTCGGGGTGGAAGATGGAAGAACCGATGCCGACGAGGCATACAGAAACCAGTACCAATGGGAAGGTAGAGGCCTGGGATAAGAGGACGAGTCCTACGAGGGTAAAGCACATGCCGGCTGCCAGGGAGAAAGGCTGCGGCTTTTTATCGGTATACATACCGACAAAGGGTTGAAGAAGAGAAGCTGTCAGCTGGAAGCAGAAAGTGATGAGCCCCAATTGGCCGAAGTCGAGACGGAGGGACTTTTTCAAAATAGGATAGGTAGAAGGGATCAGCGACTGCATCGTATCATTGAGCAGGTGCGAAAAACTGATTGCCACCAGGATAGAGAAAACGGTGGTTTGGGCGGCAGTATTGGCCGCTGCGGAGGATGGGGCGGCTAATGTTGAGGACTTGGGCATATTAAACGATTTTGGTTTTTTGTTTGATTTTAGATCAGATCATCTGATGAGTTAGGTTAAAAAAAACAGCTAATCGATCTGGCTCATGATAGCAAGGGCGTATTGGCGGGCGGATTCAGGTTCCTGGTCGATAATGCTTTGAAGCAGTTGTTCATGGAGGTACTGGGTTTTGACAAAGCTCTCGGTGTTGACATAGCGTTCCCGGAAGTGCTGGCTGACTTGCATGGCAAAGGTGCGGTAGAGGTCGGCGAGGATGTCATTGCCGGCAGCGGCAGCCATTGCGATATGGAATTCGATATCTGTTCCGATGGTGGCTGAGACGTCTTCTGCGTCGGCTTCCGCGGCGCGTTTTTCCAGCAGCGTTTTCATTTTGACGATGTCCTTCTTCGTACGATGGGCAGCGGCTTTTTCGACGATTTTGATTTCCAGCAGTTGGCGGACCTCTTCGAGATCGGAGGCGTCGGCTCTTTTAAGACGTTGCTGGAGGGATTCTGCGATACCTTTTTGCGATTCGACGAATGTTCCGGATCCCTGTCGCACAGATAGCAGACCGTTGTTGGCCAGGATGCGGATAGCTTCCCGGATGGTGGAGCGGCCTACTCCGAATTGCGCCATCAGCTCGGGTTCGGATGGAAGTTTTTCTCCGGTTTGGTAGACGCCAAGCGACAGCTGCTGCTGTAGTCGGCCGACGACGGCGTCGGCGAGGGATTGGCGGTGAAGGACTTGATTTTGTTTCATCTGGTCATCTGATGATTCAAAGGTAAGACGGGGGGAGGGGGCGGCCAAATTATTTTTTAAGGGGTAGGGTCAGCGGCTGTGTGCGCGGCCAGGGGTTGCGGGTTGGTAAAGCAGGGCCGACGGGGGTGCAGGGGGGGTGAAAGGCGGGGCGCGGTTATTTCCTCACACCGTGGCCGTATTCATAATAGAGGGTGTGGAAAATGGAGGAGATATAGGCTTCGCCTTGGGAGAGCTGCTCGTAGGCTTTGCGGATCTCTTCGATGGGTTCGTATTTGTGGACGTAGGCGTCGATGCCGGCACTGGGCATTTTTTCGATGATGACGGGATCGTAGGCGCTGGAATAGATCATGATCAGGGGTTCGTTGAACCGGCGGCGAAGCTCGTTGATTGCTTGTTGCAGGTTGGCGGAATACTGGTCCTGGAGGGAGCCGGTGATGACCAGATCAAAAGAAGTATTGGCGTATGCTTTTGACGAAAGGGCTGAGAAGATATTTTCAGAATATTCGACGAGAGCGGATGGATTGACGGCGCGGAATACTTCCTGAAAAGCAAGGGGAATCAGCGGCAGATCATCTATGACGAGGATCCGATTCAATGGCGTGGCCTTATGATGTGTTACAGAGGGCATGATTCGAGTTCTTGATACGGTTAAAGGTTGTCAGGGCCGACGACGGTTGCAAATATATATAATTCCAATATATTGTTAATAAATCTTTAAGATTCGATAAAGGCATGGCGGGGGCGGGAATCGTTAGAGGACAAGGTTATCGGGCTGACGATAGTTGTCAGCGGTGGAGGCGATACGTATTGTAGAGCGTCTGGAACATGGAGGATACATAGGTTTCTCCATGTTCCAGGCGTGTATAGGCGTTAAGGATCTCGTCGGCGGTTTCGTGTTTATGGACAAAGGCGTGGATCAGTCCGTCCTGCATTTTGTCGATCAGTTCGGGAAGGTATTGGTCGGTATAGATAAAGATCCGGCAGAGGGGAAACCGGTATCTGAGATCGACGACCAGGTGCTGCAGGCTTTGGGGAGTGCGGTCCTGGCCTGCGCCGAGTATGACGAGGTTGTAGAGTTGGTCTGCGTATTTTTGCGCGGAAAGAACGGAATAGGCGCTTTCGGAATAGTCCACCCTGATAGAGGGGCGGATGTTGCGGAAGACCTCCTGCAGACCGACGGAAATCAGGGGTATTTCGTCGATGACGAGGACATGATTTATGGATAAAGGGGTCGACATATACGGTAACGGATGGTTTAGATTGTTTTTTGCAAAATGCGGGATATCAGCTGCGATTTTGATTCAACGCCCAGTTTATGGTAAATATTTTTCAGATGGTGATTAACAGTATATACGGATACAAACAGTCGGTTGGCCATTTCTTTATAGGAGAGACCTTCCTTTAGCAGATTGACCAGTTCGAGCTCGCGGCGCGTAAGCCGGTTTGCGAGCGTGTCTGTAACATTGCCTTTGAGGTGATCGATCAGTTTTCTTGCAATTTGCGGAGAAAGACTTGCTCCTGAATTATATACGTCCTGAATGGAGGAGTATATTTCCATTGGTCTTGCGTTTTTTGAAAGGTAGCCCCTGGCGCCCGACAATAATGCCTGCACGATATAGGTTTGTTCTTCTATCCTGCTGATGACGATCACTTGTGTGGAGGTATAGATCTGTTGAAGTTGCACCACTTCATCTATACCCGTCTGACTCAGGTCAGCGATATCGAGCAGGACGATATCGGGGGCTTCAATCGTTATGCCTTGATTTCTGTTCTTGTTTAAGTCTTCAAGCGTGGGGAAGGTGAACACTACGGAGATATCTGGGAAATCCTGGAGGAAGTCTTTGTAGTTGTTCAATAGAAAGTAATTGTCGTCTATTATACCGACTTTTATCATGGCTACTAATGTTGTGTTTAAAAAGGGAACCGACCAATTGGATTGACTCCAGCAGGACAGAATCCTGCTGGAGTAATGTTTCGAACTGCAAATTTCCGATAAATTCCAGTAATAATACGTATGTGTAAACACGTATATTTTCTTATTAATTCTTTATCGTACAATGTTGCGTGAGGCTTGGAGAACCAAGTAGATGCCGCTGCTGATGTGAGTAGTGATTCTTCTGTTGCGTATAATTAATCTGCTTGTATAAGTATATATACGCCCGTGTTTATACTGTATTTTTGCCAAACAATTCGAATACAATCCCTACGAAAGCTTGAATGCATATATCCTGTTTAAAGGCCTGATGCTAGAATCCAACGCGCAGTAAAACGAAAGCGATTATGGAAACCAAGTCATTCAACTGATAGAAGGGCCCCCGTAAGGGGGCTTTTCTGTTTATGGGGCAAGCGGCCTTAAACCTTGCTGGCTGCGGCGTGCGGGGCCCAGGGGGATCTGCTGTCCGGGGTGGCCGGCCGCTTTGGGAGGAGGTGGTGAGAATTCCCGATATTTGCGTCTAATTCAATTATTTGAGCTATGCGCATCGCGATTAATGGAATGGGACGTATCGGCCGGTTGTTGACTCGTAAGTTGCTTGACCAGGAAGGTTTGGAGTTGGTTGCTGTCAACGACATCATGGATCCCGACAACCTGGCTTATTTATTACGGTACGATTCTGTTTATGGAACCTTGCCGGAGCCGGTCCGTTATGCGGATGGTCAGTTACATATCGGAGAAAGAAAGATTGCCGCTTTTCGGGAAGGACATCCTTCGGCTTTGCCCTGGGCAGCACTGGGTGTAGACATCGTGCTGGAGTGTTCGGGTCGGTTTACCAGCGGGGGAGCGGCATCTGTGCATTTAGCTGCTGGCGCCGGAAAGGTATTGTTATCGACGACGGGTACGCCGGATGTGCCTTTACTTATTTATGGATTTAACCAGCATCAATTATCAGCCGATACTACTATTGCGTCTCCGGGTGGTTGTATGACCAATTGCAGCACGCATATTCTTTACCTGCTGAACCAGATCGGTATCGAGTCGGCGCAGGTTAATATTCTCCATTCTTATACATCAAGGCAGGAGCTGGTGGATGCGCCGAATAAACAGTTCCGGCGTGGTCGGGCTGCTGCCGAGTCTATCATTCCGGTTGAAATCGACCTGGCTCCTTCTTTGGAGCGGCTGATGCCCGTACTGAAAGACAGGATCGCAGCGGTGAGTACGCGGGTGCCTGTGGCTAACGGGGCAATGGCTGATTTTACCGTAGCGCTGACAGCTCCTGCTTCTGCGGCAAAGATCAACGCGTTGTTCCGTGAGGCGTCGGAAGGAGAATACAAGGGCATCGTAGGGTATACCGAAGAACCGTTGGTATCGCTGGATATCAAAGGGGATACGCATTCTTGTGTTATCGAAGGTCCGTTGACGACCGTGGTTGGACGACAAGTGAAGCTGATCGCCTGGTTCGATAACGAATATGGATATACCAGCAGAATGATCGACTGGCTTTATTATTGGAAGCGATACCTGTAATTTTACTTTATTATGACCCAAGCAGTCCGTAGAATTTCTTCGATCGATGCGTTTAGAGCATTGACGATGTTGTTGATGGTTTTTGTCAATGACCTGGTATTGGTCGATCATCCGGCAGCCTGGCTTGAGCATGCGGAAGAAGGGCAGGACAGGCTGGGTTTTGCCGACACGATATTCCCTGCTTTCCTGTTTATTGTGGGACTGTCTATCCCCTGGGCGATCCGGGCGATGCGGGCAAAGGGATTGTCTGCGCGTCAGACGGCTTTGACGGTATTGAAGCGTGGTTTTGCCTTATTGGTCATGGGGATCTATACGGTCAATTATGAAGAGTATACGACGGGCGCTGCGGCTATCCCAAAGCATTTGTGGCTGTTGCTGGCCTGTGCCGCCTTTTTTCTGATCTGGATCGTCTATCCGAAAGAATGGACGTCGACCCGTAAAAGAGCCTTTCAGGCGGTGGGGGTTATGATCCTGGTGGTATTGGCATTGATCTATCGGGGTGGGGAACCTGATGCTCCGAAGTGGATGGAGCCTTATTGGTATGGTATTCTTGGATTGATCGGCTGGAGTTATCTGATCGGGGCTTTGCTATACCTGGCTGCGGGGGATAGGATCATATGGTATTGGGTGGCGTTCCTTGTTTTTGTCGGTCTGTCGGTAGCCGATAATATTCAGCATATAAAAGACATGCTGCCTTATCATGACTGGTTGTGGTTTGAGGACAGCGGCGGTGTGCCGGCTTTTACGATGGCGGGTGTGGCTGTCTCTTTGCTTTATGGCAGGGCGATGGAGAGAGGGACGTTGGTAAGGCTTCTGGTTACTGTGCCTTTTCTTTTGATGGCAGGTTTGTTCTTACGTCCGATAGGCGGCATCTCGAAGCTCGAGGGGACGCCTTCCTGGGTATTGATCTGTACGGGGATCAGCGTGGGGTGCTTTGCTATTATCGCTTATTTTACTGACTGGCGGGGGAAGGAAGGCTGGTATCGTTGGATCAGGCCTGCGGGGACTGCGACGCTGACCTGTTATCTTTTATCGTATATCCATTTTTCGCTGTACCAGCTGCTGGCGACGCATCATCGGCTTCCGCATGTATTGCGGGAAGGCTGGGCCGGGGTTGGGAAATCGCTGGTGTTTGCTTTTCTGATCGTGTTATTGACGGGGTGGCTGGAAAAGAAAAAGATCAGACTGGCCGTCTGACCTTTTGTGGTATGCGGGTTATACTTTTTTGCCTTTATGCACCGGAGCTTTTACTTCGAATGCGGCAGCGAGTTTTTCATCGCGCGAGTTTTCTCCTATTACGATGCGGTATTGACCGGGATAGAGTTTCCAGTTATTGGAGTTGAGATCCCATTTTTGCAATTCCGCAACCGGTATTGAAAGTCTCACTTCGTTGTTTTGTCCGTGCTGTACGGTAACACGACGGAAGGCCTTTAGTTCCCTGACGGGCATACGTTCGATTCCCGAAGGATATTCGATATAAGCCTGCAGTACGTCGTCTGCGTCTATGTTTTGCTGATTGTTGACGTTGACGGCGATGGTGATCGAGTCGTCTTTGCCATAGACGGCTTTGGGCTGCTGCTG
Source organism: Chitinophagales bacterium (assembly GCA_015654595.1). Taxonomy (GTDB): domain Bacteria; phylum Bacteroidota; class Bacteroidia; order Chitinophagales; family Chitinophagaceae; genus Puia. The sequence goes on along the minus strand of JAATGQ010000260.1, from coordinate 4,285 downwards.
CCATTGGTAGCCAAAAGTCGTATAGCTGAGACCGAAACCAAAGGGGTATTGAACGGGCCCATTGTAGTAGCGGTACGTTCTTCCTTTCATGCTATAGTCCGTATAGTTGGGCAGGTTACTGAGGGATTGATAGAACGTGACCGGCAGGTGCCCGGAGGGTGATACTTTGCCAAAGAGGATGTCTGCGAGTGCGTTGCCGCCTTGTTCGCCGGGGTACCAGGCCAGCAGGATCGCGTCGGCATAAGGCGTGATAGCGGAAAGGTCGACTGCGCTGCCGGCGGTGACGACAACGATCAGCGGTTTTGTGCCGATGTTTTTGCGAAGCGCTTTTATATAAGCGATATGTGCGGCGGGCAGGCTAAGGTCCGTCCTGTCGCCGCCGTGCGGCGCCAGGAAAGCGTCGCCTTCTTCACCTTCCATGACCGGGGTAAGTCCGATAACGGCAACGGTTGCGTCGCAGTAGGAAGCGGCCCAGGTCCCTCCGAAGTGTGTGGTATCCTTATAGTCACAGCCCTGGTCGTATTCAAGATGCGTTCCGGGGCCTGCTACTGCGGTTATCCCTTCGAGGAAGGTCACCATGTGAGAGGAGACGCCATGGTAGTTGCCCGAGAGGGCGTCGAAGGAGAAAGCGTTGGGGCCGACTACCATCAGGGAGCTGAGTTTGTCTTTATTTAGCGGAAGGACCTGATTGTCGTTCTTTAGCAGTACGATGCTTTCGTCTGCGAGGGTTATTGCCAGTGCGATATGGGCGGCGTTGTGAACGCTGTCGGCTCCATAGCCTGCAAAGGGATCCAGTTTTTTGTCATCGAAGAAACCCAGCTTCATTTGTGTGCGAAGCAGCGGGGCGAGTGCGGAGTCGACGTCCGTGCGGGTCAGGAGGCCTTGGTTGATGGCTTGTAACACGTCGTTCTGCAATATGTTGGAGCAGTCGAGGTCGACACCGGCTTTTATTGCCGCTGCGGCTGTTTCTACGGGTCCGGGGAGGGTTTTATGGCGTAGGAAGATATCGTCGAGCGCGCCGCAGTCTGTGACGACGTGGCCGTTGAAGTGCCATTCCTCTTTCAGGATCGTGTGCAGCAGCGTCGGACCGGAGCAGCAGGGTTCGCTGTTTACGCGGTTGTAGGCGCACATAACCGATTCGACGCCGGAGTCGACGAGTCTTTTAAAAGAATACAAATACGTTTCCCGGAGGTCTTTCTGGTCAACGATGGCGTTGAACTCGTGGCGGCTTGCTTCGGGTCCGCTATGGACGGCAAAGTGTTTGGCGCAGGCGGAGGCTTTCAGATAGCTGGGGTCATTGCCTTGAAGGCCTTTTATAAAGGACGAGCCCATGGTGGCCGTCAGGAAAGGGTCTTCTCCATAAGTTTCCTGTCCGCGTCCCCATCTTGGGTCCCGAAAGATATTGATGTTGGGAGACCAGAAGGTCAGGCCCATGTATTGTTCTCTTCTGCCTGCTGCGGTGGAGAGATTGTACTTTGCTCTTGCTTCGGTGGAGATATAGCCGGCTGCCTGCCGCAGGGATTGGTTGTAGAAGGTGGAGGCCATGGCGATGGCTTGTGGGAAGACCGTTGCTTCGCCTGCGCGGGCTACGCCGTGAAGACCTTCATTCCACCAGTTGTAGGCGGGAATGGAGAGGCGGTCTACCGATTGACTGCGATAACCAAGCAGCTTGATCTTTTCTTCCAGTGCCAGACGCGACAGCAGATCTTTTACGCGGGCTTCGCGTGAAAGGCTGGCATCTCTGAAGGGGAGTGTCTGAGCTTTTGCAGGCAGGCTGAGACCCGCAACAAGAAAGGGCAGTGCGAGGAATGAGAAGCCGACACGTCTTGCATATCCGTGTTTGAATGATAATAAAGCCATAGTAATGGGAAGGTAATATCTTTTTTAATTCGCATTCCATTTATTATTCGATGGTTCTGCGTCTACATAGATGCCTGTGTCGAGCTGCAGGCTTTTTAAGCGTTTACCTGATGCGGGCAGGAGCAGGTTCAGGTGTTGTGGATTGACGCTCCATACTGCTGCGGTCTGATGGATGCGGTTGGTAGTGCCGTCCGTATAGTTGAGTACGAGATCGAATGGGATCGGGAAGCCGCCGACATTTTGAACAGACAAGGAAGAGGTGTCTGCCTTATCGATGGCGATGTCGAGGTAGTTGTTGGTAAAGAACCAGTTTGTCCAGAACCAATTGAGGTTTTTTCCGGACACGTCGTTGAACGTATAGAAGAAGTCCCAGGGGAGTGGATGTTTGCCATGCCACCTTTCCATATAGGTGTGCAGGCATTTGCGGAATAGTTCGTCTCCGAGCATATCTTTCATCGCGAGATAGGCCAGGGAAGGTTTGCCATAGGCGTTGTTGCCATAGCCGATGCCGCGCATCGCGTTGGCGGGAGTAATGATGGGGAGGTCTTCTTCTGCGTTGGGATCGAAGGTATAGTAGTTGATCCGGAAGTTCTTGTAGAAGTCATCGGCTTTTTCTTTTCCCAGATCGGCGATGCCGATGAGGTATTCAATGTGGTAGCCCATCCTTCATCCATAAACGCATAACGCGATTCGTTGATGCCCATGTAGAAGGGGAACCAGGTATGTGCGATCTCGTGTTCGACGACAAAGCGGGAGAACAGCGGGTCGTCGGTGGTGTTGTCGTTGACCATCATTGGGTACTCCATGTCTGCATATCCCTGGACGATGGTGGTTTTGGGGAAGGGATAGGGGATGCCGGGCCAGTTATGGGAGAGCCAGTCGAGTGAGTGTTTGCCGAATTCGACCATGCGGTGAAAGTCTTTGGCTGTATCATTATAGGCGGACTGTACACTGGCTCTTCGTCCGGTGGCGTCATCCACGACCACGCTGGATGCGTCCCAGGCAAAGTGGTTGCTGAGTGCGGCGGTAACGTCAGTGATGTCGCTGGCTATCCAGGTCCATGTATTGAGTGTGTTTTGTGTCGTGACTTTTCCTGTCCTCGTCTCCTCGGGCGAGGCGATGCGTGTGATGGCGTCGTTCTTCATCGATGCGGCCAGTTTCTTTATGCAGGAGGGATTCAGGACGGCTTCAGGATTTTTAAGGTCGCCGGTTGCCCAGACGATGTAGTTCGCAGGAACGGTGACATGGAGGATATAATCGTTAAAGTCGTTGTAAAATTCCTGTTCGTCGGTAAAGTCCATGTGGTCCCAGCCGTTGTAGTCGTCGTATACCGCGACGCGGGGATAGAAGTAGGCAAGATAGTAAGTGGTGGAGTCGATCATGCCTTCGCGTCCGCTTTTGAGCGATATAGTATAGTGCCAGGTGATATCGAGTCGTACAGAATCATGCGGGCCAAGGGGTTGGTTTAGCCGGATGAATTTCCATGTGCCGTCGTGGTCCTGGGGTTTTAGTTTTTTGGCCTCGCCGTTTTCCGTATAGCTATAGATATGTACGCCTGCGGTCAGGTAGTCAGAATCCGTATTGCCGAGCCGATAGGCGCCAGGTTTGTGGATATTGCCGATCAGCCGGTAGTCGAGGGCGATAAGGGTGTCGGGGCTATTATTGATATAGGTTATCTTTTCGAAGCCCCGAATGGTTCTGTCGGGGGGAGCAGCTGTGACGGAGATCTCATAATGTCCCTTATTTTGCCAGTAGTTGGGCCCGGGGCGTCCATCGGGGGAGCGGGTACCTTTTTTATACGCTTCTTTTACGTCTCTGGGGGTGTATAAAGATTGGCTGCGGGCTAGCTGGGTCAGACTTGAAAAGACAAACAAGGAGCAGAATACCGTTTTTATCATAGCAGAAAAAATGAAAATTTGATCAGAGGAAGGTAGGAAGATTAGATGACAGAATGCTATAAATTGGGACAGGCGGGTTTTGAGTAGGGGAAAATATTCGTTGGGGTGATCGGAGAGGATTACCCTGAAAAGCAGTTGTTTTGAATGGAAGCACTGTCTGGACGCGAAGGAGCTTCACTTCTTAAATATAGTAAAAAAGACGTAACCCCCGGGTGGGGATTTATATCAAAAACGTAACTTCGACTCATGAAGACCAACTATCTTTTTTGCCGGAGAGGGTCGCTGCAGGGCGCATTTCTCTGGCTTCTTTTTTCCGTAGCAGCTGTCAGCGTTTCTTATGGCCAGGTGCGTGTGCCGAGAATGATCAGTGATGGGATGGTTTTGCAGCGGGATATGCCCTTGCGGATCTGGGGATGGGCGAGTCCGGGAGAAAGAGTTACGGTCAAATTCAATGGCGATAAGGCAAGCGGCGAAGCCGATGCGGCTGGTAAATGGGCGGTGTTGTTGTCGCCCAAGAAAGCTGGGGG